>CP007053.1:1535714-1842857 GCA_000242935.3 Opitutaceae bacterium TAV5
CACAGAGAATCGGACCACAGAGAAAAAACATAACTCTCTGTGTGCCCTCTGTGTCTCGGTGTCTCTGTGGTTCACTTTCCGGGAAACATTTTCGCCCGCACAGGCGCGCCGGTATCGGTCCGTCCTCTGCTACCCCCGTTTCCGTGTTTCCGTGATTAATATGAAACCCGTCCGCCGGCTCCCCGACCGCGTCGCCAACCAGATCGCCGCCGGCGAGGTGATCGAACGCCCCGCCGCCGTCGTCAAGGAGCTCGTCGAAAACGCCCTCGACGCCGGCGCCACCCGCGTCGAGGTGGAGTTTGCCCACGGCGGCCGCGCCCTCATGCGCATCGAGGACAACGGCCACGGCATGACGCGCGACGACGCCCTCCTCTCCATCGAACGCCACGCCACCAGCAAGATCTCCGCCGCCGACGACCTCAACCGCCTCGGCTCCTTCGGTTTTCGCGGCGAGGCGCTCCCCTCCATCGCCAGCGTATCCCGCTTCACATTACAGACGCGCCCCGCCGCCAGCGACGCCGGCACGGAGATCCTCGTCAACGGCGGCCGCCTCGTCCACGTCCGCGAATGCGGACGCGCCACCGGCACGCGCATCGAGGTCGCCCAGCTCTTCAACTCCGTCCCCGCCCGCCGCAAGTTCCTCAAGACCGACGCCACCGAATCCGCGCACATCATCGCCTGCGTGCGCCTCTACGCCCTGGCCTTCCCCTCGGTCTCGTTCACCCTGATCGAAAACGGCCGCGTCATCTTCCGCTCGCCCGAGTGCCCCGATCTCCGCGACCGCGTCGCCGAGATTTTCGGCAACCAGCTCGCCGAGACGCTCATTCCCGTCAATCTCCACCAGGACGGCATGGAGCTGCGCGGCCTCATCGCCCGTCCCGGCGGCGCCGGCCGCGCCACGCGCCACGAGATGATCACCTTCGTCAACCAGCGTCCCGTCGACAACCGCACGCTCGCCTACGCGCTGATCGAGAGCTACCACGACTCGCTCCCGAAAGGCCGCTATCCGGCGGCGTTTCTCTTCCTCGACATCGACCCCGCGCTCGTGGACGTCAACGTCCACCCGGCCAAACGCGAGGTGCGTTTCCGCAGCGAACCGCAGGTGCGCGGTTTCGTCATCCGCGGCATCCTGCAAACCCTCCGTGAACTCTCCACGCCGCCCGCCCCGCCGCCCCTATCTCCCCTGTCTCCCACACCTCCCCTTTCTCCCCTCTCACCGCCCCTCCCGCAACTCCGCACCGCTGCCACGCCGGCGGCAGTCTCCGGGCATGGGAGCTATGGGACAGAGGAGACACCGGGGACACATGCTCCGGCTGCCGCTGCCCGGATGCCTTCTCTTCCGCGGCCGGCAGACTCGCCTACGCCCACACCGCCGCCACTCTCCGGCTCCGGACCGCTCCCCCCCTCCCCCCCTCCCCGGTTGCCGACACCGGCGGCCACGGCCTGGCGCTACATCGGGCTGGCTCACGGCACCTATGCGCTCTTCGAAACCGCCGCCGGCCTCGTCCTCCTCGATCGCCGCGCCGCGCAGGAACGCATCCTTTTCGAGCGGATCGAAAAACAGTTTGCCGACCACACCGTGGCCACGCAGCGCCTGCTCCTTCCCATCCCGCTCGAACTCGATCCCGTCGCCAGCGCGCTCCTCACCGACCGTCTGAAATTCCTCGCCGGACACGGCTTCGAGGTCGCCGAATTCGGCCGCAATTTTTTCCGCATCGAGGGCATTCCCGACTGGATGGACCCCGCCGCCGCGTCGCCCTTCCTGCGCGACCTGCTCGGCGCCCTGCGCGACGGACAACTCCCCGAGCGCGACCTCGCCGCCGCCCGCCAATTTCTCACCCGCCTCTCCGCCGCCCGCGCCGTGCGCCTCGCCGAGACCCCCTCTGCTGCCGAGATGCAGACGCTCGTCGCGCAACTCTTCGCCTGCGCGGCCCCGCACACCAGCCCCGCCGGCCGCCCCACCCACGTCGAGCTCACGCACGGCGAACTCAACCGCCGCTTCCAGCGGTAACGGCCTTCGCGTTCGGCCCGGCCTCCACTGCCGCCTCCGATAACAAGGGCGACGATCCCGGCGGATGCAGCACCAGCGCGCGCAACCGCCCCGCTTCCTCCAGATAACCTCCTTCACGCCGCAACGCCGCATCGAGCAGCGCCGTCGCCGCCGCCGGCTCGCCGATCTCGTACAAGCGCAGGGCACACGCCGTCGCTCCCTGCGAAGCATACTGGTCGCTTTTCCAGTCAAAATCACCCGGCTTCACGTCCGCCGCCGACCGTTTTCCCGAAAGCACCTCCTGCGCGACCCGGTAGGCCTTGCGGTTCGTTTTCAGCGCAACGATCGCTTCGCGCGCCTGGCCGGCCGCAGCCGCATCGCCTTCGAGCAAGGCGGCCTCGTAGAGCGTGATCTTCCCGATCAGATTGTGAGGCCGGCTGCGATCGAACTTCATCGCGAGCGCGCGGGCTCGAGGGAAATCCCGCAACGCGATGCTCACGCGGCATTGCTCGGCCACCTCGTCCATCGACCGGATCGAATCCACCGGCGCCGCCATATCCCGCGCGCCCGCGCTCCCCGCGTACTCGCGCGCCAGACCGTGGCTCAGGTAAAACAGCGTCAGCCAGCGATTCGACGCCCGGTCCCGTGCCAGCTCCGCGTACCGCTTCTCCGCCTCGTCCAGGCGTCCCTGTTGTTCGATGATTTCAATGGAAACGAATTCCTGCCGCAGACCCGACTTTTCCAGCCAGACCCCGTAATTTTCCCGGCCATTCCAGTTGCCGAAACTGGCCATCGGGCCGATTTCGCCGAGAAGTTGCCGGGCCCGTTTCCAGTCGCCCGTCAGGCCGGCCGCGTAACAGAAACGCGACTGGATCGGGAATCGTTTGGCCGCCGGGGTTTTTTCCAGCCACGCCTCATAACCGCACACCATGCGGGCGTAGTCCGGCCGGTGCAGGGAGACAAACTTGTCCTCTTCACAATACGCCGCCCAACCGAGCAATTGCGCATAAAGAATGTCGCCATCGGCGCCGCCAAGTTTGTCCGCCGCTTCGGCGGCATAACGCGCGAGATCGCCCGGCTCGCCAAACCAGCGGGGCAAAAGGTAATTGCCGACAAGGCTGTAAGCCGGACCAAACCCCGGCTCGATCCCCGTCATCCTGTCCGCGAGCCACCGCACCTCCTCCAGATACTTCCCTTCCGGCGCCTTGATATAAGCCTCCAGGTAGATTCCGTAGAGCGCCGTTCTTGCCGCTTCCGGCGCCGCCGCCAGCAATTCCAGCGCCCTGTCCCTGCGTTCCGCAAAGAGTTTCCAGCCTTCCTCCGACACGGTGCTGCTGTACCCTTGCCCGCGCGCCTTCCAGGCATGCTCCTGATAAAACGCCACCTGCGCCAGCCGGGCAGGCACCGATTCGGGACGCGCCTCCACCCACCTTTCCAGCGCCTCCCTCCGCTTCTGCCACTCGGCTTCGCTCTTCGTTTCGCTCGGGAAAAATCCCTTGAAATAATCGGTCAGCTCCGGACGGGAATCGGTGATCGCAAACGGGCCGGCGGCGACCTTCGCATAAAGCGCGTCGAGTTCGTCATACCTTGCATCCGCCAGAAGCTGGCCCGCCTGCCGGCTGGCGGATTGCGCGGAAACCACCGCGGTCAAACATGCCAACAGGAGGGAAAAGACCATGCCAAGGTAGCAGTAACGCATGGCACTACAGGATCGCATCTTTCCCGTCTCCGGCAAGGGCAAACCCTTCTCCGGAACTCCCTCGTCACCATGCTCTCCCCGCTCACGCGCGTCCCACCACCTGCTTGCGGTATCCGCGCGGCGGCAGGCCGGTGGCCTGGCGGAAACTCCGGCTGAAGGCGTAGATCGTCTCGAACCCGCACTCCCGCGCCACCGACGACACGCTGGCTCCCGGTTCGCGCAGCAACGCCATCGCCCGCGCCATCCGCCGCTCCCGCAAATACCGGCCCAGGCTCAGCGACGTCTCCTCGCGAAACACCCGCCGCAGGTGGCTTTCGGAAAACCCGAGCTCCGTCGCCAGCGCCTTCACGCTGTGCATCCGCCCCGGCGCCGCCGCCAGCCGGGCGTTCACGCGGTTGAGCGTGGACGACGCCATCGCCCGCGCCGCCGCACCCGCCCCGGCCCCTGCCCGCGCCGCCATTCCCGACGCCGCCCCGGTCCCGCCCAGCAGGCACAGCAGCAACGCCAGCTCCCCGCCCGCCTTCCGCGCCGCACCCGCATCGCTCCGCGCCTCCGGCCATGCCGCCAGCAACCGCTCCACGCATCCCCACCCCTCCTCCGGCACCGTCCGCCATTCGTCGCGCCACGCCGCCAGCCATGCCGGCGGGGCCAGCTCGAACGTCACGAACACCCAGCACACGCGGTCCGCCGCCACATCGCGGTAGTGGTGAAACTGATGCGGATGCACCAGCAGCGCCTCGCCCGGCCTCCCCGGCAGGAGCGACTGGTCCACGCACGCCGTCGCCTCCGTCCGCAGGTTGAGGATCAGCACGTGACGGTGGTGGTGATGCTGCCGCCGTGTCGTCGAACCATGGAAAAGCTGCCGCCGCCGCGTGCGTGCGAAGACGACAAGGTTGTCCGGCTGCGGCAGTTCGCGCACCGCCGCCCCCGCGTAATAATCCCGCGGCAACGGCAACGCGGCGGCGCGCCCGGCAAGTTTTTTCAGGACAGGGGAGACCGGCATGACATTCCTGTGATCGTTTTTGGCAAATTTATCATCGTTTCGGCCATTTCAGGCAATAACCGATTGCGCTACACTGTCGCCATGATCGTCAACCATCTGCTGACACCGTCCCGATTCGAGCGCGCCCCGGTAGCGGTCTTCGCCAGCAGCCTCGACGCCTCGCGCGCCGTGGCCGCGGAGGTGGCCGCGCTCATCCGCGCCCGGCAGAAGGAAGGCCGGAAAGCCGTGCTCGGCCTGGCCACCGGCTCCTCGCCGATCAGCTTTTACGCCGAACTCGTCCGCCTCCACCGCGAGGAAGGCCTGGGCTTCGAAAACGTCATCTCCTTCAACCTCGACGAATACCTCGGCCTGCCCCCCGACCATCCGCAGAGCTACCGGCATTTCATGCAGTCGCACCTGTTCGACCACGTGAACATCGCCCCGGAAAACACCCACGTGCCCGACGGCATGGCCCCGCGCTCCGAAACCGACGCCCGCTGTCGCGCCTGGGAGGACGCCATCCGCGCCGCCGGCGGCATCGATTTCCAGATTCTCGGCATCGGCCGCACCGGCCACATCGGTTTCAACGAACCCGGCAGCCACCGCGGCTCCCGCACCCGGCTGGTCACCCTCGACCCCGTCACCCGCCGCGACGCCGCCGGCGACTTCGGCGGCGAGGAACACACCCCGCGCTACGCCGTCAGCATGGGCGTGCGCACCATCCTCGAAGCCCGCCGCATCGTCCTCATGGCCTGGGGCCAGCACAAGGCCGGCATCGTCCGCGAGGCCGTCGAGGGCGAGGTCACCATGCAGGTCACCGCCTCCTTCCTCCAGGAGCACGACAACGCCCTCTTCGTCCTCGACGAGGCCGCCGCCGGCGCCCTCACCCGCAACCGCACGCCCTGGCTCGCCGGCCCGCTCGAGGACCAGGGCCTGGCGTGGGACGACCGCATGACGCGCCGCGCCCTCCTCTGGCTCGCCCGCACCCGCGGCAAGGCCATCCTCAAGCTCACCGACGACGATTACAACGAGACCGGCCTCCAGGACCTCCTGCAAAAACACGGCTCCGCCTACGAGGCCAACCTCGTCGGCTTTTACCAGATGCAGGACACCATCACCGGCTGGCCCGGCGGACGCGACCCCGCCCGCGCCCGCCGCGGCAACGCCCCCGTGCGCCCGCTCCGCGCCTCCTCCGCCGGCGTATTCCCCAAGCGGATACTCGTCCTCTCGCCCCATCCCGACGACGACGTCATCTCCATGGGCGGCACCCTCTGCCGCCTCGTCGAGCACGGCCACGAGGTCCATGTCGGCTACCTCGTCTCCGGCTCCACCTCCGTCTCCGACGAAACCCTCTGGCGTTTCCTCCTCTTCACCCGCGACTCCGGCCTGCTCGCCGGCGACGGTTCCGCCGCCGGCCAGGCGCAGGCCCTCATCGCCGAATTCGAGAAAAACGGCGCCCTCACGCCCTCGCCCGAAGTCGCCCGCCGGAAAGCGCTCGTGCGCCGCAACGAGACCCGGGCCGCCGCCCGCGTCTGCGGCCTGCCCGAGGAGCGCCAGCACTTCCTCAACCTGCCGTTCTACGAAAACACCGCCGTCCGCCGCCGCACGCTCGCCCACGAGGACATCGAGGGCGTCCGCCGGCTCCTCGCCGACGTGAAGCCGCACCTGATCTTCGCCGCCGGCGATCTCGACGACCCGCACGGCACGCATCGGCTCTGCCTGCGCGCCCTCCGCGACGCCCTCGCCACCAGCGCCGGCACCGGCGAGCCCTGGGTGGGCGGGACCGAACTCTGGCTCTACCGCGGCGCCTGGACCGACTGGGAACTCGACGAGATCGACATGGCCGTGCCGCTCAGCCCGAGCGAGGTCCTTCGCCGCCGCGCCGCGATTTTCCGCCACGAAACGCAAAAGGACCAGGCGCTCTTCCTCGGCAACGACCGCCGCGAATTCTGGCAACGCACCGAGGACCGCAGCCGCGCCCTCGCCGTCGCCTACAACCAGATCGGCCTCGCCGAATACGAAGCCATCGAAGCCTTCAAACGCTATTCCCCCGCCGACCTCATCGGCCTCGCCGGACTGTAAGCCAAACCGTTTAGAACAGAAGATAACGAAGATATTCCGGTTCCAGTAACCCGTCCTGTATCCGGAACCTTTTTTCCAAAACAGAAAATGTCTCTTTCGCCCAATCCCCCGCCGGCTTCCCGCGAATCTTCGTTCCCTTCGTTATCTTCTGTTCAATTTTTCATTCCCTTTATCACAAGCTGATTCCCGAGATCCACCGGCCCGCCGGGTCATCGGGCTTCTGTTCAAAAAGACTTCTGTCGCATGCCAGCCACGCTTCCCGTCTCCATCCCGCCCGAACTCCGTCCTCCGCTCGATCCCGGGTTCGTGCCCGCCGTTCTCTGGAACCGCGCCTACCGCGCCCTCGTCGCCACCGACCCCGGCGCGCGGCCGGTCACGCTCGCGCTCGTCCGCGCCGACGGCAGCGCCTCGCTCCACCGCGACCGCCTCCTTCGCGCCACGCATCCGGCCGCGGAGCTCACCCTCCGCTACGTCGAGCGCCTCCTCAAATTCCTCCTCTGGCAACGCGGCGGCTGCCGCATCCTCATCCACGGCGCCGGTGACATCGCCGCCGCGCTCGCCCGCATCTACGCCCCCGGCGGCGCCCGCGCCTTCGACCACACCATGATGGGCGAAAAAATCTACGGACAACCTTTCCGCGTCGAGGCCGTCGCCGACGAGAGTGACCTCCCCTCCGACGCCACCGCCTCGCTTCCCGTCGGCCGCAATCTCGACGGCTGCCGCATCGGCTTCGATCTCGGCGGCAGCGACCGCAAGGCCGCCGCGCTCGTCGACGGCAAGGTTGTCTTCTCCGAAGAGATTCCCTGGGACCCGTACTTCCAGAAAGACCCCGCTTATCACATCGAGGGCGTCCATGACTCGCTCGCCCGCGCCGCCGCGCATCTCCCCCGCGTGGATGCCATCGGGGGAAGCGCGGCCGGCGTCTACGTGAACAACGAGGTGCGCGTCGCCTCGCTCTTCCGCGGCGTGCCGGCCGATGCGTTCGAAAAACACATCCGCCGCATGTTCTTCACGCTTCAGGAACGCTGGGGCGGCGTCCCCTTCGAGGTCGTCAACGACGGCGAAGTCACCGCGCTGGCCGGCTCCCTCTCGATGAACGACAACGCCGTGCTCGGCATCTCCCTGGGCACCAGCATGGCTGCCGGCTACGTGACACCCGCCGGCAACATCACGCCCTGGCTCAACGAACTCGCCTTCGCCCCCGTCGATTACCGCGACGACGCTCCCCGCGACGAATGGTCGGGCGACGCCGGCTGCGGCGTGCAGTATTTTTCCCAGCAGGGCATCAACCGCCTCGCCCTCCTCGCCGGTTTCGACTTTGCCGAAACCCTCCCCCTCCCCGAACGCCTCGTCGAGGTGCAGCGCGCCCTCGCCGCCGGCGACGCCCGCGCCCGCGCCGTGTTCGAAACCGTCGGCACCTGCTTCGGGTATTCGATCGCTCACTACGCGGAATTTTACGACTTGCGCAATCTCCTCATCCTCGGCCGTGTGACCTCCGGGGAAGGCGGCGAAATCATCATCGACCGCGCGATCAAAACCCTCCGTGCCGGGTTCCCCGACCTCGCCGAAAAAATCCGCCTCCGCACGCCCGACGAAAAGGACAAGCGCCACGGCCAGGCCATCGCCGCCGCCAGCCTGCCGGCGCTGCGCGCCGGAGTAGTTGGCAGTTTGTGATTGGAAGTTGGTCGCAAGCGTCATCCCGATCTCCTTCCGTGCTCCGGCATCCGCTGCCCACTACAAATTTCAAACTGCAACTCCCAACTTCCAACTCCCAACTTCAAAATCCCAACTTCCCTATGAAATTCTCCCGTACCGACGCCGACATCTTCGTCCCCGAATCCGCCGCGGCCAACGCCGCGCCGCTCACGCCCGAGGCCGCGCTGGCCCGCACCACCCACCTTTGCGTGGCCGCGCACCAGGACGACATCGAGATCATGGCCTGGCATGGCATCGCCGAATGCTTCGGCCGCTCCGACCGCTGGTTCAGCGGCGTGGTCGTCACCAACGGCGCCGGCAGTCCGCGCTCGGGCCTCTACGGCCAGTACGACGACACCGCCATGCAGGCGATCCGCCGCCAGGAGCAGCGCAAGGCCGCCTACGTCGGCGACTACAGCATCCAGTTGCAACTCGCCCATCCCAGCTCGGCCGTGAAGGACAAAACCAACGCCGACGTCCAGGCCGACCTCGCCACCCTCTTCGAAACCGCCGACGCGGAGGTCGTCTACCTGCACCAGCCCGCCGACAAGCACGACACGCATATCGGCGTCCTCGCGCACGCGCTGCGTGCCCTGCGCGCGCTTCCCGCGGACAAACGCCCGCAGCGCGTCCTCGGCTGCGAAGTGTGGCGCGACCTCGACTGGATGCTCGACACCGACAAGCAGGTGCTCGACGCCGGCCGGTATCCCAACGTCGCCGCCGCCGCCGTCGGCGTGTTCGATTCGCAGATTTCCGGCGGCAAGCGCTACGACCTCGCCACGGCCGGCCGCCGGCTGGCGCACGCCACCTACCACACCTCGCACGCCACCGACGCCTTCCAGGGCATCAACTGGGCGATGGACCTCACCCCGCTCGTCGCCGACCCGTCGCTCGATATCGCCGCGTACACGCAGGCGTACATCGACCGCTTCGCCGCCGACGTCCGCGACCGCCTGGCCAGGTTTGCGTGATCGCCCGGCGTGGCATGGGCATCCTGCCCGTGTGGCGCGGGCGTCTCGCCCGCCGACGGCGAAGCCGCCGGATCGACGTGGCACGGGCTTCCAGCCCGTGAGCGTTGCCTCTCCGCAGCAGTCGGGCGGGGAGCAGCGCCACGCGCCGTCCACGGGCAAGGATGCCCGTGCCACTTGCACCCCCGCCCTTGACGTCGCCACCGCCGCCCGGACACCCTCGGCAGCGTCGCATGACTCACGCTGTCTTCACCCGCCGCAAACGGCTTTTTGCCATCGTCCTCGCCCTCCTTTCCGTTGTCGGGCTCGGCGCGGCTGCGGTCGCCTGGCGGCTGTGGGGGCCGGAGATCGCGGGGCTGTTTCACGAAAGCGTGGCCTGGGTACGCTCGCTCGGAGCGTTTCCCTACTTCACCGCGATGGCTATCCTGCCCGCCCTGGGCATGCCGATCAGCATTTTCAATCTCTCGGCCGGCCCGCTGTTCGGTCCCGTCATCGGACTGCCCCGGGTGCTCGTCTTCGCAGCGACAAGTCTCGGGATCAACGTCGCGCTCGGTTATGTCGTGGCGCGCTGGCTGCTCCGCCCGTGGGCGATCCGGCTCTGCACCTGGCTCGGCTACCACCTTCCCGAAGTGCGCGGCGAAGGCAGCACCAGCCTGATCATGCTCGTCCGGTTTACCCCCGGTCCGCCCTACGCGCTCCAGAGCCTCCTGCTCGGCGTGGCCGCCGTGCCGTTCTGGCCCTACTTCTTCATCTCCTGGGTGGCGACCTGCTCGTTTGCGTTTGCCCTCATCATCTTTGGCGACGCCCTCGTCAAGGGACGCGGCGGCATGGCGCTGTTCGGCATCAGCCTGCTCGTGGCGCTCACCGTCGGCATCCGTATCCTCCGCAAACAGATCAGCGCCCGCCGCCTCAAACGCGAACACGGCGCGGCCGGCGCAACGGCGGCCACATCCGGCACCGCCGCCGCCGTCATCACCGGCAACGACACGCCACCCCCGACGCCATGAATCCGTTCCGTCCCGCCAACCCGTCAGGCACACCCGCCGCCGGCGGCCTCTTCGACGACGCCGCCGAGGGCAACGCCCGCGCCGAAAGCGTCACCGAATTCACCCGCCGCGTGAAGGCCCTCCTCGAATCGCAGCTGCGCGCCGGCTGGGTTCGCGGCGAAGTATCCAATCTCCGGTTACAATCCAGCGGACACGCCTACTTCTCGCTCAAGGACGCGGGCGCGCAGCTTTCCGCCGTGATGTTTCGCGGCGACGCCGCCCGGCAATCCGTCAGGCTGCGCGACGGCATGCAGGTCGTCGTTTTCGGGCAGGTCAGCGTTTACGAGGCGCGCGGCCAGTACCAGCTCATCGTGCGGCTCGTGGTCGAGGACGGCGTCGGGAAACTCCAGCGCGAGTTCGAGGCGCTGAAACGCAAGCTCGCCGACGAGGGCCTCTTTAATACCGACCGCAAACGGCCCGTGCCGGCGCTGCCGCGGACGGTCGGCTTCATCACCTCGCCGACCGGCGCGGCGGTGCAGGATTTTTGCCGCATCCTCACGCGCCGCGGCTGGCGCGGGCGCGTGGTCGTGCTGCCCGCGCGCGTGCAGGGCGAGGGCGCGGCGGCGGACATGATCGCGATGCTCGACGAGGCCGCGCGCCTCGGGATATTCGACCTGCTCGTGATCGGCCGCGGCGGCGGCAGCATCGAGGACCTGTGGGCGTTCAACGAGGAACCGCTCGTGCGCGCCGTGGCCGCCTGCCCGGTGCCGGTCATTTCGGCGGTGGGGCACGAGATCGATTTCACGCTGTGCGACTTCGCCGCCGACGTGCGCGCCGAGACGCCGAGCGGCGCGGCTGAACTGATTTCGAGCGGTTTCGTGAAAGCGCTGGAGCGCTGCGAACGCCTCGCCGAAGACCTGCACCACCACATCGACACCGCCATCGAGGACGCCACGCGGCTGCTCGATCACGCACGCACGCGCCTGCGGCTGCTCGCGCCGTCGGCGCAGGTGGAGCGCGGTTTCCTGCGCATCGACGATCTTTCCAACCGCCTCCAGGCTGCGCTGGCCGACGCCGTGCGCGGACACCGCCAGCGTTTTACGGAGGTGCAGGCGGCGTTGCGCGAACGTTCGCCGGAGCGACGCGTGGAGATCGAGTCGCACCGGTTGCTCGGCCTCTGGAAGCGGTTGCAGGCGGCCAGCCCCGATTCGGTGCTCAACCGCGGCTTCGTGATCCTGAGCGACGAAACCACCGGCCAGCCCGTGCAACGCCGCGCCCAGCTAAAACCCGAAGGCTGCGTGCGCGCCCGCTTCGCCGACGGCGAAGCCCGGCTTTCGGTGGAATGACGACACAAAAAAAGCGCGAACCTCGCGGGCTCGCGCTCTCGTAAACAAACCGGTTTCAGTACTTCACCGAGCAGCCGTACGGCGCGGTGTTGTTCCGGGCGGGAGCTTCGCCGTTCTTCACGGCGGCAAGCGCCTCGACGACGTAGGCCTCGGCCTTGGTGATGTCGCCCGGGTTGGCCGAACGGATGCTGTCGATGCCACCCTGGTACACGAGCACGCCTTCGGAATTGATCACGTAGATGTGCGGAGTGGTCTTGGCGTCGTAGAGCCGGCCGACCTTGCCTTCCGTGTCGCGCAGGTAGGCGGCGGGAGCGGCGCCGGTTTTGGAGGACCACGCCTCGACCTGGGCCTTGTCGTAGTCACCCTGCTTGCCGGGAGCAGCCGAGTTGATCGAGAGCCAGACGATGCCGTCGGCGCTGGCGGTTTTCTGGAGGCCGGGAATGTTGCCACTCTTTTCGTAGTGCTTCACGACGAAGGGGCATTCCGGATTCACCCATTCGAGGACGACGGTCTTGCCCTTCAGGTCGGCGAGTGACCAGTCCTTGCCGTTGATGTCGGTCAGGGTGAAGTCGGGAGCAGGTTGTCCGGACTCGACAGCGGCGAACGTCACGGAACCGAAAACAAGCGCGGCAAGGGCCGCGCCGGAGCGGAGGAGTTTGGAGAGGTGTTTCATAGTGGTGAACGAATAAGGGGGCGAAGATAATCGTTCCGGCTCCCGGCGCCAGTCGTCCGGGCAGTTTTCCGGACAGTCCAGGCTCGTGCCCGGACCGCATACCCGCTTTGTTCCTCCCCATCATGCTCATGCGACTCACTACCCGCGAACGCCACGCCTTGCTGGTCATCGCCGCGCTGGTTGTCCTCGGCACCGTCGGCTGCCTTATTTTCTGATTCTTCAAATTCACGTGAACACCACCGCCCACCCGGCTCCTGCCACCTCTCCTTCCGCCCTCCACGACGCGCTTCTCGCCAGACTGCGCCGCGTCCACCTCCTCGGCACCGTCTCCGGCCTCCTCGGCTGGGACGAGCAGGTCAACCTCCCGGCCGACAGCGCCGACCAGCGCGGCGACCAGATGGCCCTCCTCGCCGAGCTCCAGCACGCCGCCGCCACCGATCCCGAAACCGGCCGCCTGCTCGACGCCCTCGAACGCCAGACCGATGCCCTCGACGCCGACCAGCGCGTGAACGTCCGCGAGGCCCGTCGCGATTACGACCGCGCCGCCCGCCTCCCCGCCGACCTCGTCGCCGAAAAGGCCCGCCTCACCAGCGCCGCCTACCACGCCTGGGCCGGCGCGCGGGAAGACAACAACTTCCCCGCCTTCGCCCCGTTTCTCGAAAAACACCTCGACCTCGCCCGCCGCGAGGCCGACGTCCTCGGCTTCGGCCAGAAACCCTACGACTACGCCATCGACAAGCACGATCCCGGCATGACGTGCGAACTCACCGCCGCCCTCTTCGCCGACCTGAAAACCGGCCTCGTCCCTCTCGTGCAGCGGCTCGACGCCTCGCCCGCCGCCCGCGCTGCCGCCGGCATCGAGGCGCGCCTCACCGGCTTCGACACCGCCGCGCAGCAAACCTTCCTGACCGAAGTCACCACCGCCATCGGCTTCAACTACCGGCGCGGCCGCATCGACGTGTCGCTGCATCCTTTCTGCGAAGGCGCCGGCGCGGACATCCGCATGACCACCCGTTTCCACGAGGACAAGCCGCTCGACGCCCTGTTTTCCGCGATCCACGAGACCGGCCACGGGCTCTACGAGCAGGGCCTGCCGCTCCCGCTACAAGGCACCCCGCTCGGCCAGGCCGCCGGCATGGCCGTCCATGAATCGCAAAGCCGCCTGTGGGAAAACCAGGTCGCGCGCAGCCGCGCCTTCTGGCGTCACTTCGAGCCGGGCTACCGCGAGCACTTCCCCCGACAGCTCGCCAGCGTTTCCCCGGAAGACCTCTACCGCGCCATCAATTCCGTAGCGCCCACGCTGATACGCGTCGAGTCCGACGAGGTTCACTACAACCTCCACATCCTGCTCCGCTTCGAGCTGGAGCGCCGCCTTTTCTCGCAAAAACTCGCCGTCCGCGACCTGCCCGAAGCCTGGCGCGCCTTGGCGAAAGAACTCCTCGGCCTCACGCCGGAGACGGATCGCGAAGGCGTGCTGCAGGACATCCACTGGAGCGGCGGCGCGTTCGGGTATTTTCCCAGCTACTGCCTCGGCAACATGATCGCCGCCCAGCTCTGGGCCACCGTGCGGGCGGCGCTGCCCGGTCTCGAGGACGACTTTACCCGCGGCGATTTCAGCCGCCTGCTCGGCTGGCTGCGGGAAAATATCCATGCCCACGGCCGCCGTTTCACCGCGCCCGAACTCGTCCGCCACGTCACCGGCACGGACCTCTCGCCCGCGCCGCTGCTCGCGTATCTGGAAGAGCGTTACGGCAGTCTGTATCTATAACCGGACAAAATGCTTAACCGCTAAAGGACGCTGAAGGACGCTAAAACCGGATCGGGAACGGATAGCTTCATCTCCGTGCGGAGTAGTTACAAAAACCCGCACTTCCCGTTCCTTGCGGTCCGGGTAACGTGCCTGGCGTCATGCTACGTTAGCACGACACACGGCTGGCCGGGAGACCGACGGCATCCGAATATCCCGCAATGCATTTCCCCGACCGCCTTTGCCCGTCCGGTTTCCCTTTGGCCCAAACCACGCGGACTGAAAAACGATGAAACCTGTAAAAACCATCCTGCCTGGCCTGTTTTTTTTCTGCGTCGGCCCTCTCTCCGGTTTCTGCGCGGGTATCCAGTCCCCGGCCGAATTCCACCAGGATTTCCCGGCGTCCAGTGCCGCCGACGGAAACATCGACACCTGGGCCCGCCCTCGCACATCGGGCCGCACCCCGGCAGACGATCCCCGGGTGGACTACGTGCTGACCTTCGACCAGCCGACGACCATCAACCGCATCCGTTTTTTTCAACATCCCCATGCCTTTGCAACCGCCTACCGGATTGTCGGAAGAACCCGTGCCGACTCCGCCGTCTTCGACCGCGTACTGGTGACGGTGGACGATCCGCGCACTCCCGCCGGCGAGTGGGTCGAGCACCGGGTGCCGGACACCGGGCTGGTCGCGCTGAAACTGGAAACGGAAGCCGGGTTTGCCGAACGTGACATCCCTTACCCCGCCATCGCCGAATTCCAGGCAGACCGGATCGACCCCGAAAACGTCAAAGACGCAGAACCCGCCCTGTCCGCCTCCGTAGCGCTGGACGAGGTGCTGGCAATCAACGGCGTATCCCGCATCCATGACACGATGTTTTCCGTGTGCAACATCACCGGAGGAAAGGAGTTCGTCAGAAAATACATCGAGCCGCTCAACCTCGGCGTGATTCCGGTATGGACAGAGGATTTCATGAGCACCCTGCCGGTTCCCGAGGACCCCCTGGCTCCGGGAAAATTCGACCGCCAGTTTTTCGAAAGTGAAGCCTTCGGACGCGCCTTCGCCGGAAAACGCTCCGGACTGGACTCGGTGGGCGAAGCCGGTGCGTTCGCCAACATGTCTCTGGTCAAGGCGCCGGCCTGGATGAGACGAAACGACTTCAGGAGTACCGGCACCGGGCGCTTCAAAACCGAGACCCGGTTTTTTCCGCCCATGGATCCGGCGGAATGGGGCGAACTCGCCGGACACACGCTCAAGGCCATCAACGACCACACCGGCGGCCTCGTCAAATGGGCCTACATCTGGAACGAGCCCAACGCCGAACGTTACCTCCCGGTGCCGTGGCGCGAAAAATCCCGGACCTATATGGAGCTTTTCAAGGCCGCCGTGCCGCCGATCAAGCGGCTCAACCCCGGCATCAAGGTGGGTGGTCCCGTGATCACCGGCGGCGGCGTACTGGGCTGGTCGCGCGGCGAGAAAGGCGACGAGGCCAGCTTCTGGGATAGCTGGAGCAAGCGGTTCATCGACGAATGCGGGGCTCTCGCCGATCATTTCGACGCGCACTACTACGGCGTCGATCCGGATTGCCTGAAAGCAGAGGCCAACCTGCTGGCCAACTACGCGCACAACACCCTGGGACGCCCCTTTCCCATCGCCGGCAGCGAGAGCAACGTCATCCTTCGGGTCGCGAAGCAGGTGGACCCGGTTGCGGGCCGCTGGCGGTATGTAACCGTCAACTACGCCGACATGCTGCTCAGCGCCCTCGACCTGCCCGACCGGATCGAGTCGCTCTCGTATTTCTACATCACAGACTGGAAAGGATTTTTCGGCCTCTTCACCGACGGCGACCTGGAGCCCAATCCCGTTTACCGGTTCTATTACCTGCTCCGTCATCTCCGTGGCGAAAGGCTGCCGGGTGAAAGCGGAAGCGACCGGGTTAACCTGGTGGCGGCCCGCAACGGCGGCCGGTTCAACATCGTGATGCAAAACAAGCGGGGCTCCCGGCAAACCGTGAACCTCACGCTCGCCGGTCTCCCTGTCTCAAACCACAACGGAACCGTGGACCTGGAGCGCCTCGAATACGATCCGGCGACGCGAATGGTCGCCCTGACCGGCACACCTGTTCCGGTCGATAACGGGCGCGTGCATTTCAGGATGGAGCCTTACGGCATGTATTCCATAACGGGTGACACCGGCTCCGCCCTTCCAGCCAAGGCGGTGCGCTCCCGCAAGGATTATTATGGCGATTCCGTTTTTCAGGAGCTGCCCGCCGTCGATGTCACCGGCGACGCCCCGCCACTCGTGCTGAAGGTGTCCCTTCCGGACCGCTTCAGGCAGGCCGAAAAATCCATCCTGAAGCTGTCGGTCGGAGGCATTCCCTACGCCCGGCCCCGCCGGATTGTGGACCGGAGAGTGCCTCTTGTCGTGAGGATCAACGGACAGTCTCACCGTGTATTGGCCACCAATTACAACGAAATCGAACTGCCCGTGAATCTGCTGAAGGCTGACAACACAATCGAGGTTTCGCGCGATCCCGAGGCCATCCGGGTGAAAGACGATCCGCGCATCGTGAGTTCCGAAAAGATCTGGATCCTGTCCGTCTCGCTGGAACTGCGCACGGAGGAAGAAAAAAGTTCCGGTTAGCCGAGCGTATCTCTTCCGGTCCCGGGTCACCGGATAACGGCTTGCCATGGGATGCCTGTACATGGGCTATCGACGCATGAAATTCAGCAAGCGTGTAACGATGGCCCAGGTCGCGCAGGCCGCCAACGTTCATGTCATGACGGTTTCCCGCGCACTGAGAAACAGCCCGTCGCTACCGCCGGAAACCCGCGAGCGTATCAAAAAAATCGCCGACAGGCTCGGCTACCGTCCTGACGCCGCACTCTCTCAACTGATGACGCGGGTACGCGCCAGCCAGTTCACCGCCAACGAGACCATCGCCTGGATCACGACCGGGCCCGCCGCGGATGCGTGGCGCGAAAACTCGGCCTCGATCGCGTTTTATCAGGGCGCGAAGGCGCACGGCGAACCGCTCGGCTACCGGCTGGAAGAATTCTGGCTGGATGCGCCGGGGATGAACGGCGCGCGCCTCGGCCGCATCCTGCGCCATCGCGGCATCCGCGGCGTCCTCGTCTCCCCGCTCGATCGCGTAGGCCATCCGCTCGGGCTCGACTGGGAACACTTCGCCGCCGCCACCTGCGGCGGTTATACACTGACGACGCCCGATCTGCACCGCGCCTGCTGCCATCACCTGCACGCGGCGCGGACGGCGTTCCAGGCGTTGCACCGCCTGGGTTACAAACGCGTGGGCATGGCGATGTCGGAGATCAATCACCGGCGCATCGCCGGGTTGTGGCTGGCGGGGGCGCTCCTCGAGCAGCGGGAGTTGCCGCCCGCACGGCGCGTCCCTCCGCTCGTGGCTGTCCGCTGGGACGCAGCCTCGTTGCTGCGGTGGTACAGACGCCACCAACCTGACGCCGTGATCTCGTTCGACAAGGCTTGCGACTGGTTGCGCGAGGCGGGCGTGGACGTGCCCGGCGCGTGCGGATTCGCGTTGCTCGACATCACAAAACCGGGCTTCGCGAGCGTGGACGAACAGCGCCAGGATGTGGGGGCCGCGGCGCTGGATCTCGTGATCGAACAACTCAATCTCAACCGGCGCGGTCTGCCCGACAAACCGAAGATCGTGCTCGTCGAGTGCAAATGGCGCGAGGGCTCCACCGCGCCGGGCCTTCAGTCCGTATCGGTGCGGAAAGGACAGGCGGGGAAACCGGCGGCATTGTAGAGATTGCACGTCGGATTGGAAAACCAGGCGTAGCGCACGGCCTGCGGCTTCGGCACGCGGGGAGAGGAAACCACCACCGTGTCACCGTCGATCCGGGCATCGGCCCACTCCCATTTTTCGCCGGGGGCTCCGCGGATGAGAAAACCTTCGAGCTGGCTTTCGGGGCTGTTGCGCCCGAGAGGCTTCGTCACCCGTTTCGGCACGCTGGCGTAAAGGTATTCGGCAGGAACCGGGCGGGCGACGAGTCCGCCGCCGACGTGAGCGAAACGGACACGGATCGCGGAGCCTTCGACCTGCATCGAATCATGGACGGGGCCGGAATATTCCACCCGCTTGCCGTAGTCGTGTGCGAGGGCGAGGGCGGCGAGCCGGGCGCCAGCCTCGCGCTTGCTTTGCGGGTGGATGTCACCGGGCTCGCCGGCGTCGATGAGCACGGCCTGGCCGGTGCGGGGAAGTTTCAAGGTGAGCGTCTGCGCCTCGCGGATGCCGGCCCAGCCGGGGGAGGCGTTGGCGTTGTCGGTCTTGGCCTGGAAATTCGGCAACTGGCACCAGTAGAAGGAAAGCGGCGGCGTGGACTCCGCCGCCGCGAAATCCGCCCAGCGGGCGCGCCAGTCGTTGATGAGGAGCGGGAAGGCGGTGCGGTAACGGCCCGGATTGCCCGCGTTGTTTTCACCCTGATACCAGATGAAGCCGCGCAAGCCATAAGGCGCGAGGCCGTGGATCATGGCGTTGTAGAGCGAGGAGGAAACGTTCCACGGACGGAGCGGGGCCTTGAGCGAGCCGGGGCTGGCGTTGCGGGCAGCCGGGGTAAGCGGGGCGAAAGCGCGCTCGGTCTTGAGGAGCCATTCACCGCCGAGCTTTTGCGAACCGGCCGTGAAGTAACTGCCATTGATGCCGGACCCGCCGAGCGGAGCGTAGATGCGGATGGCCAGCGTATGTCGGCCGGCGGTGACGGCGTCGGCCGGGACACGATACGTGCGACGGACATTGAGGCGACGGAATCCGTCGCCATCGAAGGTTTCCAGCGTACGTCCGCCCGCGGGTTTGCCGTCGAGGAATACGGTGTCGATGCCCGCGATCTCATCGAAATCAAGGACCAGGGGCTTGCCTGCGGCAGAAGACGGCACGGTGATCTCGCGACGCACCCAGAGGATGCGTTCGCCGGGAAGTTTTCCCGGGAGTTTGACGGCACTCCAGCCATCGGCGCCGGCGGATGCAGGAAGTGTGGTGAAGGCAGCAAGGTCGGCGGCCGGCGTCGGGCGGTCCTCGCGTCCGTTGGCGGCGAGCCAGGGCCGGAGCGCGGCGAGCCACGCGGCCTTTTTCTCCGGGAATTTCCCGGCAGTCTCGATTTCGGTGACAGCGATCTTGCCGAGCGCCGGATCGGATTTCAGGGCGTCGAGGCTGGTCCAGGCCTCGACGCCGGTGCCGCCCCAACTGGAGTGGATGACGCCGACAGGCGCGCCGAGCTCGGCCTGGAGCTGGCGCGCGAAATAGTACGCGACGGCGGAGAAGCCGGGCGTGGTGTCGGGCGCGGCGACGGTCCACTTGCCGGCCACGTCATCGAGCGGAGTGAGCGAGGTCTGGCGCGCGGCGGTGAAGAAACGCAGGCGGTCGTTGGCCGAGCCGGCAATTTCTTCCCGGGAACCGCTGGAGCTCATGGTGCGGGCCATGTTGGACTGGCCGGAGGCGAGCCAGACTTCGCCAATGAGGACATCGGGGATCGAAAGGGTATTGCCGGCCGTGATGACAAGACGGTGCGGACCGGCGGGAATACGGGCGGCGTCGGAAAGATCGAGGTTCACCCGCCAGCGTCCGTCGGCGCCTGCCGTAGTTGACTTCACGGTACCTGATCCCGCCGGGCCTCCGGACACGCTGGCGTCGAGAGAGACGGTGATTTTCTCGCCCGACGCAGCGCGGCCCCACACGGGCGTCTGGGCGGAGCGCTGCAACACCATGTGTTCGGAAAACACGGAGGGGAGCGTGACGTCGGCGTGCAGGATGTACGGCGCAGCGGCGGTGGCGGCCAGCGAAAGAAGAAGGAGAGTCAGGGTTTTGGAGAAACGCATGGGCAGTCGGGAAAACCGGAAGTAAAATGCAAACGGGCGCCCGCGAGGAGGCGCGCGGACTGCCAACGATTTCAGGCGGTCACCGGCAGATCCGCATCCGGCGGCAGACGATAACCGCAACCAGACCACAGGCCCCGGCAATCACCGCGCAGGCGGAAGGCTCGGGAATGCCGGAAGGCGACACGGTTCCATCGATTTTGAGGTTGTCGAGATAGAGGTATTTGCTGGCGGTTCCGTTCACCTGGGACAGATAAAGCCGCACCGTGAAACGGGTGAGATCGCTGTATTCGAGAATTCCGGTCGTGAAACTTTTCAACGCTGTCGAGTTGACTGGCCCCATGGAAATCGAGCTGCTGAAATTCGTCCCGTCCGTGCTGAATTGGGCTCCGGTATAGATATACAGACCGCTTCCCTCGATCAACGCATCGAAGCTTAATCCGGTGACGCTGAATGTGTATCCGGGCGCGGCAGTGAGCGTGAAATCGATGTAGTTCCCGGCGGTTATTGCCGTTGTCTGGCGATCGGTGAGCGCCGAGCTACGGATTTTCACATACCAGCCGGCTGCGTCGCCCGGACTGTGCCGGATAGTCGCTTCACCTTGCAGACCGGCGTTGCCAAAACCGATATCGGTGGCGGCCAGCGAGGATGGCACTCCGATGGCCTTCCACGCCTCGCTTTCGCTGGTGGTGTAGTCGAATGTATATGACGCCAGTGTGTCGGCGCGGGAAGCAAGCGCGGCCAGGAAAAAGGCCATGCCAAGCGTGAGCAGGTTTTCGGTTTTCATAACGGATTTGTATCTGATTTATGGATATATCAGGGGATGGCCGGACCACGTGCGGTCCGGAAAAGCGCAGGGAGGGACTGGCCGGGGGAGAGGGGGGACGAGATGATTCGGGCGACGCGCGGGTCCGCTCGTTATTGTGGCAAAATCTGTTCTTTTACGATGCCGGAGAGTGCGATCCGCTCGACGTGGCCGTCGAGGAAAGCGGCGTTCAGTTTCTCGCCGTGAACGTTTTTGAGGACGGAGCTCCAGATCTTGATATAGGAACCGTCCCTGGAGGCGAACGCCGGGGCGGCGGTGCCGGAATAACCGTCCCCTGTCGCGAGTTTTTTCGAGGGGCTCTCGATCTCGCTCAGCATGCGATAACGAAAACCGCTGCCGCCAAAAAGCTCCAGATTGATCATGTAACCGTGAGACATCTTGTTGGTCACCGGATCAACCACCTGGGCCGCAGGGCATGAAAAGGGTGCGGCTTTCTGGAAAGCCGGGATCGCCATGGTGCTGCTGTAGCCCAGCAGCGGAGCGAGAGGCCCCAGACGGGAAGTGAAAGCCACGCCGGCAGGCACCTCGGTGCCGTCCCCGATCCCCGGGGGCAGCCGGCCCCGGTTGTCCGCAGCATACATCTGGATGCCGGTGCCGACCTGGCGGAGATTGGAAGCACATTGCGCGGCGCGGGCCTGCGCCCGCACCCGGGCGGCGGTGGGGATGATGATGGCCGCGAGGATTCCGATGATAGCGATGACGGTGAGCAGTTCGATAAGCGTAAATCCGCGACAACCCGGCGCCGGTTTCCCGGGGCAACGCGGAGCCCCGGCGGGAAGCGGAATGATCGGGGAAGGAGTCATGGCGCGGTGGAGAAATTCTGGAGCGGAATGCATGGATTTGATCAGTTTGAGGTATGGCCGGAAAGAATGCGCCGGAGCGCGGTTGACTGGTTCCTTTCTGGTCGGAATGCAGGATTTGGACAGCCTCGCTCCATGCTATCGTAGCATTTGCCTGCGTCGGAGGAGGCACGGTGGGCTTTTTCCTGGTCTTCCCTTTCCCGCCACCATTGTCGTTAAATCACAGCCCTTTTCCGAATGATCATCGACACGCACACGCACCTCGAAACCTTCCACCGCAAGGGCACGCTGCCCGACGCGCTCGCCCGCGCCCGCGAGGCCGGGCTCTCCGCCATGATCACCATCGGCACGGCATCCGACGACTGGACGCTCTACCGCGACATCAGTCGCGACCATCCCGGTTTCGTCCACTACACCGTCGGCCTCCATCCGTGTTCCGTCGGCGAAACCTGGGCGGACGAGGTCGCGCAGATCGAGGCGTTCTGGAAAAAGGAAAATCCCCTTCCCGTCGCGCTCGGCGAGTGCGGGCTCGACCGTTTTCATCTTCCGAAAAACGACCCGGCCGCCGCCGAACGCATCTTTGCGTGGCAGCGTGATGCGTTTGCCGCCCAGCTCGACATCGCCCGCCGGCTCGGCTGTCCGCTCGTCGTGCATTCGCGCGGGGCGTTTGCCGAGTGTATCGCCATGATCGATACGAGCGGCGTGCCATGGGAACGCGTGGTGTTTCACTGTTTCACCGAAGGTCCCGCGGAGATGAGCGAACTGCTCCGGCGCGGCGGCCACGGTTCCTTCACCGGAGTCCTCACCTACAAAAACGCCGGCAATGTCCGCGAAGCCGCCCGCGTGCAGGGGCTGGCGCGGCTGATGATCGAAACCGACGCCCCGTATCTCACGCCGATGCCGCACCGCGGCAAACCCAACGAACCCGCCTTCCTCCGCCACACCGCGGACTACGCCGCCGAAGAGGTGTTTGGCGTCCCGTTCGCCACCCTGGCCGCCACGACCACGGCGAACGCCCGACAGTTTTTCGGGCTGTAGTGTAACCCGATGACACCGGCGCACCGCCCGCGCTCCCGGCAATAACCGGGGGCAGCCGGCCCGGCCGGTCGTCTGTCCGTCGCTCCCGGAACACTGCCGCCTCGCTTTTTCCGCCGCAACGGTCATCCTGGTTGCCATGCTCCAGACAATCGCCCGTTCCTGGTGGACGTTTCTTCTTCGCGGAATCCTCACCATCGCCTTTGGCCTGCTCGCCTTCGCCAACCCGCTCCTGGCCGGACTTTCGCTCGTTCTCGTGTTTGGCGCCTGGGCGCTCGCGGACGGCATTTTTTCGCTCGCCGCCGCGTTTCACGGACGGCGCAGCGCCGGCCATATCCTGTGGCTGGTGATCATCGGCATCGTCGGCATTGCGGCCGGCGTGTTTGTCTTTGCCCGGCCCGGCCTCGCCATGGCGGTCGTCATTTACTGGATCGGCTGGTGGGCGATCTGCCGCGGCATTTTCGAGATCATTGCCGCGATCAGCCTGCGCAGGCAGATCGCCAACGAATGGGCGCTGGTCCTCGGCGGCGTGTGTTCGGTGGTGTTCGGAGTGCTCGTCGTGTTTTCACCTTTCGCCGCCGGGATCGGGCTGATCTGGATCGCCGGCATTTACGCGATTCTCGTCGGCCTGTTTTTCGTGGTGCTCTCCCTGCGCCTGCGACGCTTCGCCCGCAACGGCGCCGTTTCTACTACCTGATTCCGGCTGTTGCTGTTTCATGCCGCAAGAATAGCCACAAAAAACACGAAAAACTCGCCACGCATGAAGCTCTCCACCGCGCCTATAGGCGCACGGAAGATTTCCGTCAGGCAGAATGAAATTTTGTGTTTTTTGTGGCTATTCTTCTCTCCCTGACAACAGGGTGAACTTTTCTACCCGCGGTCACTCTCCACCAGCGTTTCCTGCCCGCGCAGCAGGTCGTGCAGCGTGAAAATGCCGACCAGCTTGCGATGCTCCTCCACGCCGATGCAGAGGAAATTGGACGGTGAATCGATGATCCGGATCTGCGCGTTGCCCAGGGGCAGCGACGCCTCCGCCCACACCGCCGGCTCCAGTTTCGGCGGCTGTTTCGTCGCCAGCGCCAGCATCGCCTCCGGCCGCGTCAGCAATCCCGTAATCGTCCCGTCCGCGCCCTGCACGGGGAAACAGTTGAACCGGTAGTTTTCCAGCGCCGTTTTCAGTCCCGCCTCCGACAGGTCCGAGACGACCACCGGCCGGAAATTCGCCAGCTCGCCCACCGGCATTTCACGCCATTTCCGGTAATCGCGCGGCGGCAACACACGATGCGGGTCCTCGCCATCCTGACGCATCATGCACTCGTACATGCCTTCCTTTTCCAGCCGGCGGCTGACCACCTGGCTCACCAGCGCCGCCACCAGCAGAAACGGCACCATCACAAACTGGTGCGTCACTTCGAAAATCAGGAGGATCGCCGTCACCGGCGTGCGGATCACCGACACGAATCCCGCACACATGCCCGCCATCGCCAGCATCGCCTTGTCCGAACCGGTCAACGGCAGGAAAAGGCCCGCCCCCGCCGCCACTGCCGCGCCGAACATGCCGCCGATAAAAAAGCTCGGAGCGAAGATCCCGCCACACCCGCCCGAACCCACCGCCAGGAACGACGCCACCAGCTTCGCCACCGCCAGCACGAGCGCCGCGTGCCACACAAAATCGCCCGAAATCGCCGACGTCACCGCGTCGTAGCCGATGCCGAAAATCCCCGTGCTCCCCGTCCACCAGAAGGCCAGCACGCCCAGCACCCATGTGCCCAGCGCCCCGGCCGTCGGCGTCAGCCAGCGCGGCAACCACGTCAGCCCCCGCATCCGTCCGCGCGTCGCCAGCGCGCCTTTCTGGAACGCCGCCCCGCCCGCGCCCGCCAGCGCCGCCACCACCGGGCAGAGCAACACGCCCCACCACGACGGATCGTCGAGCGCGCCCGCCTGGAATGCCGGTTGCGGGCCGATCAACGCGTGCGCCACCAGCGCCCCGGCCACCGCCGCCAGCAGCACGCCGCCGATCAGCCGGCTCGAAAGCTCCCCGATGATCTCCTCGAGCACGAACGCGATGGCCGCCAGTGGAGCGTTGAACACCGCCGCGATCGCCGCCGCCACCCCGCTCGCGCAAAACAGCCGCCGCTTCTGCTTCGGCACGCCCAGCGCGCCCGCTCCGGCGGACATCGCCGCCGCGCCCACCTGCACCACCGGCCCTTCCGGCCCCAGGCTCACGCCGCCGCCGAGCGTGATTGCGGACGCCAGAAATTTCACCACGCCGGTCCGCAGACGGATGTAACCGAAATCTTTCCAGAACGAGAGTTTTGTCGGCAACACCCCGCCACCGGCCGCCTCCGGCGCAAACCCTTTGATCAGAAACGTGGCGAGCAAACTCGCCCCCACGACCGCCGCGAACGACCCGGCAAGGAACACCCCGATCCCGTGCTCCGCCAACCTGCCGATCGTGAAGTGGTGGATGCGTTCGACGACGGCGTGAAACCCCACCGCGATGACACCCACCCCCGTTCCGAGCACGCCGACCAGGATCACCTCGCGCCCGCTCTTCGGCACCCGGTTCCAGCGCCGGAGCAGCGGGGCAAAAGGACGGCGGGCAAAAGAAACGGGACGTGTTGTCATGAATCAAGCGATACGATGGCGAAAATCCGGTCGAAAAAGAGAAAAGCGGCCGAAGAAACCGGCCGCCAAGGCCGGGAAGCATCACCCGATCCCCGGCCCCGATGCAAGGCGAACGCTCGGCCGCCAGCGCGCAGCGAGCGGTCATCTGGCAGGGCCTCACCTCTCGGGAGCCCGCACAGGCCGGCGCGGCCAGCCCGTTTCGTTAAAAAAAGTGGCTGTTTTGTGCATTCCTCGTTGGAGCGTCGTGGCGCGGTCCATGGATATCCCGCGCGGGATCTGTTTCCGCAGCAGCGCCATGATCGACTACCTTCAGAAAGCCCTCACCGCGCGCGTCTATGACGTCGCCATCGAGAGCCCCCTCGAAAAGGCCGCGCGTCTTTCGGCGCGGCTCGACAACACGCTCCTGCTCAAACGCGAGGATTTGCAGAGCGTGTTCTCCTTCAAGCTGCGCGGCGCCTACAACAAGATGGCGCAACTGCCGCCCGAGGCGCTGGCCCGCGGCGTGGTCTGCGCCTCGGCGGGCAACCACGCCCAGGGCGTCGCCCTCGCCGCGAAACGGCTCGGCACGCGCGCCGTGGTCGTCATGCCGCTCACGACGCCCCAGGTGAAGGTGCAGGCCGTGAAGGCCCGCGGCGGCGAGGTCGTGTTGTATGGCGACGCGTTCGACGACGCGCAGGCGCACGCCCGCGAACTGGAACGGCGAGAAGGCCTGACGTTCGTGCACCCGTTCGACGATCCCGACGTGATCGCGGGCCAGGGCACGATCGGGCTGGAGATTCTGCGCCAGCACCAGGGGCCGCTGCACGCGGTGTTCATCGCCATCGGCGGCGGCGGGCTCGCGGCGGGCGTCGCGGCCTGCCTCAAGCGCGTGCGGCCCGAGGTAAAAATCATCGGCGTGGAACCGGTGGACGCCGCCTCCATGCACCGTTCGCTCCAGGAGGGCCGGCGCGTGAAACTGGATTACGCGGGGCTTTTTGCCGACGGCGTGGCGGTGCGCGAAGTGGGCGAGGAGACCTTCCGCCTCTGCCGCGAATACCTCGACGAGGTGATTCTGGTGAACACCGACGCGATCTGCGCCGCGACGAAGGACGTGTTCGATGACACGCGTGCGGTGCTCGAACCCGCCGGGGCGGTGGCCGTCGCCGGCGCGAAGGCCTGGGTGGAACGCGAACGGATAACGGGGCAGACACTCGTCGCGATCGCCTGCGGAGCCAACGTCAACTTCGACCGGCTGCAGTTCATCGCAGAGCGCGCCAATGTCGGCGAACACCGCGAGGCCGTGCTCGCCGTGACCATTCCCGAGGGCCCCGGCAGCCTGAAGGAGTTCTGCGTGCTGGTGGGCCGCCGCAGCCTGACCGAGCTGGCCTACCGCATTGCGGGCACGCAGCGGGCGCACCTCTTTGTCGGCATCCAGGTGCAGGGCCGCGGCGAGGGCGCGAGGTTCGCGGAGTATTTCAACCGGCAGGGCTTCGGCGCGCTGGACCTCACCGACAACGAGGCGGCCAGGCTCCACCTGCGGCACCTGGTCGGCGGGCGCTCGCCGCTGGCGGAAAACGAGGTGCTCTACCGCTTCGAATTTCCCGAGCGGCCGGGCGCGTTGATGCAGTTCCTCGATTCGCTGCCGCCCCGGTGGAACGTCAGCCTTTTCCACTACCGCAACCACGGCGCGGACTACGGCCATGCGCTGGTCGGCCTGCAGGTGACGGATGCGGACAAGCCCGCGCTGGAGTCCTGCCTGAAGACGCTCGGCTATCCGTATCGGGACGAGTCCGACAACCCGGCCTGCAAACTTTTCCTGCGCCATGCCGACGCCCGCTGAACCGCGCCGCTCAGTGCTCGAAGCCCAGCTTCAGCCACTGCATCCCGCCCTGCCGGCCGCTGGTGAACCTGTCCGCCATGCGGCCGATGATCCGCAGCGAGAGATCGGCGGGCAGTTCGCCGCCCTCCGGCAGATCCGGCCCGGCGGCACCAGGCCCGGCGTCGGCCTTCTCCAAAGCCCGGCCGGCGTAGCGGATGGTCGCGTCGATGTGAAACTCGTCGAACGCGAGTTCGATCTCCGCCTCCCGCCCCGGCTCGACCACCTCGCCCGCGGTTTCGGCAAACTCCGCCAGCGCCAGCGTCACCCGCTGCATCACGTCGCGCCGGGCCGCCCACGCCCCGCCCTGTGCCTGGCAAAACGCGTGCACGCGATCCACCGCGCCGTCGCCGGGTGCCAGGGTCAGTTGCGCCCGCATCCGCGTGCCGATCCGGAAAAAGAAATTGAGCAGGATGGCCACGAGCAGCGCCTCCGCCAGCGACGAGGCGGCCAGCGGAGCCAGCAGCGGCAGGTGGTTGAAAAAATCCGGGAAGATGTCGCGGCTGAGGCCGAAAATCAGCCCCAGGCCGACGACCAGCACCTTCCGGTTGTCCAGCAGCCGCGAGAGGATGATCTGCAGGCCGTTGATCAGAATGAAGCACGAGGAAAACAGCAGGATCGCACCCGAGACCGGCATGGGGATCGACGTGGACAGCGCGATCGCGCCGGGGAAGAACGCCAGCACGATGAAGATGATCCCGACCGCAAGGCCCACGCGGCGCGCCTTCACCCCGGTCGCGACCGAGATCCCGATGCTGCCGGAGAACGGGCTCAGCCCCATCGTGCCGAGCCCGCCGGCGATCATGTTGCCCAGACCGTCGGCCAGCAGCCCGCGCTTGAGCGAGACCATGTCGGGACGCTGCCAGCCGGGGTCGTTGATTTTCTGGCAGGTGGTGAGGTCGCCCACCGTGCGCAGGCTCGAGGCCAGCGCCGTCACCGCGAATTCGAAGGCCAGCCCGGCGTCGAACTGCGGCAGCGCCAGCGGCGGCCGCGGCAGCCCGAGCACGCCGTGACGGAAACCCTCGCGCAACGCCTCCGGATCGATCTCGCCCAGCCACGCCGCCGCCGCCCAGGCCACGACCAGCACGATCAGCACCGCATAAATGCGCAGCGGACGCGGCCCCCAGATGTTCACGAAAAAGATGCCCGCCAGCGAGCAAAGCCCGATCACCGTGCCGACCGTCATCGCCGGCCCGGCCCCGGCACTGGTCTCCGGCAGGCCGAACATCAGGCGGAAACCCAGTATGCCCAGCACCACGCCGATCATGGTCACGGCCAGCCCCGCGATCTCCGTCGGCAACCAGGGCCGCAGCCGGCCCAGCACGCGCGACAGCAGGACCTCGCACGCCCCGGCGAAGATCATCATGCCGGCGACCAGCGGCAGGCCGCCCCGCTCGGCCGCGTGGAAACACGGCGGCAGATACGCCGCCGTGAAGATCGCCGGCGCCAGAAACCCGGAACCGAGCCCGCCGCGCCAGCGTCCGCACTGGAGCAGGCTGGCGATGCCCAGCGCCAGCATGGAGCCGGCGAGCATGGCGTTCATCGTGGCCTGGTCGGCCCGGGCGTGCCGGGCGACGAGCACCGGCAGCACCAGCCCGGGCGGGGCGATCGCGGCCAGATGCTGGATCGCGGTGAAAAACGTGACGCCGAACGGAGGTCGGTCATCGACGCCAAACTGCTCGGTCGTCGGACGCATGGCAGAGACGACTGAGTGAACGCAAAAATGAAGTCACGATAAAACCGGCATGACCCCTGCAACCTTCACCCGCAGGCGCTCCATCAGGCGCGACGGACCGGCCAAACCCGTTGTTGCGCAGACGCCCCTTTCTTGTCATCGCGGATACCGTCTTCCCCTGGCGGATACGCGCACGACCACGCCTCGACTCCTCTTCACCACCCGATGCTGGCCATCCTGAAACGCCTCTCACTCGCCCTTCTGCTCATCGCAGGCTCCGCCGCGCTGCTGCTGTTCTCGGATCTCGATTCGCGCAAGCAGCCCGCCGGTTCACCTTCGGCCGGCCCGGACAACGCCGCGACTCCCGCCGGCAAAAAGTGGAAAATCGCCGTCATCTTTTACAACGAGACCCCCTCCGTCGAACAGGTGCTCGAGGGCATGGCCGCCGCCTGGAAGCGCAGTCCGCTCCTCGCCGGTCGCGATTACGATCTCAGGCAGAGCAGCGCGCAGGGCGACATGGCCACGCTCAACACCCTGATCGACGCCGCGCTCACCGACGGCGCCGACCTGGTCGTGCCGATCACCACACCCGCCCTCCAGGCCGCCGTCCAGCGCGTCCGGCGCATCCCCATCGTGTTTTCCCTCGTGGCCAGCCCGGCGGCCGCGGGGGCCGGCGCCAGCGACACCGATCACCTGCCCAACCTCACCGGCGTCGCCGTGCCCGCGCCGTGCGACGAAGCCCTCGGACTCATCCGGAAACACTTCCCCGGCTTCCGGCGGATCGGCAGCATTTATTGTCCCGCCGAAGCCAACTCCGTCGCGATGAAAGAAAGCCTCGAGGAGGCGTGCCGCCGGCACGGCTTCGCGCTCGAACTCGTGGCGGCCAACACCGCCAACGATCTCCCCGACGCCGCGCTCGCGCTCGTCTCGCGTCCCGTCGATGCCGTGCTCCAGATCCCCGACAATCTTTCCTCCTCCGGCTTTGCCGCGATCACACGCGCCGCGCGCCAGGCGCGCAAACCGCTGCTCAGCCTGGACAACGCGGCCATTCCGCTCGGCGCCGCCTTCACGTTCGGCCGCGACCAGCGCGATGCCGGTGCGGCCACCGTCGCGCTGATCGAGCGCGTGATCCGGGGCGAAGACCCGGCGCGCATCCCCATCCATCCGGCGAAAATCACCACCTCCGCCAGCCCCGCCAACGCCGCCGCCGTCGGCCTGACCCTGCCGCCCGGGTTGCTCGCCGAGACCGGCCAGATCCTGAAATAATCCCGACGCAACCCGCCACACGCCTCCACCGATGGACATCTCCCGCCACAAAACCGGCAACCGGCTCACCCTCCGACTCGTCGGCCGGCTCGACGCCAACTGGTGCAACCACGTCCAGGATGCCCTCGCCGCCGCCGTGCGCGACGGCGAGCACCACCTCTTCCTCGACATGGCCGGCGTCGGCTACATCAGCTCCGCCGGCCTGCGCGTGCTGCTCTCGTTCTACAAACAACTGCGCGCCATCAACGGCCGGTTCGGCGTCGTACGCAGCTCGCCGGCCACGCGCTCCGTCATCGAACTCGCCGGGCTCGACCTGCTCTTCGCCGCCGATCCCGAAGCGACCCCCGCGGACGGTGAAACGGGCTCCGCGCACGCCTCCGCCAGCGCCCGCTACGAACTCTTCCGCCAGGAGACGCTTCCCGCCGCCATGCGCCTCGCCCTCGTCGGCGACGCCGGCGTGCTGCACCACGGCGCCGACCCGGCGCGCGTGCTGCCGGCCGGGTTCGGCGCCCACGCCTTCGCGCTCGGCGTCGGCGCGCTCGGGACCACCTGGGCCGACTGCGCGCCCCGCTTCGGCGAGTTCCTCGCCGTGGCCGGCGTGGCCGCGTTCCAGCCCTCCGACGACTCCAGCCGGCCCGACTTCGCCGTGAGCCAGGGCGCCTTCGTGCCCGAAGGCCGGCTGCTCGCCGGACTGTCCGGCGAAGGCGCGTTCCCGCTGCTCGCCCGCTTCGAGGCCACCGCCGGGGCGCGCACGGTCGGGCTCGCCGAACTGGCGGGCGCCGCGCTCGAACTCGCCGCCGCGCCCGCCGCGGCATTCGTCGCCCTCGCCGAAACCGCCGGCCTCGTCGGCGCCGCGCTGCGCCGGTCGCCCGCGCCCCCGGATGCCGGGGAGCGCTTCGCGTTTCCGCAAATCCGCGACTGGCTCTCGTTCACCAGCGAACGCGCGTTCCGCGACTCGACGTCGCTCCTCGTCGGCGTCGTCGCCCGGCCCGGCACGCCGCTCGACCCGCTGCTGCGCCCGCTCGGCCGCGACTCCGGGCTCCACGCGCATGTGCACGCCGCGGCGTTTCCCTACCGCCCGCTGCGCAAAGGCCGCATCGAACAAAAAGCCGCCGTGACCGAACTCTTCGACGGCCACGCCCTCCAGGCCGTGCTCCACCTCCTCGCCGACCCCCGCGAATTCAACGGTGCCGGCGAAAGCGCCTTTTACCGCGGCGCGCTCTGGATCGCGCCGGTCCAATCGCAAATCACAAATCCGGAATCGTAAATTCGATGACTCTCCTCCTCGGCGCTCTCACCATCGGCCTGATCCTTTCGCTGCTCGCACTGGGCGTGCTCGTGTCGTTCCGCGTCTTCTCCATCCCCGACATCACCACCGACGGCTCGATCACCTTCGGCGCCGCCATCGCCGCGACGCTGCTCGTCCACGGCGTCAACCCCGTCCTGGCCACCCTCGCCGGTGCGGCGGGTGGCGCGCTCGCTGGCGCGATCACCGGCCTGATCCACACGAAATTCGGCATCAATTCCCTGCTTGCGGGCATCCTCGTGATGACCGCCCTCTACTCGGTCAACCTCCACGTGATGGGCCGCAGCAACGTGCCGCTCATGCAGGCGCACACCTTCGCCAGCTACAGCGAGGCGCTGGGCGCGACGCTCTTCCGCGGCCCGACGATCAACGTCCTCGGCTGGCCGGTGAACTCGGCCGACGCCGCCATGCTGCTCCTCGCGCTTGGCGGCGCGGTGCTCGGCGGCGCGGCGCTCTTCGCGTTCTTCCGCACCCACATCGGCACCGCCATGCGCGCCACCGGCGACAACCCGCAGATGATCCGCGCGCTCGGCGCCAACGTCGAAGGCTACATCATCCTCGGCCTCGCGCTCTCCAACGGCCTCGTCGCCCTCGCCGGCGCCCTCCTCGCGCAGTATCAGGGTTTCGCCGACGCGCAGATGGGCATCGGCATGATCGTGTGGGGCCTCGCCAGCGTGATCATCGGCGAGGCGCTCACCGGCACGCGCAGCCTCGGCCTCACCATCGCCGGCACGATCATGGGTTCGGTCCTCTTCCGCCTGCTCGTCGCGGTCGCCCTGCGCTGGGGCCTCAACCCCAACGACCTCAAGCTCATCACCGCCCTCTTCGTCTTTGCCGCGCTCGTCCTCCCCGGCCTGCTGAAGAAACTCCGCCGCCGCACCGTCACCCGCACTGCCTGACCGCCATGCTCACGCTCACCGGCCTCCGCAAGACCTTCAACCCCGGCACCGTCAACGAAGTCCGCGCCCTCCGGGGCGTGGACCTCGCCATCGACGACGGCTCGTTCGTGATCGTCCTCGGCATGAACGGCTCCGGCAAATCCACGCTCCTCAACGCCGTCGCCGGCTCTTTTCCCGTGGACGAAGGCCGCATCGAACTCGCCGGGCACGACGTCACCCGCTGGCCCGAGCACCGGCGCGCGCGCCTCATCGGCCGCGTCTTCCAAAATCCCTTCAGCGGCACCGCGCCCGGCATGTCCATCGCCGAGAATTTCGCCCTCGCCTCGGCCCGCGGACACCCGCGCGGGCTCGGCCGGGCGCTTTCGCCGCGCCTGACAAAACCCCTGCGCGAACGCATCGCCTCGCTCAGGATGGGCCTCGAGGACCGCCTCGACAACGCCATCGGCTCGCTCTCCGGCGGCCAGCGCCAGGCGCTCACCCTGCTCATGGCGACCTGGCTCCGCCCGCACCTGCTGCTGCTCGACGAGCACACGGCCGCGCTCGATCCGAAGAGCGCGGACCAGGTCATCACACTCAGCGACGGGATCGTGCGCCGCGACAAGCTCACCACGCTCATGGTCACGCACTCGATGCAGCAAGCCGTCAGCCTCGGCGACCGCATCATCATGATGCACCGCGGCCGCGTCCTGCACGACTTCCGCGGGGCCGATAAAAAACGCCTGCGCCCCGAGGATCTGCTCGACCGCTTCGACGAAGTGCGCCGCCGCGAACAGCTCGACGATTCCGCCGCCGCCATGCTGCGCGATCTGTATGTCTGACGCTGCGACCCGCCGCGCCCGCTTCAGGTGAATCAACGGCGCCCGAACCCTGCGAGCTCACGTTCGCAGCTACGGTTCGCGGCTACGCAGGGAGTCCCCTCCGCGCGCTCCGTGCCCGTTCCGTTAAAAATAGTGCCCGCTTCGTGCATTCCGCATTGGAGCGCCGGGATGCAGCCGGACAATCCGTCCCCGCCGCGATCTCGCCGACAGACCGCGCCCGCTTCATTTCCCATGGCATCACTCGACACGGATTTTTTTCAGCACGAAGCCGGCCCCCTGACGATCCGGCTGGCCGGCCGGCTCGACGGCAACTCGGCTCCGGCCTTCGGTCGCCGGCTCGCGGAACACCTGTCCGCGACGGCCACCGGCGTAGTCCTCGACGCGAGCGGACTGGAATTCATCAGCAGCGCCGGGCTGCGCGAGCTGATGACGCTGGCGAAAAAGCTGCGCCAGAACCAGGCGAAGGCCGTGCTCGCCGGCGTGACGCCTCTCGTAAACGAAGTGCTGGAAATCTCGGGCATGAACCCGCTCTTTCTCCACGCGGCCGACCAGACCGAGGCGCTGCGCCGTCTCGCGGACAACAGCGACGGGCCGCCGGACCGGTTGTTTGCCGGCGGCGCCAAGGCATGACCCTCCCTGCCGGCCGGCGACGCCATGAAGCATCGGCTGCGGTCCGTTTTCACACGCACAGGAAATGATTGTCTCCACCACCGTTCGACGCCATGCGTGGACCGACCACATCCTGCCACCCCCCCCTTGACTCAGGCCCGCCAACAAGTCCTCACCCTGCGCAACGACCTCGCGGAGTTGCCACGGCTCGCGGCGTTCATCGACGCGTTTTGCGCCCCGCTGCGACCGGGCGACCAGGACACGCTCGCGCTCCAGCTCGCCCTGGAGGAGACGGTGACCAACGTCATCAACCATGGCTACCGCGACGGCCTGCCCCATACCTTCAACGTCACGCTCTCGGCCGACGACAGCCGCCGGATCACCGTCATGGTGGACGACGACGCGCCCGCCTTCGACCCGCTGGCCCGCCCGCCCGTCGATACCGGCGCGCCGCTCGAAGCGCGCCCCGTCGGCGGCCTCGGCATCCACCTCGTGAGAAAGCTGGTGGACCGCGCGCGCTACGAACGCCGCGACGGGAGGAACATCCTCACCCTCGAACGCACTCTCCGCCCCCTTTCCTGACCTTATGGACATCACCGAAAAACAACTGGATTCCGCCACGGTACTGGCCCTCGCGGGCCGGCTCGACGGGCTGAGCAGCCCCGCCCTGGAACAGAAGATCGACGCGTTGCTGGCCTCCGGCCTCCGGCAGCTCGTCTTCGATTGCGCCGCGCTCTCCTACGTGAGCAGCGCCGGGCTCCGCGTCTTCCTCGGCGCGGCGAAAAAATTCAAGTCGGCGGGCGGCGTCGCCGCCTTCGCCGCGCTCACCCCCGCCGTCAGCGAGGTGTTCGAACTCTCCGGCTTCAACAGCGTCCTCTCTGTCCACCCCGGCGTCGACCAGGCGGTCGCCGCGCTGCGTTGACCGGGGCTCCCGCCATGACTCCTCCCGTCCACCTCACCTTCGTCGAGGAACTCGTCCTCCTCGGCCTCGACGACCGCACCGGCGCCCTGCTGCCCATGCCTGTCATGGGTTTCAACTACGCCCTCGCCGGCGCCCTCCTCGCCGACCTCGCCCTTGCCGGCCGCATCGACACCGACCTCGAGCAACTCACTGTCATCCGCGACGAGCCCACCGGCGACAGCATGCTCGACGCCGCGCTCGACACCATCAAGGCCGCCCCCGGGCCCCTGCCCGTCGCTCACTGGCTCGGCGTCCTGTCCTCCTGGCGCCCCACCCTGGAAAACGAAGCCCTCGCCCGCCTCGTCGGCCACGGCATCCTGCGCCGCGAGGACAAGAAAATCCTCCGGGTCTTCGGCACGCGCCGTTACCCCACGGTCAACCACCAGGAGCGCACCGAGGTGAAGACCCGCCTCTCCGCCCTCATCCTCGGCGACGACATCCCCGATCCGCGCGACGCCGTGCTCATCAGCCTCCTCACCGCCTGCCACCTCGCGCAGCACATCTTCACCGACCCCGCCTGCGCCGCCCGCTCCACCCGCCTCGCCAACCTCGCCCGCATGGACCAGGTCGGCCGCGAAGTCGGCGCCTCCCTCGACCTGCTCACCCGCGTGCTCATGTCGGCGCACCCGATGGGCATGTAGTTTGAAACAACGTACCACTCCCGTCTCCGCACGCGCGCCGGCAAAGCCTTGCCCCCGCCTCCCCGCGGAGATCGCCCGCACTACCGCTCCCGATGCCCAGGATCCTCCTCGTCGAAGACAACGAAATGAACCGCGACATGCTCTCCCGCCGCCTCCTCCGCCGCGGCTACGAGATCGTCATCGCCGTGGACGGCCGGCAAGGCGTCGACCTCGCCGCCAGCGAACAACCCGCCCTCATCCTCATGGACATGAGCCTCCCCGTCATCGACGGCTGGGAGGCCACCCGCCGCATCAAGGCAGGGGAGACCACCCGGCACATCCCCGTCATCGCCCTCACCGCCCATGCCATGGCCGGCGACCGCGAACAGGCCCTCGCCGCCGGCTGCGACGACTACGACACCAAGCCCATCGACCTCGCCCGGCTCCTCCCCAAGATCGAGAAATTCGCCGGTCCCGGCTCGCCTCCGTAAGCCATGTCCTCACCCACCCCGCTCTCGCACCTGCGGCACGACCTCCGCACTCCGATCAACCAGATCATCGGCTACAGCGAGCTGCTCATGGAGGAGGCCGACGATGCCGGCCATGCCGCCTACGCCCCGGACCTCGAAAAAATCCGCGACGCCGCCAGGCACCTCCTCAACCTCATCAATGACAACCTCACCGACGACCGCCTCAGGCTCGCCGGCGATGTCGTCGACGCCGGCGCGCAGACCGTCCCGGCCGGCTCCATGGAAGTCTTCCGGAATCTCCCCGGCAACTTCCCCACGCTCCTCGCCGAAAGCTCCGCCTCCTTTCCGCAGGATCGCCCCGCGCCCGTCCCCGGCCGCATCCTCGTCGTCGACGACAACGAGGGCAACCGCGACATGCTCTCCCGCCAGCTCGAACGCCAGGGCCACGCCGTCGCCACGGCCGCCGATGGCCAGGCCGCGCTCGAGCGCCTCCGCGCCGGGCCCTTCGACCTCGTTCTCCTCGACATGATGATGCCCGTGCTCGACGGCTACGGCGCCCTCGACGCCATCAAGACCGACCCCGCTCTCCGCCACCTCCCCGTCATCATGATCTCGGCCCTCGACGAGCTCGCCAGCGTCGTCCGCTGCATCGAGCGCGGCGCCGAGGATTTTCTGCCGAAACCCTTCAACCCGACCCTCCTCCGCGCCCGCATCGGCGCCGGCCTGGAGAAAAAACGCTTCCGCGACCAGGAGCGCACCTGGATCAAGACCATCGAGGACACCCAGGCCCGCCTTCAGGCCGAACTCGCCGAGGCCGGGAACTACGTGCGCTCGATCCTCCCGCCCCCCGGCCTCTCGCGCACCATCCCCGTGGACTGGCGGTTGATCCCCTCCACCGAACTCGGCGGCGACTCCTTCGGGTATCACTGGATCGACGACGACCACTTCGCCCTCTACCTCCTCGACGTGTGCGGACACGGCGTCGGCGCCGCCCTCCTCTCCGTCGCCGCCATCAACGTCCTGCGCAACGGCGCCCTTCCCGACGTCGATTTCCGCGATCCCGGCGCCCTGCTCACCGGGCTGAACGAGGCCTTCCTCATGGAGAAGCAGAACGACATGTATTTCACTCTCTGGTACGGCGTCTGGCAGCCCTCCACCCGCACCCTGCGCTACGCCACCGCCGGCCACCCCCCGGCCCTTCTCGTCACCGGTTCTCCCGACCGCTCCGCCCCCGCGACCGTCGAGCCCCTCAAGGCCGCCGGCATGATCCTCGGCGGCATGAGCGGCACGACCTACAAGACCTTCACCCGCGCCCTCCCCGACCCCGTCCGCCTCTACCTCGTGAGCGACGGCACCTTCGAAATCACCCGCGCCGACGGCACCCTCTGGCCCGTCGCCGACTTCCACGCCTTCTTCGCCCGGCCCGTCTCCGACGGCGAATCCGACCTCGACCGCCTCCATGCCCACGTGAAAAGCCTCGGCCGCGCCGGCCCTCTCGATGACGACTTCTCCATTGTCCGCTTCACCCTCTGAGGCCCGCCCGATGACCCTGCACCGCTCCCTTCGCACCCGGTTCGCCGGCTGGTTCCTGCTGATCGGCGCCCTCGTCGTCCTCGCCCTCTGCGGCGGTTACCGCAGCCTCCGTATCAATGTCGAGGATACCCTCGGCCAGGACACGGCCTCGCGTATCGGCGAAGTGCGGCGCGAGCTCAACAACACCCACGCCCTCTATCTCGACCGCGTGAAGGCCTCCCTCCGCGTTCTCGAGCACCTCGCCACCCTCCGCGGCGCTCCCTCCGCCGGCGCGCCCGTCGACCTCGGCCCGCGCACCGTGCCCGACCTCCGCTTCGGCTCCACCCCGGTTGCCCTCGACTTCGAAATCGTCGACCAGCTCGTCCGCCTCATGGGCGGCACCGCCACCCTTTTCACCCGCGACGGCGACAACTTCGTGCGCCTCTCCACCAACATCCGGCGCGCCGACGGCACCCGCGCCGTCGGCACCGTGCTCGACCCCGCCGGCCCGGCCATCGCCGCGATCCGGCGCGGCGAGGCCTGGTACGGCGTCGCGGACATCCTCGGCCGCTCCTACATCACCGGCTACGAACCCGTCCGCGCCCCCTCCGGCCGCATCATCGGCGTCTACTACGTCGGCTACCTCGTCGAAACCCTCGACCGCCTCGGCGAGCAACTCGCCGACGCCCGCCTCCTCGACCACGGCTTTTTCGCCCTCATCGGCGAGCACGACCGCGTCCTCTTCAAGACCGGCGACGCCGACGACGCCCTCATCGCCGCCGCCTCCGCCCGCTATCCCGGCTCCGGGACCTCCTCCTGGACCGACGGTCCCTGGCACTGGCAGGGCGAGGATTTTCCCCTCTGGCGCTTCCACCTCCTCGCCGCCACCTGGCGGCCCGACATCCGGCGGCACACCTGGGCCCGCATCCTGCCCGCCTTCGGCTTCATGACCCCCGCCCTCCTCGGCGCCCTCGCCCTCGGTTTCCTCTTCGCCCGCCGCCTCTCCCGTTCCCTCGAGGAAGCCGAGCGCCTCGAGGCCGAGGCCACCGCCGCCCGCGAGCTCGCCGAGGAGGCCAGCCGCACCAAGAGCGCCTTCCTCGCCAACATGAGCCACGAACTCCGCACCCCGATGAACGCCATCATCGGCTACAGCGAAATGCTCATCGAGGACGCCGGGGACACGGGCAACGACGACGCCATCCCCGACCTGCGGAAAATCCACACCGCCGGCAAGCACCTCCTCGGCCTCATCAACGACGTCCTCGACATCTCCAAAATCGAGGCCGGCAAGATGACCCTCTACCTCGAGGACGCCGACGTCCACGCGCTCGTCTCCGAAGTCGCCGCCACCATCCGCCCTCTCGTCGAGCAAAACCGGAATACCCTCGTCGTCGAGTGCCCCCCCGACCTCGGCAGCCTCCATGCCGACATCACCAAAGTCCGCCAGACCCTTTTCAACCTCCTCGGCAACGCGGCCAAGTTCACCCACGCCGGCCGCATCACTCTCGCCGTCGCGCGCAAGCGCCACCAGAACCGCGACTGGTTCACCTTCCGCGTCGCCGACACCGGCATCGGCATGACCCGCGAGCAACTCGGCAAGCTCTTCCAGGCCTTCGTGCAGGCCGACGCCTCCACCACCCGCAAATACGGCGGCACCGGCCTCGGCCTCGCCATCAGCCGCAAGTTCTGCCAGCTCATGGGCGGCGACATCGCCGTCGCCAGCGAGCCCGGCCAGGGCACCGCGTTCACCGCCACCCTCCCCGCGCGCGTCGAGGACCCCGCCGCCCCCGCGCCCGCCCCGGCCGCGACCGTGCCCCCCTTCGCGATGCACCGCCCGCTGATCCTCACCATCGACGACGATCCCGCCGTGCTCGACCTCCTCGGCCGCAACCTCGCCCGCGAAGGCTACGCCGTGCGCGCCGCCACCAACGGCCGCGACGCCCTCGCCCTCGCCCGCGAACTCCAGCCCCGCCTCATCACGCTCGACGTCATGATGCCCAGCATGGACGGCTGGTCCGTCCTCACCGCGCTCAAGGCCGACCCCGCCACCGCGGACATCCCCGTCGTGATGGTCTCCATCGTCGAGGATCGCCAGCTCGGCTTCGCCCTCGGCGCCGCCGACTACCTCACCAAGCCCGTCGACCGCGCCCGCCTCGCCCGCATCCTCGCCCGGCATGCCCTGCCGGACCGGCCGCGCACCGCGCTCGTCATCGACGACCTGCCCGACAACCGCGCCATGCTCGCCACCCTCCTCTCCCGCGAAGGCTGGCAGGTCGTCGAGGCCGCCGACGGCCGCGCCGGTCTCGACGCCTTCGCCGCCGGCCGCCCCGCGCTCATCCTGCTCGACCTGATGATGCCCGTGATGGACGGCTTCGAGTTCCTGCGCGAGCTGCGCAGCCGCGAGGACGGCCGCGACGTGCCTGTGGTGGTTGTGACCGCCAAGGAGCTCACCCCCGAGGAGAACAACCTCCTCCGCGCCTGCGTGGAAAACATCGTGCAAAAAGGCGCGGTCAGCCACGAGGAACTCCTCGCCGACATCCGCGGCAAGATCAGCAAGCTCACGAAATCCTGAGCCCCGTCCGCGCGCCTTGCCGGCGGCAATCCGCTCACCCGCCGTTTTCCAGCTCCCACGCCGCCGCCAGCCCGAGCAGCGTCAGGTCGGGGATATCGCGCGTCGGCTGCCGCAGCCGTCCCGCCACCACCGAGGCCGCTCCGCCCGACGTGATCACCACCGGCGCCGGTTCCCCGCGCCGCGCCAGTTCGGCCAGCACCGCGTCGAGCAGCGCCTGGATCAACCCCGGATAACCCACCATCGCCCCGATCCGGATCGCTTCCGACGTCGAGTGGCCGATCACGCTCTCCACCGGCGTTGCCAGATCCTCGACCAGCGGCAACTGCGCGGTGCGCTCGTGCAGGTAACGCGTCACCAGCGCCGGCCCCGGCGCGATGATGCCGCCCTCGTAGCCGCCCGATTTCGTCACGATGTCGAACGTCACCGCCGTCCCCAGGTCGATGACCACCGCCGGGCTGCCCGCGAGCGCGTGCGCCCCGACCGCATTGGCCAGACGATCCTGGCCGATCTCGGCCGGTTCCGGATACGTGATGCGCACACCCAGCCTGCTCGCATGCGTCAGTTGCCACCACGACAACCCGGCCTCCTCCGCCACCCGGCAAACCCGCGGCGTCGCCGCCGGCACCACCGAACAGAACGCGAGCGCATCGATCGCATTGCCCGTCGCGCGCAACTCCCGGATGCGCTGCGGCAACCCGAGCACCGGATCGTCGATCGCGCGCGTGGCCACGTCGGACTGGTGCGCGGTGCGCCCGTTGGTCACGAGCCCGTAATGCGTGTTGGTGTTGCCGATATCGACGCAGAGAAGCATGCGGCCGCTACACTAGCGGAAAGCGCACTCCGGATTGCGAGCGGGAAAACCTCCGCCCGCCTCCCGACTACCAGTCGTCATCCTCGTCCATGTCCTCGAACGGATCCGGGCCCCAGCCATCATGAGCGTCGTCAAACACCGCCATGAATCGCCCCCTTTCGCGCTCCCGCCGCGCGAACTCCTGCTGCGTGCGAATGATAACACGGATTTCCTTCACCGCGTTTTTCCCGTGCAGTTCGTTCACCGATTCGCGCAACGACGCCAGTATCCCCTCCAGCCGCGCCTTCTCTTCCTCACCGTCAAACCTGCGGGTGCCGCCGGGCCCGACGCCGTACCGGTGCAACACCGCATAGCGCGGATGCGCGGCCAGCGAATAAAACTCCTGTTCCAGCGTCGCCACCTGCTCTTTCAGGACTTCGTTGTAAATCGCCAGTTTTTCGTCCGTGAGCCGCGCCGCGTGGTCCTCCTCGCGGTGAATCCACTCCAGTTCCAGCCGCAGCAACGTGTGCAGGTCGCCTGCCTTGTAGGCGGAGGTCAGCTCCTTCATCAGCGTCTCTTTTTCCGCCTTCCGCTCCTCGTCGCGTTCGAGGTCCGGATGAAGCGCGCGCGCCAGTTGCTTGTAGATGCTGCCGATGCTCCGCGTGCGCGCCTCCTCCATCGCCCGTTCGCGTTCCTCCCGTTCGAGATCCTTCTTCGTTTTCCTGCGCGGCCGGTCGCCCGCCCCCTGCCTGGCATCCCGGTTCCCCGCGCGGCCCGGGCCGTTGCCCGCCTCCGCCGCCTGCTGCATTTTCTCGTAAAGCTCGCGCTGGAATCGCGCCGCCTCCTCCGGGCTCATGTCCGCCGAAAAACCCGTCCAGTCCACGTCCACCCCCATGTCATCCAGAAACTCCTCCATGCCCTCGCGGGCTTCGGCAAACGCCTCCCGCTTCGCTTCCTCGACGGTCTGCCCGGCGACCGATGCGAAGATTTCCTGCAGGTCCTTGTCCGCCAGCCCGCCCTCGACCTCCCCGATCGAGCGGAGCTGGTCGCAGACCAGATCGCGCAACGCCTCCTTCTGCCGCTTGCCGAGCGGCGGCTTTGCCTTTTTCAGGAAAGGAAACATCAGCCGCGCCAGCGCCTTGCGCGCCTCCGCTTCCCGGCGGATCAGCGGGTGCAATTCCCCTGTGTAGAACGCCAGGGCCGCGTCGAGCCGGGCGGACTCTGCCGCCATCTCCCTGCGCAAGCCCTCCACGCGCGCCACCAGCCGGTTGAATGCCCGCTGCGCCTTGCCCAGCTTTTGTCCGGTGCTGCCGACGATCTTCAGCCCCGTCGCCGGCCGGGCCGGTGCGGAAGCCCTTCCGGCCTTGCGGGCGTCATCGGGTCCGGATTCGGGAAACATGTCTTCAAAAAGCCACTGCTGCTTGCTCATCGGAAATCCCGCCGATCCTTCCACCGTCTCCCCGGCCACCGCGAGCTTTTGTCCCGGGCATGACCATTTTCCGGCAAACCCGCGAAAGAAGCCGCTCCTCTGCGCCGGTCACCGCCGGTTTCAAAACCTCGCATCCTGACAGGATTAACGCAGACGGGTGCAAATCGGAGGCATCAGCCCGTAAAAGAATCTCCTCCACTCCGCGCTTGCGTTGAAACCGGTTTGAAATTGTTTCAGAAACAGCATGGCCACGATTTACGACATTGCGAAAGCCGCCGACGTCTCGCCCGCCACCGTTTCCCGGGTCATCAACGGCCGCGCCGGCGTGAAGGAGGAAACCGTCGCCCGCATCCGCAAGGCGATGGAGACCTCCGCCTTCCAGCCCCGCTGGAAAGCCATCGACCGCAACCGCCTCCTCGTCCTCGTGCCCGAACATCGCGGCGCCCTCGACAGCGGCTACACCTCGCGCATCCTCAGCGGCATCTGCGACACCGCCTTCGCCTCCGGTTTCGGCCTGCAACTGCGCCCCTTTGTCCCGCAAATCCGCAACAACCGCGACCTGAAACAGATGGTCATGAACGAGGGCGTCGCCGGCATCCTCATCGTCACGATGTTCCAGGGCTACTCGCTCGCCGAGAAGCTCAGCCTCGCGCAGATCCCGCACGCCATCGTCGGCTACAAGACGCAGGACGACGGCGTCTCGCAAATCCTGCTCGACGACCGCGACGCCGGCCTCAACGCCACCCGTTACCTCCTTTCGCTCCGGCACCGGCACATCACGATGGTCTCCTTCAAGCATGCCGACCACGGCCACCGGCAACGCTACGCCGGCTATGCCGAGGCCCTGAAGGAAACTCGCCGGAGCGATCTCGCTCCCGCCCAGTGTATCGAGATGGACACGACCACGATCGAGGAAGGCCGCAGCGCCGCCCGCCGCCTGCTCTCGCTCCCCGAGCGCCCCACCGCCGTGATCGTGACCAACGAGGACCTCGCGGTCGGCTTCCAGCTTGAAGCCCGCGAGATGGGGTTGAGCATCCCCGACGATCTCTCGATCGTGGCGTTCGAGGAGACGGAAAAAACGGCTTTTCTCGACACGCCCATGACGGCGATGCGCATCCCCGCGCACACGATGGGCACCGAAGCCGCAAAAATGCTTTTCTCGATGCTCAACAGCGAGGAAAGCACCGCACGACGCCCCGCCATCCAGGCTGCCGCCAGCTGCCAGACCGTGACGCTTCCCCTCTCCCTCATCGTCCGCCGCTCGACTGCCCCGGCGCCGTAGCCTGCCCGCCGGTTTCAAAATCCGCCACTCGATGACGCCCCTGCAGAGGCTCCGGACGGTCAAGCGGGGCGGTCGAAAACATCAGGGGAATTCAGCAAGGAACACAGATGAGGCAGCTCGCGGACGGGTGCCTCCAGCCGCTGTTCGAACACTGCCCATGCCTCATCACTCAACGCAAAAGTCCGGTGTTCCGCGATGTCCTCACGGGCGCGCGTGATGGCCGCCCGGAGAATGTAGTCGGTCAAATTAGCCGCGCCGGAAAGTTCCGCCGCCATTTGAAGAAACGACTTCGTCCCGGGTGAGGCTTTCAAGTGAATCTGTGCTAATGCTGTAGCCATGAGCAAATATGTTTGGTTACACAAAAGCTACACCCACATATCTTCGCGTCAACCCTCCACACGTGTTCGCCCGGTAGCATAACCAACGTCTCCAAGCTCTGAATTTTCCCCGGGGTATTCCTCAAACTGCCCGTCAGAGATACCGGTATCACTCCCGATTTCTTTTTCCTCTCAAAAAATCTGTTGACATAATGAAACAGTTTCTATTTGGTTCCATCCGTCCTCGATTTCCCGTCCTGTTTTTCTCGCCCCTCCCTGCCTCATCCCTTTTGCCACCCGTTATTCTTTTCCTTCCCGTCAATGATCGCCACGCCACCGCCACCCCTTTCCTCCCCGACCGCCGCCCGCAACGGACACCAACCCGCCCCGCCACTGCCCGGCCTGCGGAGCACCGGCCGTTCCGGCTCGCAACGCATTTTCCAGAAGCATCCCCTCAATCCGCTGCTCACGCCTGCCGATTTCCCCGGTGGCCGCGTCATGTACGCTTTCAACCCCGGCGCGATCAAAGTTGGCGACGAGTACCTTATGATCGTCGATGCCGCCACGCTCGCGCAACCCGTGGTTTTCTGGCTCGCGCGCAGCCGCGACGGCATCCAGTGGACCGTCGATCCCGAACCGCTCGACTGGCCCGCGCCCGACCACACGCATGCCGAGGATTGCGTTTACGATCCGCGCATCACGCCCGAACCCGGCAACCCCGGCAGTTATCTCCTCATGTACGCCAGCAGCAGCGAAGCCACCGGCTGCCGCCTCGGTCTCGTGCGCACCCGCGATTTCAAAAAATTCGAGCGCATCGGCATTGTCAGCGAGCAGGGCAACCGCAACGGCGTGCTTTTCCCCGAAAAGATCAACGGCCTCTATGCCCGCCTCGACCGCCCCTTCGGCGACCCCAACGACACCTGCGGCATCTGGCTCAGCTACTCGCCCGATCTCATTTACTGGGGACGCACCGAACCCGTCATGAGCGCGCGCCCCGGCCTCTGGGACAGTCTCAAGGTCGGCGCCGGCTGCGTCCCCATCCGCACCGGCAAGGGCTGGCTCGAAATCTATCATGGTGTCACGAATACAGGCGCCGGCCTCATCTACCGCCTCGGCGTGTGTTTGCTCGATCTGCAAAACCCGGCAAAGGTCATCGCTCGTGGCGAGGACGCCGTCCTCTGGCCCGAGCACGACTACGAACTCACCGGCCGTGTCGGCAACGTAACCTTCACCTGTAACGCCATCGTTGAAGAACCCGACACCGACAGCGACCAAACCGTCCGCATCTACTACGGTGCAGCCGACACCTGCATCGGCCTCGCCGAGGCAAAACTCGGCGACCTCATCGACGCCTGCTTCACCAAAAATCCGATACGCCTCCAGCTGGTGAAACAGTAAATCCTCTCCCGTGCCCCCACCCGACACCGCTGCTTCCGGAGCTTCGCCGGATGCCACCCCCCCCCTGAACCAACCCGAAAACCTCCATCCATGCCATGAAAACTTCCGTCGTCAGCCGCTCCCCCCTCACCGCCTTTACGCTGATCGAATTGCTCACCGTCATCGCCATTATCGGCATTCTTGCCGCGATTATGATTCCCACGGTCGGAGCGGTGCGCAAAAAGGCTAAAAACGTCACCGCCCAATCCAACCTCCGGCAGATATTCAACGCGTTCAAACTCTACGCGCTCGATAACAAGGACGAAATCTGCCCGGGAAACGACCCGCGCGAAACAGGCCGTATGCAACACTTCCCCTGCCATTTGCAGCGTTACATAAACCAGCCTTGGGTCGCCGGGTATCAAACGCAGAGAAACATATTTTACTGCCCCCATGAGCCCTCCCAGAGCAATCCTGACGCCTACCTGGAGGGCAGCTATACAATGAACTATTACTGCTCGGGCGAAGCAACACCCTTCCTGGGGATCATACAACCACGTCCCAAAAGATTCTCCGATTTCGAAAATCCCCAGCTCATGGCCTTTCTGTTTGAAAACATACTGGGCAAAAGTGGAAGCAGTATCGGAATGCACGCGGCCTACAATCCCGCCAACATCATGAAACACGACGACAAGACGCTGATTCTGTTTCTCGACGGCAGAACCCAGCTTCGCTCAACCATAGAACCATGGGATTCCGGCATGTGGATCATGCAACCTCCGCCAACAACACCACCGTCCCCCTGAGCTTCATCACATCCCCCGCTCGCACATTCAAGGCAATGTCACCCGCCAATAATATCATGAAGCTCATTCCCCCCGCCTCGTTAATATCACGGATGCTCCTCCCCGCAGTCCTGCTGATGGCCGTCCCCCTCCCCGCCCAAACAGGAAAAGATTACCTCCCCTATTACAGCATGGAGCTTGACAACCCCATCCTCAAAAAACGGCTGGAAACACAGGGAGGCATCGTCACCGCCGACGACGCGGACGGCAAACCCTGCCTGAAAGTGGAGATTTCCGGCGGACGGAACACCAAACGCATCACGATTCCCATCACCGCTCGCGGCGTGGAAATCCTCGCCACCGGAAAAGTGCGGGGGACGGCTATCAACAACGTCGCCCAAAATTACAATGGACTCAAATTCCAGCTCTATTATCAAGCCGCCGAGGGCGGCAAAACCCACCAGGATGCCGCCAATCTGCGAGGCACCTTCCCGTGGGCGGACATGGGTGTCATTGCCTACATCCCGGAAGACGCGCAAGCCGCCGCCCTCACCATCGGCCTGGAAGCGTGCGAGGGCACCGGCTTTTTCAGGGACATCGAAATCAAAACTCGCAAGGTGAATGCTCGCAAAACGGCAACCCTGCTCGCGCCGGAGAAGCTAACCTATAACAAAACCATCCTGCGCGGCATGATGTCGCCCAATCAATATAACGAGGGCGATTTCGAGGCGCTGAAACGCTATGGTGCCAACGCCATCCGCTGGCAACTCGGCCAGAAACCCGCGTCTATAAACTATCAAACATGGCTGGCCGCCGAACTGAACGACCTCGAACGCGCCCTTGCCGCCGCGCACCGCAACGGCATCGGCGTCATAATTGACCTGCACGCGCTCCCCGGTGGACGCCTGCCCGACGGCACCCTGAACCTCGTTCTGGAACAAGCTCCCCAGGATGAGTTTATTGCCGTGTGGGAAACCATCGTCCGGCGCTTCAAGGACGCCCCCGCCTTGTGCGCCTACGATCTGCTCAACGAACCCGTCCAGACTCGCCCCTCCCCCTCCTCGCTCGAAAACTGGCTCGGCATCCAGATAAAAGCAGCCAAAGCCATCCGCGCCATCGACCCCCGAACCCCCGTCATTATCGAGACCGACCAATGGAACGCGGCCCAGCCCTTTAAATGGCTCGAACCGGTGGACATCCCTAACGTTATTTATTCAGTCCACATGTATTGGCCCGGCACCTACACGCATCAGGGAGTGCGAACGGACCAGGGCATCGCCAAGGACAAGAACCTGAAAAACTCCGCCCTCCATTACCCCGGCGTCATTGACGGGAGGCAAGTGGACAAGGAAGCGTTGCGCCGCTACCTCGCGCCCGTGCGCGAATTTCAACGAGCCAACAACGCCCGCATCTATGTCGGTGAGTTCAGCGCCATCCGCTGGGCACCGGGCGCGGCGCAATATCTCGATGACTGCATCTCGATATTCGAGGAATACGGCTGGGACTGGACCTACCACGCCTTCCGCGAATGGCCGGGCTGGAGCGTCGAGCACGAAAACGAACCGTATGACATCCGCAACCACACCCGCGCCACCTCGCCCACCGACCGGCTTCAGGTCCTCCTGAAATACTTTTCCAAAAACCGCCCGTTTTCACGCGAACCCGGAAAATAAAAACCATCAACGACCCTGAACCCGTCATGACAAAACGTATGATAACCAAAATCCTCCTCCCGATGCTCGCTGCATCCTGCGCCGCAAGCATTGCCGTAGCCGGGGTCGAAGTCCAGAAGGCGGACATAACCGACGGCAAATACCTGTTCCAGACCTCGTTTCAGGACACAGGCAAAACCCGCATCAGCACCACAGGCGGCATTCTCTCCCAAGCCGAACCCGCCCCTGCATTGACGCATGTGAACGGCACAGCGGAAAGCTGGGTCCAGACCAAGCCCGATGTCACATTCGCCGAGTTGATCATAAAATTTGATTTCGGCAAGACGGGTGCGAAACCGGCCAGCCTGGTGTTTGAAACCGCCATCGGCGTCCATGAAGGCCATGCCTCGCTGAAAAGTTATTACAAACTCGGTGACACCGGGGAATGGACGCCGATTCCCTCCGCTGACCAGGATCGCTTTGATGGCTGGCCTGCACTCAATTCCGGTTTCACCACCTTCCCCGTCAGTCAGTTGAACGACATTGTTTATTACAAGGTCACCATTGAAAAGGAACCCAAGGCCAAAATCCGCTGGGGCCTTGAAGGAAAGGAAGGCGGTGCGAAGGCACCCGACGATTCCGCCCTCCTGACCAAAGGCCACGGCTTCGCCATGCAATTCAAACTCAAATAAAAACACGCTCTCCCAATTAATAATCCAGCCTCAAACCATACTAATATGAAAACCAGATACATTCCGATGACACTCGCAGGGATTCTGCACACCGCATTAATACTCTCACCTCTAAACGCCGCCGTAACCGTCGATCCGCTTGAAATCGACGGTGGAAACTCTTATACTTTCAAGACGACCTATAATAATCCATCAGGGTCAGCACACACTTCACGGTCTGCAGGAATACTCGCCTACGCCGATGAGATAGGAACTGCGGTGACTTATTCAAATGGAACCTCGGAAGGCTATGTGATAGCACAAAACGCCACAGACGTGGTCATCAAGTTTGATTTCACGAACACCAGCTATCAGGCAACAGGCTTTAATTTTGAAGCCGGATTCGGGAAAAGCGGGGCCGCAGACAAATCCGTTTCGTTAAGCTATTATTATAAATTGAGTGAAGCCGGGAGCTGGGTTCACATTGATGGAGCTGACAAGAGTGGAACCAGCTTTCCCGGTTGGCCCTCCCTTAGCACAGGCGTCGTTAGCTCATTTGCAGCAAGCCAGGAGGTTTATTTCAAGGTGGCATTCACCGTCGAAAGCGGTGCCGGTCTCCGCTGGGCATACGAGAACCCCAATGCATTCGCAGGCGGTTCTGCGGGTGCATTGCTTGGCAAGGGAAATGGCTTCGGTATCCAGTTTGATCTGGCAGCCGTTCCCGAGCCTGCGACAGGAGCAATGTTTCTTGGCATTCTCACATTGCTGATTTCATTCGTTATATGGAGGCATAACAACCAAAGACATTTGTAGGAGAACCTCCAATGTCCGGGCGGGAGGCGGGGCGGGACAAACATTTCACGATGGGGCCGGGCCGTTGTTTGTTGATTCTGCCGATTGACGGCCCCTCCCCTCCTCCCTGAAAAGATCGTCGCCGATCCAAGATTGTGCCCGTACTTAAGGAGTCAATACGCCCGGAATTCTCTCCGCCGCCCGCCTCGCCGCTCCCCACCATCAGGCCAGCGACACCGCACGGGACAAACGCTAAAAAATCAACGCCTCCATTTCTGATTTCGTTTCGCTCGCAATAACTTGCGTCTCGCTTCCAGCATTTGCCGAATCCGTTTGGGCTCCTGCCGCATATCAAGCACTGCCACCACCGTCGTGACCCTTTCTTCGATCACATAATAAACCGCATAGTAACTGCGCTGAAGAATGACACGCCGGTAAAATCTGTATTTTTTCGGATACAATTCCGGATTCCATTCGATCCAGCGGATCGCATCGTCAAACTTCTCGGTAAACTTCTCTGCCCCATCAGCCAGCCACGAATCGTAAAAATCGAATGCCTGAAGCAAATCATCCTCAATACGTTCAAGGTATTCGACAGGCTGGCTTTTCATTTCCGCGCCCGATCAAGCCTGCGCTGCAATTCCTCACGCGTGATGCGCTTTATTTTCCCCGCCTTATAATCCGCCCAACGCGAGTCGAGCGTTTTCCTGTGTTCAGCCGGAACAGGCAGACGATCACTCACGCCGGAAAGCCAGAGATCTTCAGCCAGTTCAAATTTCTGTTTGCGTGTCAACTTCTGTAAATCCGGATACGTGGCAAGACTCATGGGGTGGAAGGCTAGGCTGAACCAACTTCCGGTCAATCTTCTCGACTCTCCTTTTCGTAAAACGCCAGAGCCGCCAGCAAATCCACCCGCGCCCCGGGGTGCAGCGCATACGGCTTCATCACAGCCCATACCGCCGCCGGAGCTCACCCATGACTTGTTCACCCAACTCCACCTGCGCCTCCCTGGCGAGTTCATCCCGCGATTGCCCCGATTGAAGCAACACCGGTTCCGGAACCTGAATGGCTAACGCGCCCATGTCGGCAACCTGCCCCAGGAATGCAGCAAAGACAAGCACCGCGCCCGAGGCCGCGCCCGCCCCTCCCTTCACGCCGGCACGATCAACCTGAGCCCGACCGCCCGCACCAGGTTTTGCTGCTTCACATCAAAACTCACAAACTGCCGCATCTCCAGCTCCAGAGCGCTGGCCACATGGAGCACGTCCAGTGTCCGCGTTCCCAGCGTGCGACTGTGGTCGCGACTGAGCTGGCAGGCCCGGTTGAGCGTCGCCCTCCAGAGCAAGTCGGCCTGCCGGTATCGGCCTTGCTGGAAATCGTCATCCAGCGCCGCCAACGCGCTCCCGAACGCCTGTTCATCCAAAAAACCGCGGTGGACCGCGAGAGCCAGCGCATTGGTCAACTCTACCCGTCCGTGATGGGTTACCGCCAACGATCCGCCCACTCGCGCGCGCCAGGCAGCCATCACCCGCGATTGTGGCTCGTTGATGTAGAGCTTCAGAAGCGCGCTCGGATCAACGTAAGTTTTGTCAGCGGTCGCCACGATTGTCGTCGATCAGAGACTGCGCCTCGGCCGTGCTGATTGGCTGCGGCTGCCAGGTAGTCAAACGCGCCCAATAGTCCACATGCGGGGGGGGCTTGACCTTCGGTGGCGTGTGCAAGACGAGGCGATACTTTGTCCGGCCGTTTTCAGAAAGGAGCACCTCTCCATCCGTTTCCACAAGATGCCGTATCTTCGGAAAGTGATTTCTCAGATCGCGTATGGTAGCAGTAGCAGGCATAAATCCGGATGGTGTGAGACAAAAATGTATCCGGGCGTTCTGTTTCGCAAGCGAAGACTTCATCGCATGCCGTGTTATCCCGAGCCGGGTTCCAGCCTGAAATCTGTTCTGCCCTCGCCCTCTCGTGGCCTCACCTTGCGCTTGGCTCATCCAGCCCCATACGCCAGGTTCTGATTCCCTATGAGCACCACCACCGAAACACCGCAACCCTCCGTAACCCCCTCCTTCCGCGCCATCGAATACGCGTTCACCGTCAACCCGATCACCGACGTCGCCCGCGCCCGGAAATTCTACGAGGAAATCCTCGGCCTGAAAACCGGCTCCATCTGGGAAGACGCGCAGTTTTCCTGGATCGAATACGACCTCGGCGCGCACACCCTCGCCATCACCAAGTCCGATCCCGACTGGAAGCCGGGCAGCGGTCCGGCCATCGCTCTCGAGGTGGAAGACTACCCGGCGGCCATCGCCCACCTGCGCGCCCACAACGTGAAGTTCATCATCGAACCCACCGAGTCGCCCGTCTGCCGGATGGCCGTCGTCGCCGATCCCGACGGCAACGGCATCATCATCCACAAGCGCAACGCCCACACGCACTGATTCTGCGTCTCCCCCCCCCCGGCGGGTGACGACCGCGTCACCCGCGTGATACCCCTTCGATCGCCCCTCCTTCGCCAAGACGCTGTACAAGCGTCGCCTTGCTTTCGACTGTTCCCACCGGTCTCCCGGCATTTGTTCCGCTTCTGGACAAATTCGCCCCGCTTTCGCCCTTTTACCCGCCGGCAGCCGGAACAGATTTTTCTGTGATTCCCGATTTTGCGCATGCGTTGCACTCGCTTGCTTCGCATTCCCGCGCCCGCCTCCATCCACCTTTTACGGCCTTTTCCCGTCCCGGATCCGCAATAACCGGCCAACACCTCCCTCCCGACTCCCATGACCTCTCCTGCCCGCATCTCCGAAAGCGACCGCATCCCCCTTGTCCAGAAACTCTCGTTCGCCGCCGGCGTGAACATGGACTACGTCGCCACCGGCCTCATGACCGGCACGCTCTGGATGCCTTTTTTCAACATCGGCCTCGAGATGCCGGCCGTTGTCCTCGGCCTCATCCTCATGGTGCTGCGCGCCTGGGACGCGCTCACCGATCCGATCATGGGCAACCTCTCCGACAACGCCCGCACCCGCTGGGGGCGCCGCCGTCCCTTCATGTTCGTGGCCGCCATAACGACCGCCTGCCTGTACCCGATCATGTGGCACTTCCCGGAAAGCGTGCGCGACGGCACCTCCTGGCTCGTGCATGTGGCCGACTGGATCCCCTTCATCGCCAAACTCGAACTCGCCGCCCCCGAAAAGGCTGCATCCATTTACCTGATACTCGTCGGCATGATCTTCTTCGCCAGCTTCACCGTCTGGTCGATGCCCTACTACGGCATGCAGCTCGAGCTCACGCCCAACTACGACGAACGCACCCGCCTCACCGCGTGGATGACGCTCTTCGGCAAGATTTCCTCCCTCGCCGGCAGCTGGCTCCTGCTCTTTGTCATCTTCGTCGGCATGCTCGCCCTCGGCGACCCCAAGGCCCTCGAAGGCAAACCCGCGTTCCTGCAAAAACTGCTGTCCGGCATCCAGCCCTGGCTCACCTCCTTCACCAACCCCCATCCCGGCGAGAAACCCATCGTCGTCGGCATGCGCCTCGTCTGCTGGCTGATCGCCCTCGGCATCGTGTGCTTCGGCCTGCTGCCCGCACTCTTCGTCAAGGAACGCTACTACAAGGCCGAGGCCAGCAAACAGGCGTCCGAACCGTTCTGGAAAAGCATCGGCGAATCCATCCGCTGCACGCCGCTGTGGGCGCTCATCAGCATCTCGTTTTTCCTCGTCCTCGGTTCCAGCTCCGTCGGCTCGCTCGGTCAGTATGTGAATTTCTACTACGTTTGCCATGGCGATCTCGCCAAGGGCGCGATGATCGCCGGCATGAAGGGCTCCGTCATCGTCGTGGCCGGCATCGCGTCGATCCCCCTCTTCACCTGGCTCGGCGAGAAGTTCGACAAACGCACCATGGTCATGACCATGCTCGCCAGCAGCATGACCGGGCACCTGCTCAACTGGTTCCTGATGACGCCCGCGCATCCCTACTGGCAAATCATCCCCGGCGTGTTCGAGTCGAGCGCCATCGCCGCCGTCTGGCTGTTCCTGCCCTCGATGAAGGCTGACGTGGCCGACTGGGACGAGATCCACACCACCCGCCGCCGCGAGGGCGCGATCAACGCCTTCTACTCCTGGTTCATCAAGGCCTCGCTCACCGCGTCGATGGGCATCGGCGGTGTCGTCCTGCAAATCTCGGGCTTCAATCCGAAAATCGGCGACCAGCCGCAGGAAGTGGTCAACCGCATGTTTTTCCTCTACCTGACTCTCCCCCTCATCATCTGGTCGGTTGCCATGCTTTCCGCCTGGTTCTACCCCCTCGGCCGCGCCCGCTCCGCGCAAATCCGCGCCGAACTGGAAGCGCGCCGCGGAGCATTATAGCCGGCCTTCCCGACGATTCCGGCCAACCAACCCCAGGGACTCCGGATTTCTGCACCAGGCCGCAAAGAACGCATACCAGCGCAAGGGATTACCCGTTATCTTCTTCGCGTCCTTTGCGGCCTTTGTGTAAAACCAGAAATATCCGGGACACGGGTATAACCCGCGCACGCCTGTCGCCCTTGCCGCGCCCGCCCCGAAAAATGCATTTCAACAACACGTTTGCCATCCCGCCCCGCGTCATTCCCTCTATCCGGTCAACCTGCGATCACATCGAATGCTGCGAGAAACCATGACGCCAAACGGCTTGCCACACCGCGCCCGCCCTGCCTTCCGCCTCTCCCTCCCGCTGCCTGCCTCCGTTTCCGCTTTCGCCGCCGGTCTCCTCGCCGTCTCCCTCCTGCTCGCCTCCGGTTGCACCCGCTCCGCCCCGCCCGCCGCCGATATCACCCTCGCCCCCCTCCCTGCCGACGCCGAAGTTTCCCCCTTCCCGCCCGATCCCTCCCTCACCCCGCCATCGGCCGCCGCCGATGCCGATGCCACAAACCCTGCGGACAACTCCACACCCCAAACCCCAAACCCCGAACCGCGCCGTTCAGGCGCCGCTGCCGACCTGCTCATGGTCCAGACGCAGCCCGGCGACATCGCCACGCTCAATCCGCTCATCAGCGAAGACCAGTCCTCCTCCTCCTCCATCAGCCTCTTCCTCGAAAGCCTCGTCCGCGTCGACACCACCACCGGCGAAATCATCCCCAACCTCGCCCTCTCCTGGGACATTTCCGACGACGGCCTCCGGTACACCTTTCACCTCCGCCACGGCGTCGCCTGGAGCGATGGAAAACCCTTCACCGCCGACGACGTCGTTTTCACCTGGGAAACCTTTTATGTAAAAGAAACCGACCCCGCCACCGGCCAGCCCGTCCTCGACAAGGAGACCGGCCGCCCCCGTCTCAGGTTTCCCTCGCGCCCCGCCTATTTCCACCTCGTCGAGGGCGAGGAAGTGCGCGTCGAGAAAATCGACGACCACACCGTCCGCTTCACCACGCCCACCGTCTACGCCCCCTTCCTCCTCTTCGGCGGCGGCCAGTCCATCCTCCCTCGCCACATCCTGAAACCCTTTGCGGACGACGGCACGCTCCTCGACCAGTGGAGCATCAACACCGCCATCAATCACCCCGCGCAACTCGTCGGCACCGGCGCCTTCATCCTCGATTCCTACCGCCCCGGCGAACGCATCGTCTTCCGCCGCAACCCCAACTACTGGAAACGCGACACCGCCGGCAACCGCCTCCCCTACATCGACCGCATCGTCACCCGCATCGTCGCCGACGCCAATGCCAGCAACGTCGCCTTCGCCCGCGGCCTCACCGACGTCGAGGGCATCCAGCCCGACAACGTCACCTGGATTTCGCGCGGATCGAAAACCTTCGACTTCACCCTCCACGACCTCGGCCCCGCCAACGCCATCAGTTTCGTGTGGTTCAACCAGCACCCCGGCAAGGACGCCGACGGCAAACCGTACATCCCGCCGTACAAACGGAAGTGGTTCGACGATGTCCGCTTCCGCCAGGCCGTTTCCCACGCCGTCAACCGCGAAGGCATCGTCCGCGGTGTGTTCGCCGGCCGCGCCAGCCCCATCTCCAACTACGTTTCCCAAAAAAACGCCGGCTGGTACAACCCCGACGTCCGCCGCTACCCCTACGATCCCGATCGCGCCCGCGCCCTCCTCCGTGAAGCCGGCTTCACCTGGCGCGGCGACCGCCTCCACGACGCCGACGGCCACGCCGTGGAGTTCTCGCTGATGACCAACAACAGCAACAACCTCCGCACCGAGATGGCCACCGTGTTTGCCGAAAACATGGCCGCGCTCGGCATCCGCGTGGAGTTGCAGTTCATCGACTTCAACACCCTCGTCCGCCGCACCTCCGAATCCTTCAACTACGAAGCCGGCCTCCTCGGCTTCGCCGGCGGCGCCCAGGATCCCTACGCTTCGAAGGACATCATCATGAGCAACGGCCGCCTCCACGTCTGGAACCCCTCGCAGGCCAAACCCGCCACCGAATGGGAAACGCGTATCGACAAGCTCATGACCGAGATCGGCCGCGAACTGAAATACGACCGCCGCCGCGAACTCTTTTTCGAGGTCCAGGAAATCCTCGCCGAGCAGCAGCCGCTGATCTTCCTCGTCACCTCCAACGAATACACCGGCATCCGCAACCGCTGGCGCAACGTCACGCCCACCCCGCTCGGCGGCATCCTCTGGAACCTCGATTCCCTCTGGGCCGAACTGAAACCATGATCGCCTTCATCATCCGCCGTTTTTTCACGCTGATCCCGTTGCTCTTCGGGATCACGCTGCTGGTGTTTCTGCTGATGTCGCTCGCCCCCGGCGATTTTCTGACACCGATCAAGATGCAGCGCGACGTGCCCGCCGAACTCATCGCCGATCTCGAGCGTCAGTTCGGTCTCGATCGCCCCTGGTATCTCCAGTATTTTTACTGGCTGCGCGAAGTCGTGCAGCTCAACTTCGGCTACTCCTGGACGTTCAAGGTTCCCGTGGTCGATCTCCTCGGCCAGCGCCTCTTCTCGACCTTCCTGCTCTCGCTCACCTCGGTGCTTTTTTCCTGGTGCATCGCCATCCCGCTCGGCGTCCTCGCCGCCATCTACAAGGATTCGATCTTCGACCGCGTCAGTTCGTTCCTCGCCTACGCCGCGCTTTCCATCCCGGAATTTTTCCTCGCCCTGCTCGCCGTGTATTTCGCCGCCCGCACCGGCTGGTTCCCGCTCGGCGGCTCCACCTCCATCGAATACGACTTCCTTCCCTTCGGCGCGCAGATCCTCGACCGCCTCCATCACCTCATCCTGCCGACCATCGTTCTCGGCATCGGCGGCGTCGCCGGACTCATGCGGATCATGCGTGCCAATTTCCTGGATACGATCCGCGCCGAATACGTGCAGACCGCACGCGCCAAAGGCGTCCCGGAAGGCTGGGTCATGTTCAAGCATGTCCTGCGCAACGCGATCAACCCGCTCATCAGCGCCTTCGGCTTCGCCTTTTCGAGCCTCCTCAGCGGCGCGCTCATCGTGGAAATCGTCATGAACTATCCCGGCCTCGGCAACCTCATCTACCAGTCCCTCCTCCGCGAGGACCAGTTCGTGGTGCTCGCCTCGATCATGATGAGCTGCGTGATGCTCGTCCTCGGCAACCTCGTCGCCGACCTCTGCCTCGCCTGGTCCGATCCGCGAATCCGCCTCGAATCCAACGACTGATCCCCGCATGAGCCGCCATCTTTTCAGAGAACTCCTCCGCCGCCCTCTCGGGACCGCCGCCCTGGCCACGCTGCTGGCCCTCTACCTGTGCGCGCTCTTCGCCGGCTTCCTCGCCACCGCTCCCGTCAACCGGCAGGATCTCTCCTCCACCTATCACCCGCCCACCCAAATTTTCTGGCAGGATGGCGGCCTGCGCGTGCAGGCGTATCGCCTCGTCGATCCGAGTGCTCCAAGCTACGAAGCCGTCCCCGGCCAGTCGTTCCCGCTCCGCCTTTTCGCCCGCGGTTTCGACTACAAGCTCCTTGGCCTCGTCCCCCTGCAACGCCACCTCCTGCAACTCGACGACGCCGCTGACGCGGCGGGAAAAGTTCAGGGTTCAGAGTTCAGGGTTCAGAGTTCCGGTAACACATCTGTAGCCGACAACTCCAAACCGGAAACCCTGAACCCCGAACCGGACGGCGAAGCCGTCCCCCCCCGCCTCTACCTGCTCGGCAGCGACTCGACCGGCCGCGACGTCTTTTCGCGTCTCGTGTACGGCTCGCGCGTGTCACTCCTCATCGGCCTGATCGGCATCACCATCACGCTCACGCTCGGCCTGCTGGTCGGCGGACTCAGCGGCTACTTCGGCGGCAAGATCGACTTCTTCGCCATGCGCGGTGTCGAGTTCCTCATGGCCATCCCCTCGCTCTATCTCCTGCTCGCGTTGCGCTCGGCCCTCGCCCCGTACTTCAAGTCCGACCAGATGTTTTTCGTGATCGTCATCATCCTCGCCTTCATCGGCTGGGCCGGCGCGGCCCGCATCCTGCGCGGCATGTCGCTCTCGATCCGCCGCCAGCAATTCGTGCTCGCCGCCGAGAGCATGGGCCAGTCGCCGCTCGCAATCCTCAAAAAACACATCCTCCCCAACCTCGCCAGCTACCTCCTCGTCGCCGCCACCCTGAGCATTCCCGGCTATATCCTCGGCGAAGCCGCGCTCAGCTTCCTCGGTCTCGGCATCGCGGAGCCGGCCTCGTCCTGGGGGCTGATGCTCTCGCAGGCGCAAAGCATCAAGATCTTCATGCTCAACTTCTGGTGGCTGCTCACGCCGGGCTTCGCCATCTTTATCACCGTCATCGCCTTCAACGTCCTCGGCGATTCCCTCCGCGACATCGTCGATCCGAAAATGAAAACACAATGAAACGTATCGAAGAATCAACCACCGAGACACAAAGACACGGAGATCAAACCACAAAGCACCAGCCCCTGCTTTTCTCTTCCGCCTCCGTGCGGCCTTTTCTCTGTGTCTTCGTGCCTCTGTGGTTAATTCCTTTCCGTCTTCAGCCTTCAGCTTTCAGCTCTTCAACTCTTTAAAAAAATGCCACTTCTCTCCGTCGAAGACCTCCGCATCACTTTCCGGCAGCGTGAGCGCACGCTCGAGGCCGTCAAGGGCATCCGTTTCTCGCTCGACGCCGGCCGCACCCTTGCCGTCGTCGGCGAAAGCGGCAGCGGCAAATCCGTCACCGCGCTCTCGCTCACCCGCCTCCTTCCCGAACCTCCCGCCTGCCAGGTCACGGGCAAAATCCTCTACAACGGCCGCGACACCCTCACCCTGCCGCCCCGCGAACTGCGCGCCATCCGCGGCAAGGAAATCGCCTACATCTTCCAGGAACCGTCCTCCTCGCTCAATCCCGTCTTCACCATCGGCTCGCAGATTGCCGAGGCGATCAAACTCCATTTCCCCGACGCCAAAAACATCCGCGAACGCGTCGTCGCCGCGCTCGAACGTGTCGGCATCCACGACGCCGCCCGCCGCTACGGATCGTATCCGCACGAACTTTCCGGCGGCATGCAGCAACGCGTCATGATCGCCATGGCGCTGGCCTGCGAGCCGCGCATCCTCGTCGCCGACGAACCCACCACCGCGCTCGATGTCACCATCCAGAAACAGATCATCGACCTCCTTCGCGATCTGCGCACGCGCACGCAGATGTCCGTCATTCTCATTACGCACAACTTCGGCATCGTCCACGGTTTTGCAGACGACGTCATCGTGATGTTCCGCGGCGAAATCGTCGAGGCCGGCCCCACCGAAACCGTCCTGCGCCACCCGCAACACCCCTACACCCGCGCCCTCATCGCCTGCATCCCGAAAATTGGAGCCGGCCAGCGCCGGCTCACGACCATCGACTACGATGCGATCGCGAAAGCGTCTTGAAAGCCGGTTCTGGCCTTCAGCGCTCCCTGCTTCACGCCCCCGATGTCAGAGGCGCGGTACTGTCTGGCGTGGCGAGACAGGATCGAAAGTCCAGATCCAGTCCTTGTAGTTTCTCCCGGAAAAATTTCCGTGCTTGTCCGGTCTCCGCATTGCCGGATCTCCACCATCGTCGACGCCATCGTCGCCTGTCACATACAGCACGTAGCTGGAATTTTCAGACGGGGGCCGATAACGGACCGGCTTGCCGGAAACCGGATCATGCAGGCCCCCGCCCCCGCCAGGCAGTTCGTCGAGCGTGAAAGGATACCTGCCAGTTTTCAAACGATGCATTTCAATCCGGCAAGCTGTCCGCACCAACACCACCCCGGACTGGTCGAACGCTGTCGTGAGTCCGCGGCTTCTGGTTGGCGCAAATGTATCAGGCAGCACTGACCACGGCATGATGTCTTTTGAATACGAAGCCATACGTTTGCGTTCCACTACGGCAACCCGGCCGTGTTCCGTATCGTAATTTTCAATATGGTGTATCGCCTTCCGGCCAAAAGCAATCGCGGTTTGCTCGCGCCATCCACGAGGCCCGTTCGCCAGCAGCCAGCAAGACAGGCGAAACCGCCATTCCTCTTGTCGCGATGAAAAATCTCGTGTTCCAAAAAGCTCCGGCGCCTGGAGCACAACTTTTATCCAAATCGCATTTTCAACGGCGATCTGCTTGCGCATGGCCGTGATGAAATCCAGCCGGGACAAAAGCGCATCGAACCGGACAATATCCTCCGCGCGCCAGAGTTTGCGCGCCATTCCTTCCCAGATGACCGAACTCGCATCCCTTGTCAGCGAGCCTCCGCAAATTTGGGAAAGCAGGGATCTCTCGCCGGTTTCAAGCAGCGCGAGCCTGAGCAACGTGCAGACAAGCCCGGCAGCCGGTTCGGGCTCTCCCGCGTCGAGATGCTGCATGGCGCGCACCCCGTAAAGCCGGGAGAAAGTCATCAGGGCAAACACCGGCGAATACCCGATTCCGGCTTTGAAAAGATAGTCACTTTCCGGATACACGGCGGCAGGACGCTCCGCCGCACGGGCAATCTCGTCCATTTCGGACGAGACGGAGGCGAGGTGAGTGGCCAGATCCATGCCTTCTTTTTCCTGAATACCAGCAAGATCGGCCCGGATTCCATCCGCCCAGTCCGGCAATCCCCATTCAGGCCCGTGCCCGACAGCGATCGAGGCGTTGGACTGCGTCCGGCGTTCGGGGCACAATCGTTTGGACAACGCCTCGGCGTTCTTCCACATCGGGGACGACTCATACAGACGGGCAATCAATGGCGTGGCCGCAAAATTCTGACTGTCGGGAACCGGCGCGGGAATATAGTCGGCAATCTCCGGCGAGATACCGGCGGCGGCGGCCTCGCGTTTGAAGGCGGACCAAGCGCGTCCGCCGCGCCAGTTTTCCTCGACGTAAAAGATTGCCACCAATGTAGCCAGAATTGCGCTGCATAACAGGATCGTGCGGGCGGCACTCCACAAAAAAAATCGCCAGCGCTGGTGAGCAGGCGCATTGACGGCGATAGCAGAGGGGGAGGTGGGTGGAGGGTGTGGAGTACTCATATCATATAGGGTACCGCGTTGCTTCTCACATTTGCGCGGTATGTTTGGCAGATCGTTCGGGAAATGCTGCCAGCGGAAGGATTTTCCCAACGGGAGTGATCGGGGCTGGCTGCGGGAGCAGACGCGGCGGGTTTGTGTTTGTTGTGCGACGGAGGAGGGGTGGGCAATGTGTTGCCGGATATACTCTGGGCCAAGGCCATCATCTGGCGACGTTGCTCCATCCAACAGGCAATGGCATTGGCGATGTCCGGACGTGAAGCGCCCGCGGTCGCTGGCAGCGATCTGGATGAGCTCATGGTCAGGTCGCACAACAACAATCCCGCCCATACAACGGCAAGCGTTGCCCAGGCCGGGCGGCAGGGGACAACCAGCTCCCCCCATAATGTGCGTATCACACGGGTCCACCACAGTGCGCCGGGGGCGGACACCATGGCCGTCGGAACAGAAGACGAAGCCGCCGGAAGCGCCCGGCGAAGCGCATCAATGCGGATGGCGTCGATTTGCGTATCCAATCGTCGGTGACGATCCAGCCAGTGATTGCGAAGTGTTTTCATATGTCTGATCGTGCGTCGGGTATGCGGTTTGTTTCGTTCAACCATTCGCGAAGAATGCGGCGCGCGTGGTAGAGTCGCGATTTGACGGTGCCAAGGGGCGCGCCGGTAATCCGGCTGATTTCGTCGAGGGAAAATTCCTCGATAACGTGCAGGGTGAACGCCTCGCGTTGGGCGGCGGGCAGGCGGGCGACGGTGGCAAAAAGTTCCGCGGCGTCCTCCTCCCGGAGCAACATTTCGCCGGGCAGGGGCAGACTGGCGTCGCGGAAATCCTCAAGCGAATTGCCATTGTCCCCGAGCGGGTCTTCGCGATTGCGTCCGGTCCGGCGAAAGTGAGCGAGGCAAAGCTGGCGGGCGATGCCGAAGAGCCAGCCGCCGAAGCGTGAATCCTCACGCAAGGAAGGAAGGTGCCGCACGGCCCGAATAAATGTCTCCTGTACGAGGTCGAGGCTGGCCGCTTCGTCGCGGACGAGGTCGTTGATGTAAGCGTAAAGAGGATGCTGGTAATGCCGGAGCAGGCGATCCCATGCCGCAAAATCTCCTTGCCTGGCGTGAACAACGAGGCGGGGTTCATTTTCCGGAGTAAAAGGCATAGGTTCGGCATGAAGATAAGAAAACGATGCGATTCACGAAAGGTAGAATGCGCCCCGTCGCAAAAGGTTCAATGACGGCGCAAAATTGTCGCACACCTACTTGGGGGCTGGCCGACAGCCTCTCGTTGTCCACCATTCCGGAAAAATAGAGTGTTCAACCCCTCCGGTTGATTCTTCCCTGTTTGCGTACACTATAACCGCCAATGTCTGACTCTGCCGCCACTCTCGCCAGTTCCCCCTCCCAGCCGTACCCTCTCCTCGAAGTCCGCCACCTCAAGGTCCATTTCCCGCTGCGCAGCGGCCTGCTCCGGCGTGTCGTCGATCACGTCCGCGCCGTCGATGACGTTTCCTTCACCATCGAGCGCGGCAAGACCACCGGCCTCGTCGGCGAGAGTGGCAGCGGCAAGACCACCATCGGCCGCTCCCTCATCAAGCTCGCGCCCGTCACGGCCGGACAAATCCTCTACGACGGCAAGGACATCACGGCCCTCTCCAATTCCGACTTTCTTCCGTACCGCAAACGCATCCAGCTCATCTTCCAGGACCCGTTCAATTCGCTCAACCCGCGCATGTCGGTCGGCGCGATCATCAGCGAACCGCTCGACATCCATTTTCCCAAAATGTCGCGCCGCGAAAAAGAAGCCCGCGTCGCCGACCTTCTCCAGCGCGTCGGGCTCAGCCCCGATCACGCCAGCCGCTACCCGCACCAGTTTTCCGGCGGACAGCGCCAGCGCATCGGCATTGCCCGCGCCCTCGCCGTCGAACCCGAATTCATCATCTGCGACGAACCCGTCAGCGCGCTCGACGTCTCCGTGCAGGCGCAGATCGTCAACCTCCTGCAAGACCTCCAGGAAGAACTCGGCCTCACCTACCTCTTCATCGCGCACGACCTCGCCGTCGTGGAACACATCAGCGACCACGTGCTCGTCATGAACCGGGGCAAGCTCGTCGAGTCCGCCCCGGCCGACGAGATCTACAAAAACCCGCAGGACCCCTACACCCGCCGCCTCCTCGAGGCCGTGCCGACGTTCTGAGGTTCCCGGAGCGGCGGCATTCCTGCCGCTGCTTTGCCGGACAGCGTTCGAGGTGCAGGGGATCTTGCAGGTACGTAATGCATTGCGGCTTCGAAGGCGAGGCGCGTTGCGCCTCGTCGCAGCGGCAGGAATGCCGCCGCTCCGGGGGGGCACTTTCATTACACTTAAGGACTGACGGCAGAAGCGACTGTAGCTGCAAACGTGAGTTTGCAGGCCACACGGACAGCGTGCTCTCCGGCAGCCTGCGAACTCACGTTCGCAGCTACGGGCCGGTTTGGAATATCCTCCCTACTCCGGCAGCCCCGGCACCAGATCCGCCAGCCGCACCGGCAGGCCGGTCGCCAGCGAGCGGTTGCCCGCCGTGCCGCAGAGCACCGAATACAGTCCGTCGCGCACGCCCGCGGCCCGGCCCAGCGGATCAGGCTCCGCGCCCGGTTCGAAGATATCGCGCAACATGCGCGCATCGCCGCCGCCGTGTCCGCCTTCGTTGGTTTCCGGAATATGGATACGCACCGGCGGCTCCCAGTGCGGACGCAACAGCAGCGTCACCGGCTCCGGCACCGCCGCCTCGCCGCCCTCCTCCGCGCTGATCTTCAGGTTGCGGGCGAGGTTGTGGTCCTTTTCCGAACCGCTCACGTAAGCCTTTTCCACGACCTCGTATTCGAGGCGTCCCTTCGTGCCGTTGAACGACACCCGGTAGCCTTCCCAAGGCGAGTAGGCCGTCAGGTGATACGTCATCACGGCGCGGTTCCGGTACGAAACCAGCACGCCCATGTCGTCCTCGATCGAAATGCCGTCGGCAAAAACGTTGCGGTCGCGCACGTAGCCGTCGGCCGGCTCGGCGTCGAGGTAGAGCGCCTTCAGCTTCGGTTCGGAGCGCAGGTCGATGGCGAACGGGTCGGACGCCGGATCGGCCAGATCCTTGGCCCGCTCGTAAAACTTCGTCTGTCCGCGCAGTTCCGCATTCTCGCGTCCGTAGAACCGCAGCCCGCCCATGGCGAACACCGTCTCCGGCACCGTGCCCAGCCACCAGTTCACAAGATCGAAATGGTGCGTGGCCTTGTGCACGAGCAGACCGCCGCTGTTGCGCTTGTCGCGATGCCAGCGCCGGAAGTAATCGGCGCCGTGCTTGGTATCGAGCATCCACTCGAAATGCACGGAGAGCACGTCGCCGATGGCGCCGGCGGCGAGCAGTTCCTTGACCTTGCTGTTGCGCGGGGCGTAGCGGTAGTTGAACGTCACCCGCAGGTCGCGCCCGGTCGCGGCCATCGTGCGCAGGATTTGCGTGCACTTGTCGGCATCGGTCGTCATCGGTTTTTCCGAAATCACGTCGCACCCCGCCTCCATCGCCGCACAGATGTAGCGATGGTGCGTGCGGTCCATCGAGGTGACGATCACGCGGTCGATGCGCTCCTCGCGGATCATCCGCGCAAAATCACCCGGCGCATAAACGGGCAGTTTTTCCGGCAGATCGGCCTGCCAGGCGGCGGCGCGCAGCGGATTGATGTCGCACAGGGCGACCAGCTTGCCCTGCGGGGCATGCGGGCCGGCGAGCGCGTCGCGAAACATGAATGCTCGGGACCCGGTCCCGACGAGAGCATAGCGGAGAGGAGTGGCCATAAGCCGGCATCTTGCCACATCGGCGCCCTTCCGGCCAGCACCGGTGCGGGCAAGTGTTTGACACTTTCGCTCACGTCCGCTGCAAACTTTCCGTCATGCTTCGCTACCTCGGATACGGTGAACGACGTTACGGTGAACGGCCGGTGCTGCCCATGCAAAGGCAGGTCTGGGAATTCCAGTTCATCCTGCAAGGCACCTGCCATCCGACCACCCTCGCCGGCGGCGTGCGGACGGAAAAGCCCCGTCTCTACATCTCGCACCCGCTCTCCCGGCATGGCTGGACCGACGCGCCGGGCACCGTCTCGTCCATCCTCGTTCTGCATTTCCCGACCGCCCCGCGCGAGCTGGCGGACCTCGTTTCACCGCGCATGGCCTTGACCGTTCCGCTCCTGCCGGCCGACGTGCGCAGGTTCCGGAAACTTGTCCCCGCGCTGCTCCCGCTCGTCCAGAAACCCGATGCGTTGCAAGACCTGCGCGCGCAGCGCCTGCTGCTCGACCTGTCACTCTTCGCGCTCGAGCGTGCGGGTTCCTCGGCGATGCCCCGCGAGGAGGACGATACCCGGCGGATCGCCCGCAGCCTCGCCTGGTTTCGCGAACACCTCACGGATTCTCCGTCGGTGGAACAGGCTGCGCAGGCCGTCGGTTGCTCGGCCTCGCACCTGCGCCGCCTCTACCACCGCGCCGGACATCCCTCCCCGCGCAGCGTCCTGCAACGGATGCGCCTCGAAGCGGCGGCCGAGTGCCTGACGCTCGACTGGCCGCAAAAAAAAGTGGCCGGGTATCTCGGTTTCAGCGAACCCAGCGCCTTCGCCCGCGCCTTCACCCGCCACTTCGGCACGCCGCCCGGAGTCTGGCGCCACCGGGCCGCCATCACGTCGGACGGGAAAAACCGTCTCCAATAAACTAATGAGCAGAGCGGCGCGGATATCCACGCCTGCATCTGCAAATGCCCCCTACCTGAGACTCCCGCTCTTTACTGACTCCGGCACCAGCGAGGCCTTTTCGCGCGCCCGGCGTTTGGCGCTGTCATTCATCTGCGTGAGCACTTCGTCCATAAGGCCCAACTGCCGATCAGTTCCCGAAACCAGGAGCAGGGTCGTGGCCTTGTCGTAAACAAAGCGTGGCAGTTCGTTCCCCTGCAATTTCCAGGCGGTGCTCAACGCATTAGTAATTTCATCCACCGAGTATCCGATCAAAAGAAAATCGATATTTCTGGCCTGGCACCGCAATGACGTCGAAGGACGATTATTCTGGTCCTGCACCATCACCCACACTGCCGCCTCGTCCTGATATGCTCTGTCTTCACAAAACAACGTGGCTCTGTTCGACGAACTTAATATCTGCGCCAACGACCTCAACAACCGGGGCGTCGTCGTACTGCCAAGCGATAACGGCGGGATCGCCAGTTCAGCCACATCGGGCGCAATGATCAGATTGCATGGTCCTTCGGATGCCTTGCGAATCGCGGCAACCAGCTGTGCCGGTGTGCCTCCAGGAAACTCCAGATCATAGCGTTTCGCCGCACTCTCTGCCGCGAGCGGGCCCGGATTCGTCACCTGCGTTGGTACCGGTCCCGCGATCCCGGCCTGCCTCGCCGCTCGTCGTCGGGCCACCTCCTCGCGGACTTGCTGACGCTGCTCTGCGTCCACTCGCTGGCTCTCCGAACCGGGTTCACTCTCCTGTCCCCACATCGCAGAGGGCACGACCACGAGCAGCAAGCCACAAGCCAGCACGCCAAACAGACCCTTCACAGCAACAACACCAATACCAGCGGTACGGATTTTCGTTTTCATCGGGATTTCGGGTTAAGGGTTAAAATCTGACTGACACCGCCAACAGCAGAGCCAGCCACTAAGCCATTCCTGTTAGCGATCTGACCTTCAGACGCAACCTGTTTCCCTGTAGCCCATTGGTAGAATCACCCCAGGCTTCCGCAAAAATCGGCTTTATCCCCCGCCTGCTCCCGCCGACAGTGACGCCCTCAACCGCCCCGGCCGGCGGCTGCCACATCGTACACATGACGCTCGACGACATCACCCTGGCGCTCCTTGCCTCCTACGAATCCAGCGGAGGCATCAACCACCTTGACGGAGTCAACCTCCCCTCCGAAGAGTCGGTCAACCGCCTCGCCGTCGATTGCATGCACCTGCTGTTCCCCGGCTACTTCGAGCAGGATGGCATCAGCCGCAACGGCATCGCGGAGCACACCGCACGCCGCCTCCGGGCCGTCCATGACCGGCTGGTGATCGAAGTCGAAAAGAGCCTGCGCTTCGCCAACTACGAAGACCCGGCCGGCCACGCCCGCCACGTGGCAATGCAGCTCCTGCGGCGTCTTCCCGAATTGCGCGCCATCGTGCAGACCGATGTGCAGGCCGCCTACAACGGCGATCCGGCGGCGCGCAGCCTGGAAGAGATCATCCTCGCCTACCCGTGCGTGCTCGTGATCTCGCTGCAACGCATCGCCCACATCCTCTACAATCTCTCCGTGCCGCTCCTCCCGCGCATGCTCACCGAATACGCGCATGAAAAAACCGGCACCGACATCCATCCGGGCGCGCGCATCGGCTCGCACTTTTTCATCGACCACTGCACCGGCGTCGTCATCGGCGAGACGGCCACCATCGGCGAACACGTAAAAATCTACCAGGGCGTGACGCTCGGCGCGAAGTCGTTCGAAGTCGACAACAACGGCAACCCGATCAAGGGCGTGAAACGCCATCCCGACATCGGCGACCACGTCACGATCTACTCGCACGCGACGATCCTCGGAGGCGACACACGCATCGGTGAGCACACCATCATCGGCGCCAACGTCTGGCTGCTCGAATCGATCCCCGCCCACAGCATCGCGTACTACAAGGGCGAGAACCTCGTGATCCGTTCACGCCGCAAACAGGAAAAAGCCGTCGAATCCCGCACCCAGGACGAGTTGCAGGCCTGGAACTGGTCGATCTGAAACGGGTGCATTTGCCGTAGCCGCAGCTGCGAACGTAAATTCGCAGCTACGTCCGGCCTCAGCCTCAGTACCGGTAGTGCTCGGGCTTGTACGGGCCGTCGACGGGAACGCCGATATAATCGGCCTGTTCCTTGCTGAGCCGGGTGAGTTTCACGCCGATCTTTTCCAGATGCAGACGCGCAACCTCCTCGTCCAGATGCTTGGGAAGGCGATAGACATCGACCTTGTAGCTGTCCCGGTTTGTCCAGAGATCGAGCTGGGCGAGCACCTGGTTCGAAAAACTGTTGGACATCACGAACGACGGATGGCCGGTCGCGCAGCCGAGGTTCACGAGGCGGCCTTCGGCAAGCAGGTAGATGCTGCGGCCGGAGGGCAGCACGAACTGGTCATACTGCGGCTTGATGGTGATGCGCTTCAGGCCGGGCAACGCAAGCAGGCGGTCGACCTGGATCTCGTTGTCGAAATGGCCGATGTTGCAGACGATCGCCTGGTCCTTCATCGCCAGAAGATGTTCGAGCGTGATGACGTCGCGGTTGCCGGTGGTCGTCACGTAGATATCCCCGACGCCCAGGGTGCTCTCGACGGTGTTGACTTCGAATCCTTCCATCGCGGCCTGGAGGGCATTGATCGGATCGACCTCGGTGACGATGACGCGCGCGCCGAAACCGCGCAACGAATGCGAACACCCCTTGCCGACATCACCATAGCCGCAGACGACGGCGACCTTGCCGGCAATCATGACATCGGTGGCGCGCTTGAGGCCGTCGGCGAGCGATTCGCGGCAGCCGTAGAGGTTGTCGAATTTCGACTTGGTGACGGAGTCGTTGACGTTGATCGCGGGCACCAGGAGCTTGCCTTGCTGGTGGAGCTGGTAGAGGCGGTGGACGCCGGTGGTCGTCTCCTCGGAAACGCCGCGCCAGGCGGAAGCGATGCGGGTGAAGATGCCGGTATCTGATGCGTGGATACGCCCGAGAAGATTTTTGATGACCTGCTCCTCGTGCGAGGCGGAGGGCGTGTGGATCCAGTCGCTGCCATGCTCGAGCTCGTAGCCCTTGTGAAGGAGGAGGGTGACGTCGCCTCCGTCATCAACGACAAGTTGCGGCCCCTGCCCGCCCGGAAAGCTGAGCGCGCGCCAGGTGAGATCCCAGTACTCCTCGAGCGTTTCGCCTTTCCAGGCGAAGACAGGGACGCCGGTCGCGGCGATCGCGGCGGCGGCATGGTCCTGGGTCGAGAAAATGTTGCACGAGGCCCAGCGGACGTCCGCACCGAGAGCGGTGAGCGTTTCGATGAGGATGGCGGTCTGGATCGTCATGTGGAGCGATCCGGTGATGCGGACGCCGGCCAGCGGGCGGGAGGGGCCGAACTTTTTGCGGATGGCCATGAGGCCGGGCATTTCGTGTTCGGATACGGCGATCTCCTTGCGACCCCATTCGGCGAGGGCGATGTCGCGGATGGCGTAGTCGGTGGCAGGGACGGCGGAAGTGACGGGAGCGGCGGGTGTGGCGGTGGCGGACATGCGGAGCGATTCTGGATATGTAATGATTTTCCGGTGACAGATTATTTTGCGGCGGCCTGGAGGTCGGCGACGCGGTTGATTTGCTCCCAGGGGAGATCGGGTTTGCCGAAGTGCCCGTAGTTGGTGGTCGAGCGGTAGATCGGGCGGAGCAGGTCGAGTTGCCGGATGATGGCGGCGGGCTTGAAATCGAAAACCTTGCGCACGGCGGCGACAATTTTCTCTTCGGGTACTTTCGCCGTGCCCATCGCATCCACCCAGATGCTGACCGGGTCGGGGTAGCCGATGGCGTAGGCGACCTGGAGTTCGCAAATGTCGGCGAGACCGGCGGCCACGATGTTCTTGGCCACCCACCGGCACATGTAGGCGGCCGACCGGTCCACCTTGGACGGATCTTTCCCGGAAAATGCGCCGCCGCCGTGGCGACCCCAGCCGCCATAGGTATCGACGATGATCTTGCGGCCGGTGAGACCGGAATCACCCTGCGGGCCGCCGACGACGAAACGGCCGGTGGGGTTGATGTAGAACCGGGTGGATGCGTCGATCATCCCGGCCGGGATGACCTTGCGGATGACGTTCTCCACGAGAAAATCGCTGATCGCGCCGTGGGCCACGCCGTCCTGGTGCTGCGTGGAAATGACGACGTTTTCGACGCGCACCGGCTTGTCGTCCACGTAACGGATGGAGACCTGGGATTTGGCATCGGGGCGGAGCCAGTTGACGACACCGCTCTTGCGCAGCCGCGTGAGTTCGCGGCCGAGACGGTGGGCGAACATGATTGCCGTGGGCATCATTTCCGGGGTCTCGTTGCAGGCGTAACCGAACATCAGCCCCTGATCACCGGCGCCCTGTTCGGCGGTTTCCTTGCCTTCGGCACCGCGGGCGTCGACACCCTGGGCGATATCGGGTGACTGGCGGGTGAGGTAGTTGTTGATGAATACGGTGTCGGCGTGAAAGACATCGTCGGCGTGAGTGTAGCCGATCTCGCGGATGGCCTCGCGCACGATGGCCTCGTAGTTGGGCCTGGCGGCCGTCGTGATCTCGCCGGCAAGGATGACCATGTTGGACTTCACCATGGTTTCGCAGGCGACCCGGCTCTGCGGATCAACGGCGAGACAGGCGTCGAGCACACTGTCGGAAACAAGATCGGCTACTTTGTCGGGATGGCCTTCGCCGACGGATTCGGAGGAAAAAACAAATTCCTGGGACATGATGGATGGAAAAAGGACAACGGGAAACGGGACAGGCACCCAGCCATGAAACGGACAAGGGTGCAAGTTGAAACATCAACGCATCCGGATTCCATAATACGAATAACTGACCCTGGTTATCGGCCAGAGAACATCCCGGGGAAGCCTGCGAACATGCCGGGGAAAGAGGTCAGCTTCCTCCCGGTTGCTGCCGGGCTGCCGCCTGCATTTCACGCAAGATACCTCCGGAGTGACGGAGCGAAACCGTGATCCCGTAAAACCGGTCGGCGATTCGGGTCTGAGGATGGCGGATCGGGAAATCCGGACAAAAAGTTGGCCGGTCGCCTACCCCTAAGCGACCGGCCATTTGCTTTCTTAGTTACCCCAAAACTCCCGCTATGCGGGAGAAAGTGTGAATCTGATGTTGCTAGTGATAGACCGCCGGACGGTTTCGTCAACAGAAAATCGAAAAAATCTTCGTCCGATTTTTAACTAGCTCCAAACCAACATCATAAAGCTTTAGTTTTGTGAGCGGAATTCCTTCGCAACCCGGACCGAAAGACCGGGTTTCTTTATCCGGCCGGGATGTGCCGGGCCAGGAAGTCGTGAAATCATGACGGGAGCACCACAAGGAAGAACGGGAAAACAAGTCCGGACAACCTGGTCGTGAAAAGCGGGGAGCATGTTGGCGAAAGGGAGAAAGCTTCCTTCGAACTTGCAGACCGGGAAATCCGGACAAAAAGTTGGCCGGTCGCCTACCCCTAAGCGACCGGCCATTTGCTTTCTTAGTTACCCCAAAACTCCCGCTATGCGGGAGAAAGTGTGAATCTGATGTTGCTAGTGATAGACCGCCTCTTCCTTTCGTCAACAAAAACTTGCTGTTTTTTCGCAGCGGCATTTATGGGGCATGGAAATGAATGAGTTACGAAATTTATTTTTGGACGGAAGATTCGCATGCAGAAGCCGGATTGCCGGACTCCTCCGGCTTTCGGGGGAGGACGCCGCGGTTTTCCTGCAAGGGCAGATCACGCAAGATATCCGTTCAACTCACGACTTTACAAAAAGTTACGGATTATTCCTCAATCAGAAAGGCAAGGTCCTGGCCGATGCGCATGCGCTGAAGGTGAACCCGACGGAATGGTGGTTATGGAGCGAGGCAACGCCATCGGGCATAGTGCGGGAACATCTGGAAGACTATATCGTAGCGGATGATGTGGAAATTTCGGATTTCAGCAGTGGCTGGACGGTAACCACATTTGCGGGGACAGGCGCAGCGGACGGGCTGCGGGCCCTCCTCGGTCGCGACCTGCCGGCCCCGGGGGAATTTGTCGCTGCGAACGAAGGGTTTGTGCTTCAGGGGCAGAGAGGCCTGGGGATTTCATGGGAGTGGCTTGCCCCTGCGGGTCGCGAGGCTCCCCTCGACGGATGGGAACCGCTGGCTGCGGAAGTGATGGAGAATGCCCGTATCGGGGCGCGGCTTCCCCGGGTGCCGGTGGATATCGGACCGGCCGATTTGCCGGCGGAGGGGGGTCTGGATGCGACGGCGATATCGTTCACCAAAGGCTGTTACCTCGGACAGGAGATCATGGCCCGGCTCAAGGCAATGGGCCAGGTGCGACGCCGGCTCCTGCGGGTGACGGGGGCGGGTCCGTTGCCGGAGACGTTGCCCGCCCCCTTGTACCGGGCCGGCAGGAAGATCGGCGAAATCCGCTCCGCGGTGGCATGCAGGACGGGATTTGCCGGCCTGGCCATGCTGTCGCTGGCGGGCCTGGAGCCGGAAGCCGTGTTCGCCTGCACGCCGGGCGGAGAGGCAGCGGTCAAGTTGTCGGACGACGATTTTTTGCCGGCGGCCCGGGCCGGACGGGCGCAAGCGGAAAGCCGTCCTGATTATCTGGTGTAACTGCCGCTCCGGGCACATGCTTCGGGGAACAGATTGCCCGGGAGAGAAAGAATCGCAGGCGTGTTTGTCGAAAATTATCTCGGCAAGCCCGGGTGCATCTGGAATGCGTTCACGGCCCTTTTAAAGGAAAACTCTATGGCCCTCTGGGAATACAAAGTCATTAGCAGCGGCAAAGGCGGATTTGCTACGCCCGCCCTGCTCGAAAATTTTCTCAATCAGCTCGGCAAGGACGAGTGGGAGATCATTGAATTTCATACGCAGCCGGACAACGCCCTCGCTTTTCAGGGGCTTGCCCGCCGCCCCACGCAGCGCGACTGGACGCTCGAGGCGGCTGTGGCCGCTGCGGCCAAGGTCGAGGCCGACAAGATCCGGGCCGAGCTCATGGCCCGTCAGCACGCCGGCGACCTTCAGGCCGGAACCGGCGACGGACAGGCGGCGAACCGCTCCGGAACCGAGAGAGCCGCTGCGGATGGCGAGGTAAACGGCCTGCGCCAGCTCCGCGACACCGACCTCGATCACGATCCCGAGGCCCTTGCCGACGAGGCTGCCGGCCTGAACGAATGGGACAACCTCGATACCGAGGAGGACGACCTCCCCAACTTTTTCGACGCGCTCAAGCCGCACCTGCGCAAAAACCAGCGCGGCCCCGGCATGTCCGTCGCCATCGATTATCTCGCCAAGCGCTGGGAGCAGCCCGAACGCGACCTCGTCGGCGCGCTCGAAGAATGCGGATTTGTCCTTCCCGAGGGCGAGGACAGCGAGCCGGTCTATCTGGAATTCGAAGGAGACCTCTACTGGCTCAACCGCAACAACCGCGGACAACTCTTTCTCAACACCCGCGAAAAACCGCGTCCCCGCTTCAGGATCGCCACCGCCACCCGCCTCGATCCGGCCGATCCGTCCGTCGCCGCCATTGCCGAGGAGCATGCCGCCGAAGTCGCCGAGCGCGCCCGCCGCGCGCAGGAGCAAGCCGAACGTGAAGCCGAGGCGGCCGCCCGCCGGGCCGAACGCGAAACCGCCCGCCAGGCCGCCGAAACCGCGCGTCGCGAGCAACAGGAAGCGCTCCAGGCTGCGCAACAGGCCGCGCAGCAATCCGCCGCCGAAGGGTTGCCCGGCAGCGAAACCCTGCTCGAAATCCTGCAACCGTTCCTGCGTCGCAACCGGCGCGGTCCCGGCAGTTCCGGCTCCACCCATTTTCTGGCCAAGGCCCTCCACAAATCCGAGGCCGATCTCGTCGCCGTACTCGCCGCGCTCGGCCTCACCGCCCCCGCCAGATCCGGCGACAAGCCGGTCTTCACCGAAATCGGCAACAACCTCTGGTGGATCAACAAGGACAGCCGCGGCGGACTCTGGATCAATACCCGCGAAAAACGCGAACGCCCGTCGGCTCCCGCCGCCCCCGCGAATGACGTGGCTTCCGCGCCGGATGCCAAAGGCGCCGCCACCGATGAAACCGACGCCGGTACCGACGCGGATCATTCCGAAGAGTCGTCTTCCCTCCGAAATGGCACCGAAGAACCGGCCGCCACCGTCTCCGCCTCTCCGGAATCGCAGACGCCCGAACCGGCTGCGGCCGCCACCGTGCCGGAATCATCGGAGGCCGGAAGCACCGACACACCGCCTGCGCCTGCCGGCAGTGATGCGGAACCGGCGACGACACCGGCGGTTGCCGACACCGCCGACCCTGACGACGCTGCATTGTCCGGCACCCCGGCTCCGGATGAAGCCGCCGATGCAGCAACCGATGCGGATGATGCGGATCAGGAAGAAGAGACGGCGGCCAGCGATGCCGGCGGCGCCGAAGGCGAAAGTGCCGGCGAGCCTGAGCCCGGGCCTGATACGCCCGAAGCCGTCCCCGCATCACCGGGCGCGCCCTCGCCGCTCACCGCTCTCCGCCTGTTGCTCAAGCCAAACCGGCGTGGCACCGGTGTTTCCGGCGAGGTCGGTTTCCTCGCGCGCTCGCTCGGCAAAAGCGAACCCGAGTTGCTGGCCGCTCTGGGCGAAGCGGGCCTGGTCGTGCCGGATGATCCCGAAGCGAAACCGGTTTTTGTCGAACACGGAGCCGAGATTTTCTGGTTCAACCGGAATGCGAAAGACGAGACGCTCTGGCTCAATGCCAAGGCATCCCGCGCCTCCTCTTCCGCACGCCGCACCGGCACCGGAGGCAAGAGCGGCGGCTCCGGCGGCTCCCGCAGCCGGCGCCCGGCCAAAAAGTCCGGACCGGAAGAGCCGGCGGCGTGACACCGGTGGCATGGTACCGGAGTCGGCACAACCCGGCTCCCGGTTCTGTTGACACCGGTTTCGGGACGGAAAAGGCCGGCGAAAAAAACGCGGATTTTGGCTTGCGCCCCCCGCGCCCGGTCCTGCTTACTCCGCGGCTCTTTCAGCTTTGGACCCTTAGCTCAGTTGGTTAGAGCACTTCCTTGACATGGAAGGGGTCACTGGTTCGAGTCCAGTAGGGTCCACCATTTCAGCCTCCGGAAAACCGGAGGCTTTTTGTTGCCGGCGAAGGATCTGCGTATTCCGGCCTCATCCCGGTCCCCGCCTCCCGCACCGGTTGTTGTGCGGACGGCCTTCCCTTTTCTCACCCGTCGGCGTCACCACCCTTGCGGAGGGCGGCGAAACCCGTTTGTTCCTTTTGTTTTCTTCCTGTGAACCTGACCCGGCCAGCCGAGTGGATGAGCGTCTTCAAGGTCACCACGCGCGAGCGCTGGGACTGGTGGACTCCCTGTGCCCTCGTCCTGCTCAGCGCCATCGGCGTCGCCTTTATCTACAGCGCCCAGTATTCCACGCCGCTCTCCAACTGGAAAAACCAGATCGTGTGGCTCGTCGCCGGCGCCGGCGTCTACACGGCCATCTCGCTCATCGACTACCGGTTCTGGATGGGCGTGGCCCACTGGTTCTACCTCGGCAGCCTCCTCCCGCTCATCCTCGTGCTCATCCCGGGCATCGGCCAGGAACGTTTCGGCGCCCAGCGGTGGATCGACCTCGGATTTTTTTCCCTCCAGCCCTCCGAACCCGCCAAGGCCGCCGTCCTCCTCATCACGGCCAGCATCCTCGCGCGTTCGCAGATCGGCACCCTCCGCGAATCTTTGAACACACTTGGCAAGTTGGCGCTTGCTGTCGGATTGCCCATATTCCTTATCCTGCTCCAGCCCGACCTCAAATCCGCCATCGTTCTCCCGCCCATGGTATTCTCCATGCTTTATGTCTCCCGGCTCTCGACCCGCTTTTTTCTGGCGGTGCTGGGCGCGTTTGCGGTCGTGGTGACGGCCGTGGCATGGGACGCGCACGGCTACATCCGGTTCATGGACGAGAACGGCTTGTCCTACAGCAGCCGCAAGGCCGGCGACCCCCGTTACGAAGACCACACCTGGTTCCCGCTGCACGATTACCAGCGCAACCGCATCGTGGCCTTTGTCGTGCCCGAAAAAATCGATCCGCAAGGCACGGGCATCAGCTGGAACCAGCGCCAGGCGCTCATCTCCGCCGGCTCGGGAGGACTGTCCGGCAAGGGCTGGACCAAGGGCACGCAGGCCCAGCTCGGCTACCTGCCCCGCGCGGTCGCGCACAATGATTTTATCGCCTCGGTCATCGCCGAGGAAGAAGGATTTCTGGGAAGCCTCACGGTTCTCGGCCTGTTTGCAGTGGTGTTGTTCAACGGCATACGCATCGCCGTCCTCGCAAGGGACCGCATGGGATCACTCATCGCCATCGGCGTGACGGTCCTGTTCGCAGTGCACGTGTTTGTGAACATCGCCATGACCATCGGGCTGGTGCCCATCACGGGCATACCACTTCCCTTTATCAGCTACGGTGGTTCCTTTGTGCTCAGTTGCTGTTTGCTGCAAGGACTGGTCCAGAGCGTCTATCGTTTCAGAAAGGACTTCACGTGAAACTGAACCTTTCCGACGACCACGACCTCGCGACCGGGATTTCCTGCGCCGCCACTTCCGCACATCGGGGCCCCCATAAACCCGACACACACACCCGACATGAGCGACCAACCACAACGCCCGTCAGACAACGACGGACCCATTGACGACACCAATGCCGACGACCCCGTATCGGCCTCCACCTCCGCACCCGATCAGCCGACTCCCGAAGCCACCCTCGACGAACAGCTCACGCAACCGCCCGTCCAGCAGGAAGGCGAGCCCGTAGACCGCCGCGAACTCAAGTCCGGCGCCCAGGAACGCTCCCGCCAGCGTCCCCTCCTCCAGAAAATCCTCTCGGTTTTCAAAAAGGAAAAGACCTCCTACCGCGAGCTCATCATCAATTCCGAGCCGCTCGAAAAACGCGTCGCCCTCCTCGTGGACGGCGTCCTCGAAAAATTCGAGATCGAGCGCTCCAATGCCGACCGCATGGTCGGCGGCATCTACAAGGGCCGCATCAAGAACCTCGACCCCGGCCTCAAGGCCGCGTTCGTCGATATCGGTTATACGAAAAACGCCTTCCTTCATTATTGGGACATGCTCCCCGCCGCCGCCGATTCCTCCGTGGAAATCGTCCGCGTGAACAAGAAGAAAAACGCCGCCCCGCGCCCCGCCGAGCCCACGGTCAAGGACATCCCCAACCTGTATCCGCCCGGCTCCGACATCATCATCCAGGTCACCAAGGGCCCCATCGGCACCAAGGGCCCGCGCACCACGACCAACCTCTCGCTGCCCGGCCGCTACCTCGTGCTCATGCCTTTCAGCGACCAGTGCGGCATCTCGCGAAAAATCGAGGACGGCAAGGAACGCCAGCGCCTCAAGCACCTCGTCAACGAGCTCACCATTCCCGAAGGCATGGGCGTGATCGTGCGCACCGCCGGCGAAGGCAAGAAACCCCGCTACTTCGTCCGGGACCTCCACCTGCTCCTCAAGACCTGGTCCGAGATCCAGCAAAAGCTGCAAAACGAACGCTCCCCCGCGTGCCTCTACCAGGAGCCCGACATCGTCGAGCGCACCGTCCGCGATTTCCTCACCGAGGAAGTGGACCGCGTGCTCATCGACAACACCGAGGACCACGCCCGCTGTCAGGCCGCCGTCGCGCAGATCTCCGCCCGCTCCAGGAACAAGATCGCCTTCTACAAGGACAACATCCCGATCTTCGAGCGCTTCAATATCGAGCGCCAGATCGAGCAGACCTTCCAGCGCAAGGTCTCGCTCCCCAGCGGCGGCGAGATCATCATCGACGAGACCGAGGCCCTCATCGCCATCGACGTCAACACCGGCTCCCACAAGAACAAGGGCGGCGACGAGAAAAACGTCATCTACTCCGTCAACCTCGAAGCCGCCGCCGAAATCGCCCGCCAGATCCGCCTGCGCAACCTCGGCGGCCTCATCATCTGCGACTTCATCGACATGAAGGAGCGCCGTCACCGCAACGGCGTGTACGAGAAACTCTGCGAGGCCATGGCCCACGACCGGGCCAAAACCCATATCCTGCCCATCTCGCAACTCGGCATCCTGCAGATGACCCGCCAGCGCCAGCAGGAATCGCTGACGAGCAACATGTATGTGGATTGCCCCTACTGCCGCGGCCGCGGCATCGTGAAGAGCGCCACCACCATGAGTGTCGAGTTGCAGCGCAAGCTCTCGTCGATCGTGCGCCGGCTCACCTCGCGCAATGACGGCAAGACCTATTCGCTGCGCGTGATGGTGCACCCCGGCATCCTCGACCGCCTCCGCAGCGAGGACGCCGAACTGCTCGTGCGCATGGAGCGCGAATACGGTGTCAAACTCGCCTTCCGCGCCGACCCGAGCTACCACGTCGAGAACTTCAAGATCATCAACACGGCCACCGGCGAAGAGTACCGCTGACGGGACGGTGCGACCGGAAGGGGGGGTGGCAGGCCCGGCCCCCCCCGGTCGCGTTTCCCGGGATACCTCTCTCCCCTCCTTCCCGCCGTTCGCTAACTCTTTCACCTGTCTTTCTCTTCCGCATTTCCTCGGCAAGGGGTGAGACAGATTTGTCAGTCCATGCGCAGCCAAAACCCTTGATTCCCCGGCCCGCGCCCGCTTCATTCACGCCCTTCCGCGCCTGCAAGGGTGCGTTCACCTGTAGTAAATAGTAACAATCATCCACCAGAAATCGGAGCCCTCCATGGCAGTTAAAGTTGCAATCAATGGTTTCGGCCGCATCGGCCGCCTCGTCTTCCGCGCCCTCGTTGAGCAGGGCCTCCTCGGCACCACCTTCGACGTCGTCGCCGTCGGTGACATCGTCCCCGCCGACAACCTCGCCTACCTCCTCAAGTACGACTCCACCCAGGGCAAGTTCCAGGGCACCGTCTCCTCGAAGAAGTCCGCCGCCGACAAGGCCGACGACGATGTCCTCGTCGTCAACGGCAAGGAAATCAAGGTCGTCGCCGCCAAGACCCCCGCCGAGCTCCCCTGGAAGGCGCTCGGAGTCGATCTCGTCATCGAGTCCACCGGTCTCTTCACCGACGCCGAGAAGGCCAAGGGCCACCTCACCGCCGGCGCGAAGAAGGTCATCATTTCCGCTCCCGCCAAGGGCGAGGACATCACCGTCGTCCTCGGCGTCAACGACGACAAGCTCGACGTCAGCAAGCACAACATCATCTCCAACGCCTCCTGCACCACGAACTGCCTCGCGCCGCTCGTACACGTGCTCATCAAGGAAGGCTTCGGCGTCGCCGAAGGTCTCATGACCACCGTCCACTCCTACACCGCCACGCAGAAGACCGTGGACGGCCCGTCGAAGAAGGACTGGAAGGGTGGCCGCTCCGCCGCCATCAACATCATCCCCTCCACCACCGGCGCCGCCAAGGCCGTCGCGCTCGTGCTCCCCGAGGTCAAGGGCAAGCTCACCGGCATGTCCCTCCGCGTGCCGACTCCGACCGTCTCCGTCGTTGATCTGACCGTGAAGACCGTCAAGGCCACCTCCCTCGCGGAAATCAAGGCCGCCATCAAGAAGGCCTCCGAGACCTACCTGAAGGGCATCCTCGGCTACACCGAGGACGAAGTCGTCTCCTCCGACTTCATCCACGACAAGCTCTCCTCGATCTTCGACGCCGGCTCCTCCATCGAGCTCAACCCGAACTTCTTCAAGCTCGTGAGCTGGTATGACAACGAGTGGGGCTATTCCAACCGCGTCGTTGACCTCACCAAGATCATCGCCGCCAAGCTCTGATCCGGTCATCAACCGACAACCTTGAACACGTAACCGCAGGGCGCGGGGCTCGCCGGGGAAAACAGAAAGTCCTCCACGAAGCCTGCGAACCCTGCGGTTATTTTTTTGAACCACGGAAAAAAGAGACCCACGAAACACACGAAAGGACACGAAAAGAAAACCACCGGGTACCTGTTTTTCGTGTCCTTTCGTGTGTTTCGCGGGCTCTCCTCCTTCAGTTTTTCAGCCCTTTAACACTTTCCCACCATGGCCAGATTCAAAACCATCCGCGACCTCGACCTCGCCGGCAAACGCGTCTTCATCCGCGTCGATTTCAACGTTCCCCAGGACAAGGCCACCGGCGCCATCACCAACAACCAGCGCATCGTCGCCGCGCTCCCCACGATCAACTACGCCCTCGAAAAAGGCGCCGCGGTCGTCCTCGCCAGCCATCTCGGCCGTCCCAACGGCCAGAAAGTCGCCAAATACACCCTCAAGCCTGTCGCCGACGAACTGGCCAGGCTCCTCGGCAAGCCGGTAAAATTCCTCGACGACTGCGTCGGCCCCGCCGTCGAGGCCGCCTGCGCCCCCGGCACGCTCAAGGCCGGTGACGTCGTCCTCCTCGAAAACCTCCGCTTCCACATCGAGGAAGAAGGCAAGGTCAAGAACGAGGACGGCACCTCCACCAAGGCCGACAAGGCCGCCGTCGAAGCCTTCCGCGCCAGCCTCAGCAAGCTCGGTGACGTTTACGTCAACGATGCCTTCGGCACCGCCCACCGCGCGCACTCGTCCATGGTCGGCGTCAACCTTCCCGCCAAGGCCGCCGGCGTCCTCATGGAGGCCGAGCTTACCGCTTTCGCCAAGGTGCTGGACAACCCGCAGCGTCCTCTCCTCGCCATCCTCGGCGGCGCCAAGATCGCGGACAAGATTCCGCTGATCAACAACCTCATCGAGAAAGCCGACGCCATCATCGTCGGCGGCGGCATGGCCTTCACCTTCAAGAAGGTCATCAACCACATGGAAATCGGCAACAGCCTCTTCGACGCCGAAGGCGCGAAGCTCGTCCCCGAACTCGTCGAGAAAGCCAGGGCCAGGGGCGTGAAGATCGTCCTTCCCGTCGATTACGTCATCGCCGACAAGTTCGCCGCGGACGCCGCCTCGAAAACGGCGGACGACGCCAGCGGCATCCCTGCCGGCTGGATGGGTCTCGACATCGGCCCGAAGTCCATCGCGCTCTTCACCGAAACGATCAAGGCGAGCAAGACCATCATCTGGAACGGCCCCGCCGGCGTGTTCGAATTCGAGAAGTTTGCCGAAGGCACCAAGGCCCAGGCCGCCGCCGTTGCCGCCGCCACCGCTGCCGGCGCCACGACGGTCGTCGGAGGCGGCGACACCGCCACCGCCGCGAAGAAATTCAAGGTCGCCGACAAGGTCACCCATTGTTCGACCGGCGGCGGCGCCAGCCTCGAATTCCTCGAAGGCAAGGCCCTGCCGGGCGTCGTGTTCCTCGAAAACTGAGACGCCCGCCGGGTGTGAAACCGGAAGTCCGGGGTCTGAATTTGGTCGATTCCGCATCCGGCCCGTCTCACGATCGGCCGATCGCGCCACTCGCACCGAATCCCGGACTCCGGATTTCCTGCAAAATTCTTTCCATCAAAAAATCATGATCCGCAAAAAACTCATCGCTGGTAACTGGAAGATGAACAAGACCTCCGCCGAAGCCACGCCGCTCGTGCAGGAGATCGTTGCCGCTGTCGGCAAGCAAACCGATGTCGACGTCGTCGTCGGTCCTCCCTACACGGCGCTCGAAGCGGCCGGCAAGGCCCTCGAGGGCTCCGTCATCAAGCTCGGCGCGCAAAACATGCACCCGGAAAAGAGCGGCGCGTACACTGGCGAGATCTCCGCCGAAATGCTGCGCAACCTCTACGTCACGCATGTGATCCTCGGACACAGCGAGCGCCGCACCTATTTCGCCGAGACCGACGCCTTCATCAACCGGAAGGTCATCGCCGCGCTCAAGAGCGAGCTCAAGCCGATCCTCTGCGTGGGCGAGACGCTCGCCGAGCGCGAAGGCAACCAGACGCTCAAGGTCGTGCAGACGCAGGTCGAGGCCGGCCTCGAAGGCGTGAGCAAGGAGCAGGCGCTCGCCATCGTCATCGCCTACGAGCCCGTCTGGGCGATCGGCACCGGCAAGGTGGCCACGACGGAGCAGGCGCAGGAAGTGCATGCCTTCATCCGCAGCCTCCTTGTCAAGCTCTTCGGCGATGCGGTGGCGCAGAAGATCCGCATCCTCTACGGCGGTTCGATGAAGCCCTCCAACGCGCCCGAACTCCTCGCGCAGAAAGACATCGACGGCGGCCTCATCGGCGGTGCCTCGCTCGAGGCCCGCAGTTTCGTGGAGCTGGTCAACGCCGCCGCCGCGACCAAATAGGAAGTGGAGAATGCCGGAGAAGTGGCACGGGCATCCTTGCCCGTGGACGGCGCGAAGCGCCGCCTTCCGGAACACGGGCTGGAAGCCCGTGCCACTTCATGGGCAGGGATGCCCATGCCACACCACCACTTTCGATTACACGTCCGTTTCCTGCCCCCTTGCCTTCGGGTTTGCCTCCGGCCTCCCGAACAGTCATGAATCGGCCTGTTATGAATCCTGCCTACGGAAATCCCTTCGTGACCGCCGCCGACGCCGGGGCGGCCGATCGTGCTCTGTTTATCCGGCGCACCTACCTGCACCTCGCCGGTGCGATCCTCGCATTTGTCGGACTCGAAGCGCTGCTGCTGCAGATGCCCGGCATCGAAAACCTCGTCGGTGCCATGACCAACGGCATGAGCTGGCTGATCGTTCTCGGCGCCTTCATGGGCGTGTCCTGGCTGGCGGACCGCTGGGCCCGTTCCGATGCCTCGCAGACAACCCAGTATATCGGCCTGGGCCTCTACGTCGTGGCCCAGGTAATCATCTTCCTGCCGCTGCTGTATATCGCCGCGTACTACAGCGATCCCACGGTGATCCCGACGGCGGGCATCATCACCGGCCTGCTCTTCGCCGGGCTCACGGCGACGGCGTTCATCACGCGCCAGGATTTTTCGTTCCTGGGCAGCATCCTCACCATCGGCGGGTTTGTCGCGCTCGGCGTGATCGTTTGCAGCCTCATTTTCGGCTTCACGCTCGGCCTGGTTTTCTCGGGGATCATGGTGTTTTTCGCCGGCGGTTCGATTCTCTACACCACGTCCAACATCATTCATCACTACCGCACCGATCAGCACGTGGCGGCTTCGCTCGCGCTGTTTTCCGGCGTGATGCTGCTGCTCTGGTACGTGCTGCGCATCCTGCTCCTGCGCAGCCGGAATTGAACGGATCGTGCGGCGGCACGGGCGTTCGCCCGTGTTACCCGCGAATCTCGATGCGCACGATCCTGGCCGCAGCCACGTGGTCGGGATTGCGGATCGCGTGCAGGGTGCCGGCGGGAACGAGCAGGGTCTGGTCCTTGCCCACAACGATATCGTTGCCGTCGAACCGCACGGTCACGGAACCGTCGATCACATAAATGAGGTGATCATGCGCGTGGGCATGGTCGGCGATCCGGCCGCCGCCGGGGCCGACGAGAGCGACGATGCACTCGAGGCGCCTGTCGTCATGGATCTTGCGGGCGAGGAACGCGGTGTGGTCCTCGGGGAGGGTGTAGCTGCTTTGTGGCATACGGGTTGAGGGTGGGAAGGAAACGGGAACAGGGCGACGGACGCCCCGGAAGGAACGGGCGTCCGTCACCGCGGGAAAACTCAGGACGGGGGCGGGCCAAAGGCCGGCAGCGTCATGGCCGGCACGACCGGGCGGGGCCGGCGGCGGGATTCGACAATGCGGAGCCGGCGCACGCCGCCGGGCATGTCCCAGGTGACGACATCGCCGGCCTTGTAGCCGATGAGCGCGGCGCCCATCGGCGCGAGGATCGAGAGGCGGCGGGCAGCCGGGTCGGCGTGCTCGGGAAGCGCGAGAGTCCAGGTCTCGGCCTCGTTCGTATCCAGATCCTGGAGACGAACCTCGGAATTGATCATCACGACACCGTCGGGCATGGCGGTATCATCCTCGATGATGAGGGCCCGGTCGAGCTCGGCCTGAAGGCGGGCGAGGTTTTCGCGGTCGTGCTTGCCTTCGGAAATGAGATTCAGCCGGGAACGGATCTGGAGAAGGTCGGCGCGGGAAATGTAGAGGTCGGTGTTGTTTTCCATGATCATAAAGACGGGATTGGTGGTTCGGGCGGGTAGTGCGTCCGGAAACGGACGCGGTTCAGGAGCGGGCCGGATCGGCCTCTGCGGACTGGATCGGAGCCGTGGGGATGGAGGCCGGCAGGACGGCAGCGCCGAGCCGGTTGAGTTCGTCGGCGGTGAGTTCGATGCCGGTCGCCTCGATCGAGGCGAGCAGGTGGTCGAGGTTGTTCACGCCGATCACCGGCGAGGTGACGCGCGGGTTGGCGATCACCCAGGCGAGCGCCACCTGTTGCGGCGTCACGCGGCGGGCGGCCGCAATTTCCCCGAGGATGCTCACGACAACGTCGGAATGGGCGGAAGTGTAGCGGGCGCGCAGCCACTGCGAACGGGCCGTGTGGGGCGAGCCGGGGCCGCCGCCGAGCAGGAAACCGCCGGCGAGCGGCGAACGGGCGAGGAAGCCGAGCCGGTGTTCCTGGCACAGGTCGAGGGTGTCTTCTTCGTAACGCCCGCGGTCGAGCAGCGAATAATCACACTGGACGACTTCGAAGCGGTTGGTGTTGAGGCGGGCGGCGCGGCCGATGCTTTCCATGACGCGCCAGGTCGGGAACCCGGAGGCGCCGACGCAGCGGACGAGACCGGCGCGCTTGAGGATGTCGATGGCCGCGAGCAGGTCGTCGGTCGGCGGCAGGCTGTCGTGCCACTCGACCAGCAGCAGGTCGAGATGTCCGCAGCCGAGGCGGTGGATGGAGGATTCGCAACAGCGGAGCAGCGCGTTGCTGACGTACTCGGGCCCGGGCTGATGCCGGCGAAGGGCGACGCGGGTGCCGATGATGAGCTCATGGCGCGGCACCTGGCGGTCGGCGAGCCAGCGGCCCACGTACTCTTCGGACGGGTTGGAGAGCACGGGGCTGCCCTCGATTTCAGGTCCGAGGCCGGAGGCCTGGATGAAATTGCCGCCAGCCTCGCGAAAGGCATCGAGGATGGAGACGGAGAGAGGTTCGGGCGTGCTCCAGCCAAAGCTCAGGGTGCCGAGGCAGAGTTCCGAGACGTGGAGTTCAGTGCGGCCGAGTTTGTTCTGTTTCATGGCAGGATCGGGATTGGCGTGCGGTCATGGCCGCGGGTGACGATGGATGAAAATGAAGACATTGCGGACCTGCCGGAAGCAGGCGCGCACGAGCGGTGATCAAACCGGGTAAAAAGGGGAGCGACCTTACGCGGTCACACTATAGAACGAATTTCCCGCGCGTAAAACGGGGTGGTGGTGTTTTTTACCTGAATCAGCGGCCCGGCGCCCGGAATTCCGGCGAACCGGGACCTGGCGGGTCCCTATGCGTTCGCCTGGTTTCCGCCGCCGGGCGAACCCGGACAGTCGGCAGGAAGCCTGGTATTTCGGTGATGGGGGAGCGGGCAAATCATGCTGGAGCCAGTTTGTCCGGCATGGAGACGGCGGGGTCAAGGCTTGTTCGGCGTGAGGTCGAGGCGCGGGGAGAATCGCCGCTGCCACCTCCGCCGGTAAAGTGGTGGAGCAGATCGGGATCAAACCGACGACCTCGTCGTTGCGAACGACGCGCTCTATCAACTGAGCTACTGCCCCAAACAGGAAGGGCGAGGTTTTGAGCAAAGCCGGGCGGGGAGTAAACATCTATTTTTCGTGGGCAGCGCTGACGCGCGGGAGCTCAGGAGGTTGTCGTTCAGGATCCTGGAGTGCCTGGCCAAGGCAACATTGTACCCCAAACTCTGAACCCTGAACTCTGAACCCAGCGCGTCAGCGCGGCGCCATCACCTTGAGGCTGAGGGGGCGGACGGTGATTTCGAGGCGCGGGCCGGCTTCGCGGACTTCGCCGTCGGTGTGGCAAACGAGCGGAGCGCCATCGGCGGATTCGATCGTGAAGCGGGGGGCGGCGAGTTGCAGGACATTGCCGGACGGGCGGAGCGTGCCGCGCCGCATGCGCAGCGCCAGCGGGAGAGCGTTGAAAAGATGGACGCGACGGATCGCCGTGAGCCTGAGCAGCCCGTCATCGACGGCCGCGTCGGGAGCGATATGGAAATCGTTGCCGTATTGCGACGAGTTGGCCACGGCCATGATGAAGGCGGGCAATTCATGCGTGAGCGGCGCGGCGCCGGCATCCGGCCAGGCGATGATTCTGTAATTGTTTCTTCGATACGAGCGGAGCGTGCCGGCGATGGTGCGCACATAGCCGGCGAGTCCCCGCTTCGTGAGCCGGTTGAAGCGACGGCTGATCTCCGCATCGAATCCGAACCCGACGACGTTGAGGAACGGATGGCTCCCGTCGGCGAGCCCCGTATCGATGGCACGGGGGCGGCCGGTGAGGAGATTGGCGAGGGCGGCTTCGGGTACGAGCGGGAGGCGGAGGTGACGGACGAGGCCGTTGCCGGAGCCGCGCGGGATGATGCCGAGCGTGGCGGGTGTGCCGATGAGGGCGGCGGCGACTTCGTTGAGCGTGCCGTCACCGCCGATGGCGACGACAAGCCCGCAACCCTCGTCGAGCGCCTGGCGGGCGAGTTCGGTGGCGTGATGCGGGTGTTCGGTGAGGGCGAGCCGGGCGCCGGGGGCATGCCGGGCAATCCAGCCCCGGACGAGAGCCGCCATGTCTTCGCCGGGCCGGTGGACGCCGGAACGGGGATTGAGGATGAAGCGGAGTGTGGGCATGGAGAAAAAACTGAAATGCTAACCTGTTTTGTTCACCAGAGATTGGGCCGGGAATCATTCCGGAATCCGCAATGTTGTCTTTGACCACGGATTACACGGATGAGCACGGATAAAAACACCGATGCTTTTCCGGAGGTAATTTGCATCCGTGAAAATCCGTGTAATCCGTGATTTCAGCTTTTCGCTTCGGCGGCGGCCAGCTTTTCGCCGGCTTTTTCCCAATCGTGGGTCACAGCCTGAAGCTGGTCCACGACGGCGGAAAGCTCGCGGTTGAGATGCAGGGCCTTGCCGTGATCGGCGTAGGTCTCGGGGGCTTCGAGAGCGGCGGTGAGTTCGTTTTGCTGGGTCTCCAGCCTGATGATCTCCTGCTCCAAGCGCTCGACCTCGGCGCGGAGTTTCCGGATTTCGCCGGGCGAGACGCGGCCGGCGGCTGGCGAAGATCTGGAATTTGAAATTTCAGATTTGGGATTCGCAGGCGCAGCCTGCGTCGGACGCGCGTCGGTGAAGCCGGCAGTGAGGGCGGCGCGTTCGTTGGTGGCCTTCGATTTTTCGAGGTAATAGTCGTAGTTGCCGGCGTAGGGCGTGAGGCGTCCGGAGTGGACGTGAAGAACGTTTTCCGCGAGCGAGCGGATGAAGTGCACGTCGTGGCTGATGAAGATCAGCGTGCCTTCGTAGTTCCTGAGCGCGCCGACGAGGGCATCGATCGAGGGGATGTCGAGGTGGGTCGTGGGCTCGTCCATCAGGAGGAGGTTGGGCGGCTTCACGAGGAGGCGGGCGAGGGCGAGGCGGGATTTTTCGCCGCCGGAGAGGACGGAGACTTTTTTGTGGACGTCGTCCTTGCGGAAGAGGAAGGCGCCGAGGATGGCGCGGGCCTGTTGTTCGGTGAGCTGGTTTTCGTTGGTGCGCAGCTCCATGACGTTTTCGAAAACCGTGGCATCGGGATTGAGATTATCGAGGCGGTTTTGCGCAAAATAGCCGGTGAAGACGTTGCTGCCCAGTTCGATCTCCCCTCCCTGGATGGGGATGACGCCGGCGAGGATTTTGAGGAGGGTGGACTTGCCCGCGCCGTTGGGGCCGACGAGCACGATGCGCTGGCCGCGCTCGGCGCTGAAGTTGAGATCCCGATACACGACGTGCTCGCCGTAGGCTTGCTGCACGTGTTTCAGGTCAACGACCTTGAGCCCAGAGCGCGGGGGCTGCGGGAATTTGAAGTGGATGCGTTTCAGTTCTTCGGCCGGTTCCTCGACGGCGACCTCCTGGAGGCGTTCGATCTGTTTTTCCTTCGACTTGGCGCGGGTGGCCATGGAGGCCTTGGCGCCGAAGCGGTCCACGAATTTCTGGAGGTGGGCGATCTCGCGCTGCTGGTTCTTGTACGCGGCGGCCTGCTGGGCCTTGCGCTCCTCTTTCTCGACGAGAAAGCGGTCGTAGTTGCCGTGGTAATAATGGAGCGTGCCGGCGCGGAGTTCGAGCATGCCGGTGCAGAGCGCGTTGAGGAAGGCGCGATCGTGGGAGATGACGACGAGGCCGCCGGGATAGCGCGTAAGGTAGTCCTGGAACCAGAGAAGGGCTTCGAGATCGAGATGGTTGGTGGGTTCGTCGAGGAGAAGGAGGGCGGGTTCGGCGACGAGGAGGCGAGCGAGGTGGGCGCGCATGACCCAGCCGCCGGAAAAGGTGTTGGCCTGTTTTTCGGCGTCGCCCTCCTTGAAGCCGAGACCGGCGAGGATCTTGCGGGCGCGGGGTTCGAGCGTGTAGTCGATATCCCAGTCGTCCTCGGTGGGTTCGAGTTTTTTGCCGCTGGTGGCGATGTGGAGGATGGTCTCGTCGCCGGCGGGAGCGCTTTCCTGCGGGAGATAGCCGAAATCGGCGCCGCGCTCCCACTCGATGGTGCCGGTGTCGGGGCGTTCCTCGCCAAGGATGAGGCCGAAGAGGGTGGACTTGCCCGCGCCGTTGGGACCGACCAGCCCGAGGCGGTCTTCGCGGGAAATGAAAAGCGACACCTCGGAAAACAGTTCCCGGGTGCCGTAGGACTTGGAGACGTCGGCGATGGTCAGCATGTGCGGTTGCGGAAACGTGTCAGCCAACGGGGCCGGGGCGGCGCGGTCAATGGCAGAGGAAAATCGGGAAAGGCGTGCGAAAGCACGCAGCAGGTCGCTCAGGCTGTCGGCGCGGCCTGTATGAACGATTGCGTTGTCTGATTGACGGTTTGCCGACCGTCAGCAAATCCGGCCGCCGGTAACCCGGCGCTCGCCCCCTCTCCATCGCCGACAGCGTGTTTCTGTAGTGGTGAGGCACTACACGCGTCAACGCCGGTTCGCTCACCGGTTCCGCCGCCGGTCGCATCGCCATCCACGGTGGTTGCGCCGGCACCGGCCGGCACTGGCATGCCTCCTGCGATGCTGGCGAAGCCGTGGATTCCATCCGCCGGTATTCAACGATCCAGGCAGCGGATCGTCCCGTTTGCCTGATGCGATCATGAACTGAAATTATCCGGGACAGCGTACCGGGATGTTCTTTGTTGTTGGCGCGGGAGCGCGTCGGGGTTTGCTGGGAGACTTTGTCAGAAACACCGTATCTCTTTCCATGAAAGCAAAAGCCAAAGCTGCCACCCAAACCAAAGCTCGCGTCATCAAGTCCGCGAAGCGCCAGTCGCAACGCACCGAGGACGTGAACAAAAAACTCGCCGCCCGCAAGGGACCGGTTTCGCAGTTCATCGCGCACCATTACCGCCACTTCAACGCCGCCGCCCTCATCGACTCCGCCAAAGGTTACGAGGCCCACCTCAAGGCCGGCGGCAAGATGCTCGTCACCCTCGCCGGCGCCATGTCCACCGCCGAGCTCGGCCTCTCGCTCGCCGAAATGATCCGGCAGGACAAGGTCCACGCCATCGTCTCCACCGGCGCCAATCTGGAGGAAGATATCTTCAATCTTGTCGCCCACGACTACTACGAACGCGTGCCGCACTACCGCGACCTCACCGCCGATGACGAGCAGGCGCTGCTCGACCGTCACATGAACCGCGTCACCGACACGTGCATCCCCGAGGCCGAGGCCATGCGCCGCATCGAGGCCGTCGTGGCCGAGGAGTGGCTGAAAGCCGACAGGGCCGGCGAACGGTATTTCCCGCACGAGTTCATGTACAAGATCATCCGCTCGGGAAAACTGGAGAAGAGTTTCCAGATCGACCCGAAGAACTCGTGGATGCTCGCCGCCTGCGAAAAAAATCTGCCGATCATCGTCCCGGGCTGGGAAGACTCGACGCTGGGCAACATGTTTGCCGGTCGCGTCGTCACCGGCGAGATCCGCGACGCCCGCACCGTGCGCGGCGGCATCGAGTACATGGCCTGGCTGGCCGAGTGGTACACGAAGACCGCCAAAACGCTGAAGACCGGCGAAGGCTCCATCGGCTTTTTCCAGATCGGCGGCGGCATCGCGGGCGATTTCCCGATCTGCGTGGTGCCGATGCTCCACCAGGACCTCGAGCGCACCGGCGTGCCGCTCTGGGGCTATTTTTCGCAGATCAGCGACTCGACCACGAGCTACGGCAGCTACTCGGGCGCGGTGCCCAACGAAAAAATCACCTGGGGCAAGCTCGCCGCCTCCACGCCGAAGTTCATCGTCGAGAGCGACGCCACGATCGTCGCGCCGCTGATCTTCGCCTGGGTGCTCGGGCAGTAACGCCCCCCCGACCGGGCAAGGCCGCGCAGGGCATCAACGGCGATCTGTCCTCGCCCGGCCTTGCCCCGCTCGCGGACCTCGCCGGCCAACAAAAACCGCCCGCCTCGCAGTAAACTGCCAAGGCGGGCGGCGCAAACGGGCGGCAACTAAAGTGCCGGGCAACCAGGGGGAAACATGAAAACCCCTCGATGCCCTGACTCTCTGCCACCGTCGTTGCATTGATCCGGGAGGGCCCAGTGACCTGCACCGTGCCCTCCGGAAATGTATCCGGGCGACTGACACCAGACATCTTACAGATTTCGCCGGCCACCGGTAGTCGGGTAAAGACCTTACCGGGTCGGCGGATACCCGCCCGACCACCCGCCGACGCGCTGTCGCGGGGTGATGATTCCCCGAACTTCTTCCTCTCCGCCGCCGCTCCTTTTATCGTGCAGCGGCGGCCTTTCGTTCGCGCCGGGTTCTCCCCTGGACCTTGCGCAGCACATCGATAAAATTGTGCGCGATCTGCGACGTTTCCCCGCGCCGCCACACGGCCCACAGATGAAACATCAGTTCCGGTCCACCTTCCCGGATCGACCGGCTCACGATCCCGTCGGCATGATGCGTGCTGATAATGTGCGGCATGATCGACACGCCCTGCTGCCCCGCCACCAGCGCCAGCAACGACTCGAGGCTGTCAACCCGCTTCACGATGCCCGGCCTCATCCCCCGTTTCGTGAACAATCCCCGTATCAGTTCGCCGTGATCCGGTCCCACCCGTTTCGGGTCGGCCACGCCGAGCAACCGTTCGTCGAGCAACTGGGTAAACGATAGCGTCGGGTTAGCCGCCAGCGGGTGCGCCCGGGCCAGGATGACCCGCATCGGCGACTGCAACACCGGCAACATCTCCACATCCTCCTCCGGAATCGCCGTGCCGATGCTGCCGGCAAAACCGATCTGGATCGTTCCCGACGTCAGCGCGTTGATCTGGTCCAGCGAACGCATTTCACGCAACGCCACATCCACATCCGGATATTTTTCGCGAAACGCCGCGAGGCTCGCCGGCATGAAACTCGCCGACATCGTCCCCACGTTGCCGATCGTCAACTGGCCCCGTTTGCCCTGCTTCGCCTCGCGCGCAAACTCCACCGCCTGCCGCACCTGTTCCAGCACCCGTTCCACTTCCGCCAGAAACACCGTTCCCGCATCCGTCAGCCGGGCCCCGGTCGTATCGCGTTCCAGCAATTCCACGCCCACCTCATGCTCCAGATCCCTGATCTGCTTGCTCAACGCCGGTTGCGCCACATGCAGCCGCTCCGCCGCGCGCCGAAAACTCAATTCCTGTGCCACTGCCGCAAAATAACGCAGATGCCTCAACTCCATCCCCTGCTGATAACCGGAAGTTATCAGCGGGCAAACAACAAAGTCATATCGCTCCCGGCCATCCGGTGCTATCTTCCCGCACTTCCGCCGCGGCCCCGTAACGAACGACGACCCGCGGCGGTTCTTTTTTTCCGATCCAGACGCTACCACACCGGCTCGCCATTGCGTTCGCCTTTCCGGTTTTCAATCCGTCACACACCATGGTACCTGCTACCGATCCTCTCCGGGACGCCCTCCGTCTTCATGCCAGCCAGAGCGCCGGCGAGGAGGAACCGCGCTGCCGCATCCTGCTCGCCCTGCTGAACACGTCGTCGCGCATCCAGACCCTGCTGCGGCACAGCCTCTCGCAGCAGAAGCTCACCGAAACCGGTTTCAAGATTCTGTCCGTTCTCTCGTCTCACGATCCGCTTCCGCTCGCGCCCACCCGGCTCGCCGCCCTCGCCGTCATGTGGCCTCCGACCGTCACCGACGTGCTGACACGCCTCGAACTCTCCGGCCTCATCGCCCGCGAACGCAGCCAGCAGGATCGTCGCCAGGTCCTCGCCCGGCTCACGCCCGCCGGCCACAAAAAATACACCGCGGCGGTCGCCCATGTTCTCGACACCATGATCGAAATGATGGAGCCGCTGGACTCTTCGCATTTAACGGCTCTCCGTGCGGCCTGTGATACGCTCGATGCCCGCACGGCCCGACTTGCTGAAAGCAGCAATACCAGGCTCACTCCGGCTTCGGCCTGATCTGTCCGGGACAGCATTCCGCCGGTCTCCGCTCCCTGCTGTCATCCTCCGTTTTCCCGTTTTTCAAACCACGCACATGCGCCATATCCAGCTCCTCGTCACCACCCTTGCCGCCGCCCTTCTCGCCGGCTGCTCGAAGACCGACTCCGCCGCCGGCACCGCCAAGGAACCGCCTCCGGTCGAAGTCGGCGTCGTCACCCTCGCCACCGAGTCGGTCACGCTCACCCGCTCCCTTCCCGGCCGCACCTCCGCCTGGCGCATCGCCGAGGTCCGCGCCCGCGTCAACGGCATCGTCCTCAAGCGCCTCTTCGAGGAAGGCGCCGATGTGAAGGAAGGTGAACAACTTTACCAGATCGATCCCGAGCCCTACGAGGCCGCGCTCGCCAGCGCCGAAGCCGCGCTCGCCCGCGCCGAGGCCAGCCACGCGTCCGCCAGACTCGACGTCGAACGCTACGCCGAACTGATCAAGGTCAACGCCGTCAGCCGCCAGGGTTACGACGATGCGTTCGCCGCCGAAAAGGTCGCCGCCGCCGATATCGCCTCGGCCAAGGCCGCCGTCACCACGGCCCGGATCAATCTCAACTACACGAAAGTCTACGCCCCCATCTCCGGCCATATCGGCAAATCCTGGGTGACCGAAGGCGCCTACGTCCAGGCCGGCTCCGCCACGCTCCTGGCAACCATCCAGCAGACCGATCCGATCTACGTGGATGTCGTCCAGCCCGCCAGCCAGATCCTCCGCCTCAAGGAAGATCTCGAAAAGGGTCGCCTCAGGAGCACCCCCGACGGCAAGGCCCAGGTGCGGCTCTTCTTCGACGACAACCGGCAATACCCGGAAGCCGGCACGCTCCGGTTCGCCGACATCACCGTGGACCCCACGACCTCCTCGATCACCGTCCGCGCCGTCTTCCCCAATCCCCGCGGCGATCTCTTCCCCGGCATGTTTGTCCGCGCGCAGCTCGTCGAAGGCATCAATCCGGATGCACTGCTCGTCCCGCAGGAGGGCGTCAGCCGCAACATGCGCGGTGAAGCCGTGGCGCTTGTCGTCGGCGAGGACAACAAGGTCGAACAGCGCGTCCTGCAAACCGACCGCACCATCGGCAACAAGTGGCTCGTCACATCCGGCCTCAAGGCCGGTGACCAGGTGATCGTCGAAAACCTCCAGCGCATCCGCGTCGGCACGCACGTGAAACCCGTCGCTCCCTCGTGGGCCAGGCCCGACAGCCCGAAGAGCTAGAAGGCAGCATCCCGTCACGCACCCACCCGACCACACGCCCACTGCCGAGTCCTGATTCCGCCTTCAGGTTTCCAGCCTTCAGCCTTTCCACCACATGGCCAAATTTTTCATCGACCGTCCCGTCTTCGCCTGGGTCATCGCCATCATCATGATGATGGCCGGCGCCCTCGCCATCAAGACGCTGCCCATCTCGCAGTATCCCAACGTCGCGCCGCCGACCATCGACGTGCAGGCCACCTATCCCGGCGCCTCCGCGCAGACCGTGCAGGATACCATCACGCAGGTCATCGAGCAGCAGATGAACGGCATCGACAACCTCCGCTACATGGAGTCCACCTCCAACGCCGACGGCTCCATGCAGCTCACGCTCACCTTCAACCAGGGCACGGATCCCGACATCGCCCAGGTGCAGGTGCAGAACAAGCTCCAGCTCGCCACCCCCCTGCTCCCGCAGGAAGTGCAGCAGCAGGGCATCACGGTCAAGAAGTCGACCCGCAACTTCCTCATCGTGGCCGGCTTCTACTCCGAAGACGGCTCCATGACCGAGGCCGACATCTCCGACTTCATCGCCTCCAGCGTCCAGGATCCCATCGGCCGCGTTCCCGGCGTCGGCGACACCCAGTTTTTCGGCGCCAAGTACGCCATGCGTATCTGGGTCAACCCCGACGCGCTCACCAACTACGGGCTCACGATCAACGACATCACCGACGCCATCACCGCCCAGAATGCCCAGGTGACCGCCGGCTCCCTCGGTGGCCTTCCCTCCCAGCCCGGCCAGCGTCTCAACGCCACGATCATCGCCCAGACCCGGCTCAACACGGTCGAGGAATTCGGGGCCATCCTCGTGCGCGTCAACACCGACGGTTCGCAAGTCCGCCTCCGCGACGTCGCCCGCATCGAACTCGGCGGCGAAAACTACAACACCCAGGCCCGGCTCAACGGCAAACCCGCGTCCGGCCTCGCCATCAAGCTCGCCTCCGGCGCCAACGCCCTCGACACCTCGAACCTCGTGCAGGCCGAGATCGAGAAACTCTCCCGCTTCTTCCCCCCCGGCCTCAAGGTCATCTACCCGATGGAGACCGCGCCGTTCGTGCTTCTTTCCATCGAGGAAGTCGTCAAGACGCTCATCGAGGCCATCGTGCTCGTGTTCATCGTGATGTTTCTCTTCCTGCAAAACATCCGGGCCACCCTCATCCCCACGCTCGCCGTGCCCGTCGTGCTGCTCGGCACCTTTGCCGTCATGGCCGCATGCGGATTCACCATCAACACGCTCACCATGTTCGGCATGGTGCTGGCCATCGGCCTGCTCGTGGACGACGCCATCGTTGTCGTCGAGAACGTCGAACGCGTCATGGCCGAGGAAGGGCTACCACCCAAGGAGGCCACGCGCAAATCCATGGACCAGATCACCGGCGCCCTCGTCGGCATCGCGCTCGTGCTCTCCGCCGTCTTCATCCCGATGGCTTTCTTCGGCGGCTCCACCGGCGTCATCTACCGGCAGTTCTCCATCACCATCGCCTCGGCGATGATGCTCTCCGTCCTCGTGGCGATCGTTTTCACGCCCGCCCTGTGCGCCACCATCCTGAAGCCGGTCGATCCCGGGCACCACGCGGCGAAGCGGGGCTTCTTCGGCTGGTTCAACCGCAGCTTCGAGCGCCTCACCCAGGGTTATTCCGCGGCGACCACCGCCTGTATCCGCCGCTGGGGCCGCTCGCTGCTCGTCTACGGCGGCATCGCCGTCGCCATGGCGGTGGTCTTCATGCGCATACCGACCGCCTTCCTCCCCGACGAGGACCAGGGCAAGGCCTACCTCCAGCTCAGCCTCCCTCCCGGCTCGACCCAGGAGCAGACGCGCGCCGTCCTGGAGGATCTCGAACATTACTTCCTCAACGACGAAAAAGACACCGTGGAGGCGCTCTTCACCGTGGCCGGTTTCAGCTTTGGCGGACGCGGCCAGAACGCAGGACTCGGTTTCATCAAGCTCAAGGACTGGAGCCTGCGCAAGGATGCCGAGAAAAAGGTCAACGCCGTCATCGACCGCGCCATGGCCCGGTTCCAGACGGTCAAAGGCGCCCAGATCTTCGCCTTTACTCCTCCCGCCATTCCGGAAATGGGTACCGGCAACGGCTTCGATTTCCGCATCCAGGACCTCGCCGGCCTCGGCCACGACGCCCTCATGGCCGCCCGCCGCGATCTCCTCCAGTCGGCCCTCACCGAACACACCGGCGAAGTCTCCCGCGTGCGGCCCAGCGGCCTCGACGACACCCCGCAATTCAAGCTCAGCGTGGATCACGAAAAAGCCTCCGCGCTCGGTCTCAGGATAGGGGACATCAACCGGACCTTCTCCGCCGCCTGGGGCTCCACCTACGTCAACGACTTCATCGACCGCGGTCGCGTCAAGAAAGTCTACCTCCAGGCCGACGCTCCGTATCGCATGAATCCCGAGGACATCGACCGCTGGTATGTCCGCAACAATCTCGACCAGATGGTGCCCTTCCCGGCCTTTTCCGGCACGAGCTGGATTTACGGCTCTCCCGCGCTCGAGCGCTTCAACGGATTTCCCTCGATCAAGATCGAAGGCAACCCCGCTCCCGGCAAAAGCTCGGGCGCCTCCATGGCGGCCATGGAAAAAATCGCCGAGGCCTTCCCCGGCGGCATGGGCTACTCCTGGGCCGGCCTCTCGTACGAAGAACGTCTCTCCGGTTCGCAGGCTCCCGCGCTCTATGCGATCTCGCTGATCGTGGTGTTCCTCTGCCTCGCGGCGCTCTACGAAAGCTGGACGGTACCCTTTGCCGTCATGCTTGTCGTGCCGCTGGGCATTCTCGGCGCCGTGCTGGCCGTCACGTTCCGCGGCCTGCCCAATGACGTGTACTTCCAGGTCGGCCTTCTCACGACCGTCGGCCTCTCGTCGAAGAATGCCATCCTCATTGTCGAGTTCGCCAAGGAAGGCTACGATCACGGCATGGGGCTCGTCGAAGCCACGATCCACGCCGCGCGCCTCCGCCTCCGGCCCATCCTGATGACCTCGCTCGCCTTCGGCTTCGGCGTGCTCCCGCTCGCCCTCTCCAACGGCGCCGGCTCCGGTTCGCAAAATGCCATCGGCACCAGCGTCCTCGGCGGCGTCATCACCGGCACGGCTCTCGCGGTGCTCCTCGTGCCGGTCTTCTACGTCGTCGTCACCCGCCTCTTCCGCAGCGGTCCCGTCAAGAAATCCTGAACTCACGTACTCTCCTCCATGCACCGCACTCTCGCCGCTGCCGCCATCACCCTCCTGCTGACATTCGCCGGCTGCACCCTCGCGCCCGATTACGAGCGTCCCGCCACGCCCGTCCCCGACGCCTGGCCCGCCGCCACCGCCATGTCCGCCGACGCGGCCGGCACGGCCGCCGACATCCCCTGGGCCACCTTTTTCGGCGACCCGCGCCTGCGCGCGCTCATCACCGTCGGCCTCGAAAACAACCGCGACCTGCGCACCGCGCTCCTCCGCGTCGAGCAGACCCGCGCCCAGTACCGGATCGAGGGCTCCTCCCTCTGGCCCACGCTCGACGGCGCCGCCGACGGCAGCCGCGGCCGCACGCCTGCCGACCTCTCCTCCTCCGGCCGGGCCTACACCGCCAGCCAGTACCGCGTGGGCGGCGTCGCCTCCTGGGAGATCGATTTCTTCGGCCGTGTGCGCAGCCTCAAGGCCGCCGCGCTCGAAACCTGGCTGGCCACCGAAGAAGCCCGCCGCGCTGCGCAACTGGCATTCATTTCCACCCTCGCCACCCAGTACCTCACCGAACGCTCCGCCGACGAGCAGCTCGAACTCGGCCGCCGCACGCTCGCGCTCGTCCAGGATTCGTACAACCTGATCAAACATCGCTACGACAACGGCGTCGCCACCGAGCTCGACCTGCGCACCGCCGAGGCCCAGGTCGCCAGCACCCGCGCCACCATCGCCGAATACACGCGCCTCCTCGCGCAGGCGCGCAACGGCCTCGCCTTCCTCGTCGGCGCGCCCCTCCCCGACGATCTGCCGGCCGCGCTCCCCCTCGCCGGCCAGAACCTCATCACCGATCTTCCCGCCGGCCTGCCGGCCGATCTCCTGCAACGCCGGCCCGACATCCTGCAAGCCGAGCACACCCTGCGCTCCGCCAACGCCAACATCGGCGCGGCCCGCGCCGCCTTCTTCCCGTCGATCACGCTCACCGCCTTCGGCGGCACCAGCAGCGCCGATCTCGACGGCCTCTTCAAGGCCGGCTCCGGCACCTGGAGCTTCGCCCCGCAGATCACGCTTCCGATCTTCACCGGCGGCCGCAACCGCGCCACGCTCGATGTCGCCGAGATCCAGAAACGCATCGAGATCGCCGCCTACGAAAAAGCCATCCAGACGGCCTTCCGCGAAGTCGCCGACGGCCTCGCCGCCCGCTCCTCCTACGACGAACAGCTCGCCGCACAGGAAGCGCAGGTCACCGCCGAGCAGAGCCGCTACGATCTTTCGGACATCCGTTACAAGGGCGGCGTGGCCGATTATCTGACCGTGCTCACCGCGCAGCAGGATCTCTTCGCCGCCCAGCAGAGCCTGATCCGTTCGCGCGCACTCCACCTCATCAGCCTCGTCGATCTCTACAAGGCTCTCGGCGGCGGCTGGACACAGGAGGAAAAACCCGAAGACCAGGAGCCCAAAAGCTGAAGCCAAAACCATATCTCCCATACCTCCCATCTCTCCCCTGCCTCCCATCCTCCCCCCTCCCATGCACCCACCTTCCCCGGCTGATCCCTGGCACCTTCTGCGGGAGTGCCAGACCCGCTCCGCGCAAGAGCAGCAACTTTTTTCCGGTCGCGACTGGCTGCTCGTCTCCGCCCTCGTCGAGTTTCTCACCGCGCTTTATCCGCTCTACCTCTGGCTGGCGAATCTCTTTCTCTCGCGCCGCGTCGCTGCGCCCGTAATCCCCGTGCCGATACGCGATGTCGTCTGCGTGATGTTCGGCGTCGGCTTCCTCTTCCTCGCCCTCGCCTGGTGGGCGAAGTACGCGCCCTTCCGCGCATCGCTGGTCGCCTTCCTCTTCTACGTCGGCCTCCAGGTCTGGCTGGCCTTTTCGATACCCAACCACTTCATGGAAGGCATCGCCTCCCGGATCCTGATCATGCTCGGTCTCGTCATGGCCGTGCGCACCGGCTACCGCCGGCGTCATCATATCTGACGGCCGGGTTCCGGCCATGCCGGACCCTGCCCCCCGCCGTCTCCCTCTCATGAGCACATCGCCACTCCTCCGCGCCGTTCCCGCTGACCCTGCCCCCGACGCCGGCCCGTACCGCCGCGGCGGCTGGCCGGTGGTCCTCGCTTCGCTTGTCGGCACGCTGGCGGCGATCGCCGGCTTCGCGTTCTTCGGTCGCCATGCCCCGACTCTCGCCTGGATTCCGGCGACGCTCGCCGGCGCGCTCAGCCTGTGGGGATGGCTCTGCGTCATCCGGGCCCTGCGCGATAAAAGCGTGCTGCCCCGCTCGCATTCCGTCCTCGCCGGCGTGCTCGGTTTCAACGTCATCTGCACCAGCCGCGGAGTCGCCGCCACGGCTTTCGTCTATCCCGACGTCCTGCCTCCCGGCGGCACGGCGCGCCTTCTTGTCTTCCTGGAAAACTACGCCTCGCGCCAGCGCGTTGTCCACGCCCGCATCTCGCACCATCCCGGCCTCGACCGCCCCGTGCGCGACTATCTCGACTTCCACCTCGCGGCCGGCCAGGCGGCCGTCTACGAACTCCCCGTCCGCGCCACCGCGGAACTGACGCCCGGCTTCCACACCCTCCCGGTGCGCATTTGCGTGAGCCGCCCCAACGGCAAGGGCGTCCGCCTCCCCGGCAGCCGCCGACACCTCTACGACATCTGGCGGGTCCGCTTCGCCGCTCCTTTCGAATACAAACCCGATCTGCCGCCCGCCCCGGCCACGACGGAGCCGCTGCCCGCCCCGCGCTTCCTCTCCCTCGCATCCGTGAGCGCACCCCGCCCCGACCTGGAAATCCTCCGGAAACTCGTCACCGATTCCGGCGCCCGCCAGAGTTGAAACCGCTAAATGACGCTAAAAACCGCTAAAGGAGAACCGGTTGATAATGGAATCAGGAGAGCGGGGCATCACCTCCCAAGTGCAGACATTGTCGGGTCGTCCTGTCTGACAATGTCTTTGTTGAGCGTCCGTTAGCGCCCTTTAGCGGTTCCCTCTGCTGCGGTTTCCGCTCACACGAACGGCGCTCCCGTGCCCTCGCCGACGACCGGCCGGACCGGCTCACCCGCCGCCGGCGCCGAGCGCGGTTTCGCAAACGCCACCGCCGCCACCGCCATCACCGCCGCGCACAGGCCGAGCGCCAGCCGCGGACCCCAGTGCGCTGCCGCCCACCCCGTCAGCAGCGCCCCGATCGGCGCCACCCCCTGCGCCATCACAAACAGCCCCATCACGCGGCTCCGCTTGTCGTCCGCCACGCGCGCCTGGATCAGCGTGTTGCTGCCCGCCATCACCAGCACCACCGCCGTCCCGCTGACAAAATAACCGACATACGCCACCCACACCGACGGACTCAGCGCGATCACCAGCGAACTCGCCGCCACCAGCACCGTGCCGCGCACGATCCACGGACGGAGCTGGTCCACCGTCGTGCGCGTCCCCAGGATGATCGCGCTCAGCAACGCCCCCGCGCCCACCGCCGAATAAAAATGCCCCAGCATGGCCGCATTGCCGTCAAAAACCCCGCCCGCAAACACCGACGCCAGCGTGCTCGCCCCGAACCCCGCCAGCGCGTTGACCGCCACCAGCAGGAGCGGCCTCCGCAGCCCGCCTTCCGCCCGCACGTAGGCCAGGCCCGCCCCGAAGTCTTCCCACGCCCGCGTCACCCGCTCGCGCGGCGGCCGCGGCTGCACGCGCATCATCCACAGACTCAGGATCACCGGCAGGTAACTCACGGCATCGATCGCGTAACACACGCCCGCGCTCCAGCGGTTGATGAGCACGCCCGCGATCGCCGGCCCGAGCAACCGCGCGATGTTGAACATCGAGGAATTGAGCGCGATGGCATTGGGCAGATCCTCGCGCCGGTCCACCATCTCCGCCACGAAGGACTGCCGCGTCGGAAACTCGAACGCATTGATGAATCCCTGCACCAGCGAAAGCCCCACCAGCACCGTGATCGTCATGTTCCCGGTCAGCGTCACGGTCGCCAGCGACGCCGATTGCACCAGCGAACACATCTGCAACCCGATCAGCAGCCGGCGCCGGTCCAGCCGGTCGCCCGTCACCCCCGTGAACGGCGCCAGCACCAGCAGGGGAATCTGCGTGGCAAACCCCACCAGCCCCACGTGAAACGGACTCGCCGCCAGCTTGTACGCCAGCCACATGGAGGCTGTCGTTGTCATCCAGTTGCCCATCAGCGAGATCGCCTGGCCGGAGAAGAACAGCCGGTAGTTGCGGGAACGGAACGAGCGCAGGAGCGAAACGGTTTTCACGGGAAAAGAAACCGCCCATCATCAACCCGTCCCGACGACACCGTCCATACCCGAAAACGGTGACCGGGGCCCGACGGCCCGGGCTTCCCGCACTTCGCGCTTGCCTCGGCCTCCCCTGATCCGTGTGATCGACCCTTTCCTGCCCGCTTCCGGGCCGGGAAACCAGTCACACACAACCACAACACTCCATCACCCGATCGCAAGGCGGCCCACTGGCCGACCTGTGTGTCAGGAAGATACATAGATCAACATCATGAACGTCACTGCCAAAGACCTGCTCGACGCCGGCGTCCACTTCGGTCACCAGACCAAGCGCTGGAACCCGCGCTCCAAGCCCTACGTGTTCGACCACCGCCAGGGCATCACCATCATCGACCTCGGCAAGACCCACGAACTGCTCAGGAAAGCCTACACCTTCATCGAGGACACCGTCGCCAACGGCGGCAACGTGCTCTTTGTCGGCACCAAGAAGCAGGCCCAGGAAATCCTCCGCGAGGCCGCCACCTCCACCAGCATGCCCTACTGCGTCGACCGCTGGCTCGGCGGCACGCTCACCAACTTCGCGACCGTCAAGAAATCGATCGCCAAGTTCAAGAAATTCCAGGCCCTCGAGACCTCCGGCGACATCAACAAGCTCTCCGCCAAGGAAGGCGCCGCCATCAAGCGCGAGATGGTCCGCATGAACAAGAACTTCGCCGGCATCGTCGACATGCCCGAGCTTCCCTCGGCCATGTTCGTCGTCGACGCCAATCATGAAGACATCGCCGTCGCCGAAGCCGCCCGCTGCGGCATCCCCTGCGTCGGCCTGGTCGACACCAACTCCGACCCGACCAAACTCTCCCACCCGATTCCCGGCAACGACGACGCGGTGAAATCCATCCGCATCATCGTCGACACCATCGTCGAGGCCGTGCAGAGCGGACTTTCCCAGCGTGACAGCCGTCGCGCCGCCCGTGGCGCCGCCGACCTCAAGGCCGCCAGCGCCGCCGTGGCCGCCGCCGCCGGCATCACCGAAGAACCCGCCGCCGTGGCCGTGGTCGAAATCGAGGATGAAGTCGTCGCCGACATCATCGGTGAAGACGGCGAAGTCATCAAGCCCGCCAAGAAGAAGGCCGCTCCGGTCCGCAAGAAAATCGCCGCCCCCAAGGACGACGAGTAAGCCGCCCTCCAGCCAATCCCTCCCTCCGGAAAGGAACCCGTTTAACAATGAGTACCGCTACAACAACGACAGCAATTACCGCCCAGATGGTGAACAGCCTGCGCGAACAGACCGGCGCCGGCATGATGGACTGCAAGAAGGCCCTGGTCGAAACCAACGGCAACGTCGAGGAAGCCATCACCATCCTCCGCAAGAAAGGCAATGCCTCCGCCGCCAAGCGCGCCGACCGCGCCACCAAGGAAGGCCGGGTCGAAAGCTACATCCACCTCGGTGGCAAGGTAGGCGTCCTCGTCGAGGTCAACTGCGAGACCGATTTTGTGGCCCGCAACGAAGAGTTCGGCGCGTTCGTGAAGGACATCTGCCTCCACATCGCCGCCGCCAGCCCGATCTGCGTGTCGCGCGACGAGGTGCCCGAAGAGAACATCGCCAAGGAGCGCGAGATCGCCACTGCGCAGGTCGCCGGCAAGCCGCCCGCGGCGATCCAGAAGATCGTCGAAGGCAAGCTCGACAAGTACTTCTCGACCGTCGCCCTGCTCGACCAGCCTTTCGTCAAGCAGCCCGAAAAGACGGTGAAGGAAATCCTCACCGAGCAGATTGCGAAGACCGGCGAGAACATCCAGATCCGCCGTTTCGCCCGCTTCCAGCTCGGCGCCTGACCGGCACGGTCCGGCGAACCGTTTCGCTTCATTCCAAAAACCGTCCCGGGCACTCCGGGACGGTTTTTTATGCCCGCATCGGGAGGATCGCCATTACGGATCGTATGCGTTCCGGATTCAAACCGGGAGGGCCACAAAAAACACAAAATTCCTTTCTGTCCGACGAGAATCTCTCGCGCGCTTATAAGCGCGATGGGGGATTTCATGCGCGGTGTGTTTTTTCGTGTTTTTCGTGGCCATTCTTCCTCCTTCGGTTGCGGCTCAGCCACCCCAAGGCCTTTGTGTAAAAATCCGAAGGCTTTGGGGCTTTGGTATGGCCCCCCGCCACTCACCTTCAGCCGCGCTTCAGGGCGCGCTCGAAGGCCGCCAGGGTTTCCGGGCTCACGTGGTGCTCGATGCCTTCGGCGTCGCGTTGCGCCGCGGCTTCCGGCACGCCCTGAAGACGCAGAAATTCCACCACGATCTCGTGCCGCCGCCTCGCGTCACTGGCGGTCTTGCTGCCAAGCTCCGTCAGGAAAATCGAACGATACGGCAGTGACGTCACGTAGCCCAGACGCTGCAACCGCGCGATCGTCCGGTTCACGGTCACATGCGTCACCCCGAACTTGCGCGCCAGATCGGTGACGCGGGCCTCGCCCATGGTGGCGATCAGCTCGGCAATGGCTTCCACATAATCTTCGGCCGTTTCGCGCGCATGCGCTTCCCGCGTGCTGCGCAGCCCCTCCGCCTGCGTCAGCTTTTCCTTGCGCGACGCCGCCGCTCCGGCGCGAGCGGAGGGTTTGCGCGCGACATTCTTCCGCGTAGCGGCGGTCGATCGGGTGGCTCCGGATGTCATGCCGGCACTTCACACCAAAACGCGCCTCATGTCCAAGACAAACAGGATGTAGCGCTTGCTACGGATGTAAATCAAAGTGGCTCAGACAGAGCGGCGGCGTCCCCGCCGCCGGACGCGCGCCAGCGCGCCTGTCTGGTATGATGGCGGGACTGTCATCCCGTCCGGCGGCGGGGACGCCGCCGCTCCTGTTTTTGCAACAACGCGAGATTTGTTTTGACGGCCACAAATAAATGCTTCGGCTATTAATTGTAGCTTATGCTAAATCTATTCCCACGAGCTACTCGTCAGCCGCCCGGACACCCGGATCGGCAATCCGCAAAACGAAGAACCGTTTCCTTCATGCAAAAAAAGAACACCACATCCACCAACGCCCGGCCGTATCGTAAAAAGAGCGCGGCCGGTTTCCGCTGCGCGCTTCCGGTGGCGGGGCTCTCCATCGTTCTGGCCGCCCCGCCATTGCGGGCCGGAGACGACACCCCGCCCGACAAGTCGGCCTGCACGCTCTTCAATCCCACGCCGAAGGAGTGGATGCGCGCACTCTCCACTGACCGGCCCGACCAGACCGAAAGCCCGTACACGGTCGATGCCGGCCACGTCCAGATCGAGCTCGATTTCGTCAACTACACGTACGACAGCGACGGCGGCATTCGCACCCGGGAGTACAGAGTGGCTCCGCTCAACCTCAAGGTCGGCCTGCTCAACCACGTCGATCTCCAGCTGATGGTCGATCCTTACATCCGCTCGCAGGTCAAGGATCGCAACGCCGGCACCAGAACCACGGTTTCGGGATCCGGCGACCTCACGACCCGCCTCAAGATCAACTTGTGGGGCAACGACGGCGGCGCGACGGCCCTCGGCATCATGCCCTTCGTCAAGTGGCCCCTGTCGTCCAATGACATTCGCAACGGCAAGACCGAGGGCGGCGTGATCGTCCCCTTCGCCGCCGGGCTTCCCGCCGACTGGAGCATGGGAGCCATGACGGAGGTGGATTTCGTCAGCGACGGCGACGGCGGTTACGACACCGAATGGGTCAACTCCATCACCTTCAGCCACGACATCACCGGAAAACTCGGCGGCTACATCGAGTTCGTGGCCGTGACCGGCAGCGCGCCCGGCTTCAGATGGCAGGGCCAGGTGGACATCGGGTTCACCTGGGCTCTCGGTGAAAACAGCCAGCTCGATTTCGGCTGCAACTTCGGCGTCACCGACTCGGCGCCCGATTACCAACCCTTCGCCGGATTTTCCCGGCGCTTCTGACTCTCTTCCTCCATTCGTCATACATAAATGAATACCATACAATCCACCGCCGCCCTGCGCGGCCTTCCCTGCCGGGCGCGTCGGGCGCTCACGATCGCAACGCTTGTCCTCGGCGCTTTTGGCATCGGCTTCGCGGCCGATGCCAAGCCCAAACGCGTGGTCACCACGTTCACGATCATCCAGGACATGGCGCAGAATGTCGCCGGCACCGCCGCCATCGTCGAATCCATCACCAGGCCCGGCGCGGAAATTCACGAATACGAGCCCACACCGCTCGACATCGTCAAAGCCCAGTCCGCCGATCTCGTCCTCTGGAACGGCATGGGGCTGGAACGCTGGTTCGAGAAATTTTTCAGCAATGTCCGCAACGTTCCGAGTGTCGTCCTCACCGAAGGCATCGAGCCCCTGAGCATCAGCGAAGGCCCCTATAACGGGAAACCCAATCCCCATAGCTGGATGTCGCCCGCCAACGCCATCATCTACGTGGAGAACATCCGCAAGGCATTCGTGGCGCTCGATCCCGAAAACGCGGCCACCTATAACGCCAACGCCGCCGCCTACACCGAAAAGCTCAAGGCCATCGACGAGCCGATCCGCAAAAAACTCGAGGAAATCCCCGAGAGCCAGCGCTGGCTGGTGAGCAGCGAGGGCGCATTCTCGTACCTGGTCCGCAACTACGGCATGAAGGAGGTCTGGCTCTGGCCCGTGAATGCCGACGAGGAAGGCACCCCGCGACAGGTCCGCAAGGTCATCGACATCGTGCGCAAGAACAGGATTCCGGTCGTCTTCAGCGAAAGCACGATCAGCGACAAGCCGGCCCGCCAGGTGGCCAAGGAAACGAAGGCCCGCTACGGCGGCGTCCTCTACGTCGATTCGCTCACGACCGACGACGGGCCGGCTCCCACCTACCTCAAGCTGCTCGAATACAATGCCCAGACGATTGTGAACGGCTTTTTCGGAAAATGAGTTCCGCGGACGGAAAACAACAAAAGCCCGGCCGCGTGGGAAAAACCCGCCGCCGGGCCTTTGTCTTCAAACTATGAGAACGAATCCTTCAACTGCCGCCACCATCGACGTCTCCGTCGAGGACGTCACGGTCACCTACAACAACGGCAATGTCGCCGTCTTCGATGCGAGTTTCCGGCTGGCCGCGGGCACGATCTGCGCGCTCGTCGGCGTCAACGGCAGCGGCAAATCCACGCTCTTCAAGGCGATCATGGGCTTTCTCACGCCCGCCCGGGGCCGGGTGCGGATCGGCGGGGATCCTGTCGCCGCCGCGCAAAAGAAAAACCGGGTCGCCTATGTGCCGCAAGCCGAGGAAGTGGACTGGTCGTTTCCCGTCAGCGTGTGGGACGTCGTGCTCATGGGGCGCTACGGCTACATGAACTTCCTGCGCATCCCGCGGCCCGAAGACAAACGGCTGGCCGAGGAAAGCCTGCGCCGCGTGCAGATGTGGGATTTCCGCCATCGCCAGATCGGCGAACTCTCCGGAGGCCAGAAAAAGCGCGTCTTCCTCGCCCGCGCGCTGGCGCAACAAGGCCGTGTCATCCTCCTCGACGAACCGTTTACCGGCGTCGATGTGAAGACCGAGGCCGCCATCATCGACCTCCTGCGCGAACTCCGCGCCTCCGGCCACATCATCCTCGTCTCGACCCACAATCTCGGCTCCGTCCCCGAATTCTGCGACCAGGCCGTGATCATCAACCGCACCGTGCTCGCCTTCGGGCCGATCGCGGACGTTTTTACCGAAGCCAATCTCGCCAAGGCCTTCGGCGGTGTGCTCCGCCATTTCCGTTTCGACGAGTCCACGGTGCAAAAACATGACGGGCGCGCCGTCACCGTGCTCACCGACGACGAGCGCCCGCTCGTCTTCGGCAAGGGAGGCCACCTCGAATTCCCGCACCGTGCCGGCCATGAATCTCTCCTGGAAAAGCGCGCCCGCGAAGAGAGAGAGGCGGGGGGAAAATCATGAGTGAACACCTGCAATCCCTTCTCATCCCGTTTCAGTACGAGTACATGCTCAAGGCCATGTGGGTGAGCGCCCTGATCGGCGGCGTGTGCGCGCTGCTCTCGTGCTTCATCACGCTGAAAGGCTGGTCCCTCATGGGCGACGCGCTTTCGCATGCGATCGTGCCGGGCGTCACGCTGGCGTATCTGCTCGGCGCTCCGTTCGCGCCCGGCGCGTTTTTTTCCGGCCTGCTCGCGGCCCTCGGCATGGGCTTTGTGAAGACAAAGACACAGCTCCGGGAGGATGCCGTCATCGGCGTGGTGTTCACGGCGTTTTTCGCGCTCGGCGTGCTGCTCATTTCGATCTACCCGAGCGGCGTCAGCCTGCGCACGATCGTCTTCGGCAACATCCTCGGCATTTCCGACGCCGACGTGAAACAGGTGGCGATCATCTCGCTGGTCACCGTCGCCGTGCTCGGCCTGAAACGGAAGGACCTTGTTCTCTTCTGTTTCGACCCCGACCAGGCGCGCGCGCTCGGCCTCAACGTCCTCGCGCTGCACTTCACGCTGCTCACGCTGCTGGCCGCGACCGCCGTCGCCGCCCTGCAAACCGTGGGCGCGTGCCTCGTGGTGGCGACGCTCGTCACACCGGGAGCCACCGCGTATCTGCTCACGGATCGTTTCACCCGCATGCTCGCCATCGCCGGGAGCATCGGGGTCGCCACCGGCCTGACCGGCGCTTATGCCAGCTACTTCCTCGACGGCTCGACCGGCGGCTGCATTGTCGTGCTGCAGACGCTGATCTTCCTCGCCGCCCTCGTATTTGCCCGGAAACACGGGATGCTCGCGAGCCGCGCCCGGCGTCGCCGCGCGCTCGAAAGGAGGCCGGCATGAACTGGCTCAGCCCTTTCCACTACGACTTCATGCTGGCCGCCTTCGCGCTGAGCGTGCTCGTCGGCACGGTCTGCGCCGTTTTTTCCTGTTTCCTCGTGCTGAAAGGATGGTCGCTGATGGGCGACGCCATCTCGCACGCCGTGCTGCCCGGCATCGTGCTGGCTTACGTCGCGGGCGTGCCGCTGGCCATTGGCGCGTTTCTCTCCGGCCTGGCTTGCGCGATCGGCACGGGTTTCATCAAGAGCAACAGCCGCCTGAAGGAGGACACCGTGATGGGCGTGGTGTTCACCGGCCTGTTCGCGCTCGGTCTGGTGATTTTCACCAAGGTCGAGAGCGACCAGCACCTCAACCACATCCTGTTCGGCAGCCTGCTCGGCCTGCCGAAAGCGCAGGTGATCCAGACCGCGATCATCGGCGGCGCGACGCTGCTCGTGACGCTCGCGCTGCGCAAGGACCTGCTGCTTTTCTGCTTCGATCCCGGCCACGCCCGCAGCGTCGGCATCAATGTAACGGTTCTCAACTACGTGATGCTTTCGTTGCTGGCGTTGACCATCGTGGCCTCGCTTCAGGCGGTGGGCGTCATTCTCGTCGTCGCCATGCTGGTGACGCCGGGCTGCACGGGTTTTCTGCTCACGGACCGTTTCGGTCCGATGATGCTCGTCGCGGTCGGCACCTCGGTCGGGTCCAGCCTGGCCGGCGTGTATGTAAGTTTTTTCATCAACGGCTCGACCGGCTCCTGCATCGTGCTGGCACAGACGGCCGTGTTTGTGCTCGCGCTCGTCTTCGCGCCGAAACGCGGCCTGCTCGCCAACCGGCTTCTGCGCCGACGCCGGGCGATGAACCCGGCCCGGACGGGTTGACGGCAATGTTAGGGTGTGAGGGTCGATGACCATCACCCGCCGTACATTTTTACGGATTGCCTGCCTGGCGCTGCCGGGGTCGGGATTTGTCCCGGCCGCCTTGCTGGCCGCCGCGGGTGAGGCCACGCATGTCGTCCGCAAGGGCGACACGCTCTCCGCCATCGCCGCGCGCTACGGTGTGACCGTGGCTGCGCTCCGGCAGCGCAACCGCCTCACCGGCGATGTGATCAAGGTCGGCCAGAAACTCGTCATCCCGGCCGCATCCGGCTCACGCGGTGCGGCCGCGGCGGGGGCCTCCTCCGCCGTTGCCGCCCGCAGCGCGGCGCGCCCGCCTGCCGTGCTCGACGATGTCATTGCGGAAACCCGCAAGGTGCGCATCCGGAGCGGGCGCTGGAAGTACATCGTCGTCCACCACAGCGGCATCGAGCGCGGCAACGCGCTGTCCTATCACCGCGCCCACCTGCGCCGCGGCATGGAGCACGGGCTCGCGTACCATTTCGTCATCGGCAACGGGCGCGATTCACCTGACGGCAAGATCGAGATCGGCCCGCGCTGGCGCGGACAACTCGATGGCGGCCACGTCCGCAACCGCGTGTACAACCAGCACGGCATCGGCATCTGCCTGGTGGGCAATTTCCAGAACCGCCGGCCGGACAAAAAACAGCTCGATTCGCTCTTCGCCCTGGTGGACTGGCTCCGCGACGACGCTCCGCTCGGCGGCACGCCGTCCGTCACGGTTCACCGGTGGGTGGATATCAACCACACGGTGTGCCCGGGACGCTATTTTCCCTTCTCCACGCTGAAAAGCCGCTACGCGTAACCGGGAATGCCTTTTCCCGAACCGCCTCTCCATCACCGGCGGCGGATCACCGCCCAGCCGAGGAGCACGGCGCCGGCGAGAAGGGCGCAGGCGGCAGGCTCGGGAACGGCCGTAACCCGGATAGTGCCGGTGTCGGCAAAATCTCCGGTATCCCAGTACAGACCGGCCGAAAGGAGCGCCCGGTCAAAATCGAAACTCACATCGGCGACATCGTAGCTGCTCGCGGTAATGAGCCGGAACGAATCGCCAGCCTGAGCGGAATAACCGTCCAGCACCACCTCGATCAGAGACCCGGTCTCCATGGTCAGGAGATTGCTGCCGGTGATTTTGGTGAAATCGTATTGCCCGCTGAGGGTGAATGTCAGCGAGGAACCGGCGTCTATGGTGAGATTGCTCAGGGAAGAGTCGGCCGTCAGCGTCCAGTTCGAGACGCCGGCGAGTGCCAGGTCGATGGCGCCGCTGCTGACCACGGTCGTTTGGCCTGTGAAACGGGAAGCGTCTTCCATGGTCAGATCGACCATGCTCCCCGAGCCGGAAGAATAGATGTCGCCTGTAAAGGTGTACTGTCCGACGCCCTCGACGCGGCCCTTGCTGGCGGCATGGATGGAATGTGCGCCCGAACCGACGGTGAGCGTTTCGATGCCGTTGAGCGTGATTTTGCTGTTGGTGCCGGAGGCATAGACGCCGTGGCCGGTGGTATTGATATTCACCTTACCGGTTTTGATCGTGATGTTACTGCCTGTGCCGGAAGAATAGAGGCCGTAGGAATTGCTGCCGGTGGTGGTGACGGTTGCCTCGTCGGAGCGGATGGAACCTCCCGAAAGGACATACAGGCCATGGGCGCCGGACCCGTCTGTATTTACCTTCAAGATACCTGCCTCAATGATTCCGGGCGTTCCACTCAGAAGCGCGCCGGTATGAAGCCCGTGGGCGGCCTCTCCGGAGGTTGTGATGTCGGCGGTCCCGGTCACCGTCACGGTTGCCTGCCCCCGGGCATGGATGCCGTAAGCCCCATAGGACAAGAAAGACCCCGGGGACTTCGCGCCGGTCGTCGTGACGGTCAGATCGCCGTCAATGGAAACAGTCCCGCCATCGGCCCGGATGCCGTAGCTTCCTTTGCCGGTCGTCGCGAGTGTCGTGTCACCGGTGATCCGTATATCGGAAGATGCGCTTCCGGTCCACAGGCCGTATCCGCGCTCCTGGGCGGTGGTGATTCCCAATACGCCGGTGACATTCACCTTGCCGGCGCTGGCATAAATACCGGCGGCTTCTGTCGTGCTGCTTCCGGGATGAGTCGTGTTTCTCAGATTGATACTGATCCCGCCACCGGAAGATGCCGACGCATCCAGGGTAATGGCCGAAGTTGCATCGGATTTGTCATTACGCACACCGGAACCGACATAATCGTAAACGTCGATGATGATCCGGTCAGAAGCCGAAGCCGTCTTCAGGACAATGTTGTTGCCGGTGCCGGTGCTTCCATTCAGGTAAACGCCGTGTCCGTACATCGGACTGGTCGACGTCTCGTAGTTTTTTCCGGACGATATCCGGATGTCACCTTCCAGGAGGGTCGTGTAACCGGATTTTTCGCCGTTGATCTGCACCGCGCTGTTCGCCGCGTTGGGAGAATCCAGGGTCACCTTGATCTCGCCCGAAAAAGTTTCGTCCTTGTTGAGTATCTGGCCCCCGTCATAGTCGGCGCGGGCACCGGATGGGAGCAGGGAGAGCAGGGCAATGAATGCCGCCTGTTTGAGCATGGGTTTGGTCGTCATGTGAAAATAAGTACGGAATGTGGCAAGATCGCCGGAAGAAGTGTCAGACGCCGTGCGGGAGACGTGGAATGGCCAGCCGGCGTGGAGTGATGTGAATGAGTGTGCGCGACGAGTATACCGGGTGAACCTGACCCGCGCTAGTCGGGTAAACACCCGATGCCGGAAACCATGTATCCATAAAAAAGATACAAATTCGATGTCTGCAAATCCGCGCCGGCAGCGGCCGGTTCCCGTTCTTGCGGACCGCTTCCTGCGGGCAAAAGAAAAGCGGGGCGCCGTCTAGCCTTGTCGGCATCAGACGCCCCGCCCGACTCAGGAAACCGGGCTACCACACCCGGATCCGCCACTGACGTGACGGAAGTCGCAAACTGGGACTCAACTGGAAGAATGCCCCGGAGGGCTTTCAAGGAGAACGGGGTAACAATACCAGTTTCCTGAAAATGCGGTAGTCAGGTAAAACCCTGATTTTTGCACTTTTTTCACTGTTTTCTCGTTAACTATCGCAATCTATAAACAAAAAGCCGTCGGGACCCTCAGTCCCGACGGCAGTATCCCCTTACAGAACCGGGTTGCTGTACCCGGAAAAGGTCAGTCTTTGGATTTTTTCTCCTTCTTTGGTCCGCGTCTTTCCGATGCGAGTTTCTCGAATGCGGCTTTCTGTTCCGCGGTCAGCACCGCTTCGATTTTTTCACGGCCGGACTTGCGCACCTCCTGCATTTTCTCGCGCTTGGCCTTGTTGTCCAGCGACTCGTCCTGGCGGATCGTTTTCACGGCCGCGGCCTCGTCAGCAAGGATCGCCTTGATTTTGGTGGACTGGTCGTCCGTGAGGTTGAGCTCCGTCTTGAGGTGCTCGAGTTGCTGTTCGGCCGATTGCCGCGCAGGGGGCCGGTCAGACTTGCCGAATGGTTTTTCGCTTTCAGCGTGAAGAGCGGCGCCGGAGATCGCAAAAGCGAGCGAGGCAAGCGCCGCGGCAAACGTATATCTGGTTTTCATATTGAATCGGGTTGGTAACAAAACGAACAAGGGCCAAGACGCCGCCCGCCGGACCTGGTTACAACGGTCTCCGTTTCTCTCTCCTGCTCCCCTTCCCTCCGTCCCCTCCCCGGGGGACTTGACATAAAAAATCCACTCTCACACTCTCAACGGCTTCACTAAGTAACGGTCACTTTTCACCCGGGTGGGCCTCTGGCCCGCCTTTTTTTTCCTCGATTTCCCAACAGTCTCATGAGCAGCGAAATACTTTCAGTCCTCGAATACATGGAAAAGGAGAAGGGCATTGCGCGCGCCGATATGATCGCCGCGATCGTCAATGCCATCAAGGCCGCCGCCCAGAAAGGCGTCTCCGCCGGCCAGGAGCTCAAGATCGACATCAACCCCCGCAACGGCCAGCTCCACGCGTGGCAGCTTCTCAAGGTGGTGGACTCCATCGGCGACCCCAGGCTCGAGATCCACATCGAGAAAGCCCAGGCCATCCAGCCCGGCGCCCAGATCGGTGATATCGTGGAGAAAGAAGTCGACCCCGCCTCCCTCGGCCGCATCGCCGCGCAGACCGCCCGCCAGGCCGTCATGCAAAAACTCCGCCAGTTCGAGAAGGACCGCATTTACGATGACTTCAAGGACATGGTCGGCAACATCGTCACCGGCACCGTCCGCCGCCGCGAACGCGACGACATCTACATCGATCTCGGCAAGGCCGAAGCCGCCCTCACCCGCAAGGAACAGGTCCCCGGCGAGGAATACCAAGCCGGCGACCGCATCCGCTGCCTCCTGCTCGCCATCGACAACACCCCGCGCGGTCCCGAGCTCATCCTCAGCCGCGCCAGTCCCAAGTTCGTTCGCCGCCTCTTCGAAGTCGAGGTCGCCGAGATCGCCGACGGCACCGTCAGGATCCAGGCCTTCGCCCGCGAACCCGGCTACCGGACAAAAATCGCCGTCATCAGCACCGACCCCAAGGTCGATCCTGTCGGCGCCTGCGTCGGTGCCCGCGGCGCCCGCGTCAAGACCATCGTCCGTGAGCTCAATGGCGAGAAGATCGACATCATCAACTGGTTCGAAGACCCGAAGCAGATGGTGGCCGAAGCCCTCAAGCCCGCCGTGCCGCGCGAGATGATCCTCGACGAAAAGTCCCGCCGCATCCTCATCCGCGTGGCCGCCTCCGACCTCGCCATCGCCATCGGCCGCAAGGGCCAGAACGCGCGCCTCACCTCCCGCCTCGTCGGCTGGCGCCTCGATATCGAGGAACACAAGGTCGAGACCATCGACCCGCGCACCGCCGCCACCCGCCTCCTTGTCCAGACCTTCGGCCTCGCCGAAAACCTCGCCGCGCGCCTCGTCGCCGTCGGCATCAACTCGCCCGCCGCCTTCGAAGGCGTCGACGCCGAGGATCTCACCGACGCCGGCTTCAGTCCCGCAGAGGCGCAGGAAATCATCGGCCGCGTCAGCAGCACCGCCTGATCGCCAGCGTCCCCGTCCACACCTTCATCATCCGCCCTCCTTCGGCCTCCCGCCTCACTAACACGCAAGAATGAGCATCCGCATCCACGAACTCGCAAAAAAAATCGGCATGGAAAACAAGGCCCTGCTCGCCTTGCTGAAGGAGCGCAACTTTGACGTGAAGAGCGTCTCGAGCACCGTCGACAATATCAATGCCGAGGCCCTCGTTGAGGAATTTGCCGCCACCGCTCCCGCCGAAGGCACCGCCGCTGCCGGCGACGCCACGGCCGACCAGCCCGACGAGTCTGCCGCGACCTCCGCCGAACCGCTCCCGCCGCAAGGTTTCGTCACCCGCCTGCCTGCCGGCGTCATGGTCAAGAGCGCCGAGGACGTCGTTCGTGAAAGAGCCGAAAAAGCAGCCGCGGCCGAGGCCGCTGCCGCCGAGGCCCGCGCCGCCGCCAATCCTCCTCCGGCCCCTGCCAGCGCACCGGCCGTTTCCACACCTCCCCCCCCGCCCGCTCCGGCTCCGGTTCCGGCTCAGGCCCGCGTGAGCGCTCCTCCGCCGCCACCGGCGGCCCGTGCCGCCAGCGCTCCGCCCCCCCCGCCCGCTCCCGTTTCCCGTCCGTCCAGCCTGCCGCCGCTCTCCGTGCCGCCTCGTCCGGCCACCGCCGGTGCTCCGCCCCCGACCCCGTCCTTCTCCACATCGACCACGCCGCCCATCCCGCCGGTTCCCCCGTCGCAGACGGCCACCATCACCAACGAGGGCGACATCCCCATCATCCACCTGAAGCCGCCGATCATCGTGCGCGACTTCGCCACCGCGCTCGGCATGAAGCCCTTCAAGCTCATCTCCGAACTGATGGAAATGGGCATCTTCGCCTCGATGAACCAGACCATCGAGGACGCCGTCGCCACCCGCGTCGCCGAGAAACACGGCTTCCTTCTCGAAATCAAGCACCGCGAAATCCCTGTCCCCGTCACCCCCAAGGACAAGGAAGCCGAGAAAAAGCGCCGCGCCAAGGAAGCCCAGGAACGCGAACTCGCCAATCTCGCCCCGCGCCCGCCTGTCGTCTGCATCCTCGGCCATGTTGACCATGGCAAGACCTCCCTCCTCGACGCCATCCGCAAGGCCGACGTCGCCAAGGGCGAAGCCGGCGGCATCACCCAGCACATCGGCGCCTACCAGATCGAGCACGCCGGCAAAAAAATCACCTTCCTCGACACGCCCGGCCACGCCGCCTTCCAGAAAATGCGCGCCCGCGGCGCCGCCGTCACCGACATCGCCGTCCTCGTCGTCGCCGCCGACGACGGCTTCATGCCGCAGACCGACGAAGCCCTCAAGCACGCGCAGGACGCCGGCGTCTCGCTCATGGTCGCCGTCAACAAGATGGACGTCAAAGGCGCCAACCTCGAACGCGTGAAGCAGATGATGCAGGAGCGCAACATCGCCCCGGAAGACTGGGGAGGCGAGACGATCACCGTGCCTGTCTCCGCCGTCAAAGGCACCGGCATCCCCGACCTGCTCGACATGATCCTGCTCCAGGCCGAAGTCCTCGAACTCAAGGCCAACCCCAAGGCCGAGGCCAGCGGTGTCATCATCGAATCGCAGATCGACATCGGGCGCGGTCCCCTCGCCACGGTCATCGTCCAGCGCGGCACGCTCAAGGTCGGCGACTCCCTCGTCTGCGGTCCCGTCTGGGCCAAGGTCCGGGCTCTCTTTGACGACCAGGGCAACAGCATCAAGCAGGCCCTGCCCTCCACGCCCGTTCGCGTCATCGGCTGGAACGGCGCGCCCGACAGCGGCTCCGCCTTCAGGACCGTCAAGAACGCCCGCGAAGCCGAAAATCTCGCCGAGGAAGAACAGCATCGCATCCGCCAGACGGCCGCCACCGCCGCCTCCGCTCCCAAGGACGTTTCCCTCGACAACCTCTTCCAGAACATCGCCGCCACCCAGGAGAAAGTTCTCAAGCTCATCATCAAGACCGATGTCTTCGGCTCCACCGAAGCCGTCCGCAACGTCCTCGAAGGCATCAAGACGAACAAGGTCTCGCTCGAGATCGTGGCCGACGAGGTCGGCCTCATTTCCAAGACCGACGTCCTCATGGCCAGCGCCGCCGGCGCCGTCATCATCGGCTTCAACACGAAGCTCGAAAACGGCGTCACCCCGCTCGCCAAGCATCACGGCGTACGCATCGAGACCTACGGCATCATCTACGAACTCGCCGACAAGGTGCGGGACATGATGGCCGACCTGCTCGAACCCGACCTCAAGGAAGTCAAGCTCGGCGCCGCCGAGATCCGCGCCACCTTCCCGCTGGCCAAGGGATTTGTCGCCGGTTGTCTCGTCACCGAAGGCAAGATCACCCGCAACGCCGCCGCGCGCGTCCGTCGCAAGAAGGACGTCGTTTACGAAGGCAAGGTCGCCATGCTCAAACGCTTCAAGGACGACGCCAACGAAGTGCGCGCCGGCCTCGAGTGCGGTATCAAGCTCGACGACTTCAGCGGCTACGCAATCGGCGACGTCATCGAAGTCTACGAAGTCCAGAAAGTCAGAGCGTCGCTCTGACCAATTAAGAATTAATAATTAAGAATTAAAAGACCCAAACCCGGGCAATCGACCCTGTATTCAATTCTTAATTTTTAACTATTAATTCTTAATTTCCACCAGTCATGTCCACCCGCCAACTCCGCGTCAACGAGCTCATCCAGCGCGAGCTGAGCGCCATCCTTCGCAAACGCTACCAGGAGGAGGCCGCGCTGATCACCATCACCGGCGTTGCCGTCACGCCCGACACCCGCGAAGGCAAGGTCTTCGTGGCCGTCACCGGTGACGACGATCTCGCCACGCAAAAACTCCGCTGGCTGCGCAAGCACGCGCAGGAACTCCGCTTCGAGCTCGGCCGCACCATTATCCTCAAGCACATGCCGGTGCTCGCGTACGAATTCGACACCGCGACCGAACGCGGCAACCGCATCCTCGACCTCCTCGACCGGCTCGCCGAAGAGGAAAAACGCAAGACCCCGCCGTCCGCCTGAGTGGCACGGACACCGTGCCCATGATTCCCACGCGGCACGGGCTTCCAGCCCGTGTGACGACGCGAAGCGTCGCCCGGCCTCGTTCCGTTGAACGCCCGCTCCTCAACGTTTAATGTTCGACAGCGATGCGGCGACGCCCACCTCTTCTGCGGGCGAATGGCCGGAAAAAGCCCGTGCCACTCTTTTCCTCCGCACACATTCCGCCTTTCATTACTTCGACGATGCACTTCCCGCGCCTCTCCCCCCTCTTTGCCGCCCTCCTCGCCGACCTCGACCGCGCGCCGGAAACCCCGCTCGTCGTCATCGGCCACGCCCGCCCCGACGGTGACTGCATCGGCTCCCAGGCCGCGCTCGCCCGCGTACTCCTCGCCCGCGGCTTCGACACGATCTGCGCCAACCCTGACCCGGTGCCACGCCGCGTCCTCTTCGCCTCCGGCGAACTCCCGTTTCTCCGGTACGACGACCTCGATGCCGACGCCGCCCGTATCGGCGGCGAGCGTACCGCCCTCTTCGTCGATTGCGCCGGCCCCGACCGCGCCGGCCCCCGCTTTCAGGCCCGGTACCCGACGCCTGCGGCCAACATCGACCACCACCTTTCCAACCCCGGCTTCGCCCTCCACAACATCGTGGACAACGCTGCGGCCGCCGCCTGCGAAATCCTCGCCGGCCTCTTCCTCGACAACAATCTGCCGATCGACGCCCTTACCGCCCAGGCGCTCTACACCGGCATTTCGACCGATACCGGCCAGTTCCGTTTCCCCGCCACCACGGCCCGCACCTTCACCCTTGCGGCCGAGCTCGTCAGCCGTGGCGCCGATCCCGCCGCCGCCGGTTACCAGCTCTACGAACGCGAGACCTTCGCCAGCCTCCAGCTCAAACGGCATTTCCTCGATTCGCTCCAGCTCGAATGCGACGGACGCGCCTGTATCGGTTTTCTCCCCGACGGCGTTTTCGAAAAACTCGGCGCCAGCCCCGAGGACACCGAAGGCCTGGTGGACAACGCCCGCTGTATCGAAGGCGTGGATATCGGCGCCCTGATCGAGGAGCGCCCCGACAGCATCAAGGCCAGCCTCCGCGCCAAGGACGCCCGTTACCGGGTGGACCGCATCGCCGCGCAATTCGGCGGCGGCGGCCACGCCTGCGCTGCCGGCCTCAACCTGAAAGGCGACGCCCGCCCCGCGCTCGCCGATTTCCGCAAGGCCCTCGTCGCCGCCATCGCCGCGCAGTTTGCCGCCGTGGAGCGAAATCCGACGGACTGACGGCCCGCCGGGCTCATGAACGCCGCAAAACCCTCCTGCTGCCCGCGCGCAGGGTTTGTCCGGCAACCCACAATCCGCTGACCAGCGTGCTGTGCGCCTGCACCGGCACGCCGCGTTCCCCCCGGTGCATCATCCCGATCAGCATGTCCACCGCCGTCGCGTCCTGTCGCGTGTTTTGTTGGAGAGCAGACGAAAGTTTTAGACTTGGCCTGACGCACAGGGAGCCCTGCTTTATCCGTAAATGGAACTGCCAGGCATAACCATGCGTGATGTGGCAAACGCAGCCAAGGTCAGCGCAATGACGGTCTCGCTGGCCCTGCGCAACCACCCCAGCATCCCCGACCGGACACGACAGCGCATCCGGACACTCGCCGAGTCCCTCGGCTACCGTCCCAATCCCCTGGTCGCCACGCTGATGACTGAATTGCGCACCAAGAAGCGGCGGGGCGCCGCCGCCACCATTGCCTACGTCACTCGCGACATGCCGGTTCATACGTGGGTGCAAACCACGACCCACGCGAAATTTTTCCTCGGCGCGCAGAAGCGGGCCAAATCCCTCGGCTACCGCCTGGAAAAATTCAACCTGGCGGAGAAAGGCATGACCGCCGAACGCATGGCCGGCATCCTCTGGCAGCGCAACATACGCGGGATCGTTCTTGCGCCCGCCCCCGTGCTCACCCGCACGGAGGAAACCTGCTGGCAGCAATTCGCGACGGTACTCCTGGGCTTTTCGATCACCGGCCTGAAAGGACACCGGGTGGCCAACCACCATGCGCGCACCATGATGCGCGTGCTCACGGAATTGCATCGCTGCGACTACCGCCGCTTCGGAATCGTATTGCACGAACGCGAAAACCCCCGCGTGGACTGGAGTTGGCTGGCGGGTTACGATGTCTTTTTCCGTCAGGACGAAAAGTGCCATCCCATTCCCGTCCTCTCGTGGAATTCGCAAGGTGACTTCGACCAGTGGTTTCGCCGCTGGCGGCCTGATGCCATCGCCACGTTCGACACCTGCGTGGCGGACTGGCTTCGCCAACTCGGATGCGACGTTCCCAGCGAAGTCGGTGTGGCGCACCTGAGCCTGCACCCCGAGGAATGCGAGTTCTCGGGCACCGACCAGCATTGCGAAGTGATCGGCGCCACCGCTGTGGACGTAGTGATCGAGGAAATGCACCACAACCACCTCGGCGTTCCCCGTCATCCTAAAACCGTTTTGATCGAAAGCGACTGGATCGCCGGCGCCACCACCCGGCCGCCGGCAGACCCGCCGTAGCACCCGCTGCAACCTCCCCCTCCCCCCTCGAAAGCATGCGGTCTGGCGAGCGCGTTACTTTACGATGAAAGCAACGCGCCGTTTTACACTCTGCCCGCGTCCCGCAGATTCAGGCCAAGCCACTTGGTCCAACCCATGAAACACCCTGCGAACTCTATGAAAACACATCGCCAACCCAACCTGCGCCGCGCCGTCGTTGTCGCGTTTTTCGCTCTCACCGCCGCCTTCGCCCACGATTCCCGCGCCGCGCTCATCGCAGGCGACAACTTCGACACCTACGAAAACGGACGCCTCCAGACCGTCTCCGGTGGAACATCTGTCTGGACATCCAGCACAACCACTCTGGTTGCCAGCGCCACAGGTGTCGCCCACTCCGGCACAAAATACGTCGAACTCGGAACCACCGCCGCCGAAATATCAGCCTCCCGCACCTTTTCGGGCGTCCCCGTCACCGGCACTTACTGGGTGCAATTCTCCGTCCAAGCCAACTTCACAAACACAGACCTGAATTCGACCAACCGTCCGCAAATTCGCTTCGGTGACGGCACCAACAATATCGTCACCATCCTGTTCCGTGATGACCTCGACGTATTCAGGGTCGCTTATGTGCCCACTGTCGGTGACGCGACCACCAACATTGACACCAGGACCGCCAGCATCGGCACCGACATCAAATACACCGACAATCAATGGCATACCTTCACCTTTGGAATCGATCTGACCAACCAAACCGCCTCCATCTATCTTGATGGCCAAACCGTTATATCCAGCTTCACATTTTCAGGTTACGGAACGACCTTCCGCAAATTCGACATTCGCAGCCTCATCCCCACGTCGGCTTCCGACGGTTCCTCCCTGCGTATCGATAGTATCGGTTTCTACGATACAAACCCTCTCTCTACCGTGCCCGAAGCCTCCACCTGGGCCGCGTTCGCCGGCCTCGTTGCGCTTGCCCTCGGCCTCTTCGCCCGCCGCCATCGCAGGGCATGACGCCTGCGACCGTCTCCCCTGGCTAACCCCGTCCCTAGTCCCCCCCTCACGCCATGAACACCCGCGCTGGCATCCGCCGTCGTATCCACTCCGGCTTTACACTTGTCGAACTCCTCACCGTGGTCGCCATCATCGGCATCCTCGCCGCGATCATGATCCCGGTCGTCGGCAAAGTCCGCAAAAGCGCCATGAACGTCCGCTGCATCAGCAACCTCCGCGGACTCGGCGGAGCGCTGGCTGTCTTCACCGTTGAGAATAACAACAAGCTCCCCCCGCGAAACCTCGAAAAAGACATTCCCTACACCGACGCCAACCCCTCCAAATCCCTCCGTTTCTGGACCTCGCGCCTTTACCGCCACGGCATCCTCAAAGACCGCAACGCCTTTTATTGCCCGGCGGCTTTCCCTACGCGCGACTCCGAAGTTCCCGATTCCGAAAAAATCGAGGACACCGGCGGCCTCACCTACGGCATGCGGATGTGGATGCGCCCCGGCGGAAAATGGGGCACCGACCGCCACCTCGACACCCCCCTGACCGCCATCGAAAACCCGTCCGACTTTTTCCTCATCGCAGACAGCATCTGGCTCGACAAATCCAACACCAACGGACGCCCCACCCAAGGCTACGGCATCAATCCCACGCCCAACTCCACCGCCAATCAACGCATCCACCGCCGCCACTCCAACCGCGCCAACACCCTCTTCGCCGACTTCCACGTCTCCGCCAAGGACGACGCCTATTTCACCAAACACATTCCCGAGACTCAGGCCGCCTACATGAACAGCGACTGCTACTTCACCACCCTCGGCGAAACCGAAACCTTCGAATAGCCATGATCCCAACCCACGCCCTCACCGCGCGCCTGCGCCTTTTGGCCATCACACTCGCCACGATCTCACTCACAGGTGCATCCCTTGCCGGTTCCGTCGCGCTCAAGACGTATCTACCCGAAAACTACACCACGCCTGTTACCTTCAGCATCCCCTTCGCGCGCGGCGCCCTCGCCTCCACCGACGACGTCCACATTCAGGACGGCACGGCCACCCCGCCCCAGCAATGGCACGCCCTCAACCGCTGGCCGGACGGCTCCATTCAGTGGGCGCAAGTCACCTGCCCTCCCCCCCTCCCGTCTGATGCGACGCGAACGTTCGTGATTCGCAAAAACGCCCCCCTCCCTCCTGTTCCTTCCGCCCTCCGCCTCACGCGCACACCCGACGCCGGTCCGGTCGCCTCGCTTGAAATTCGCACCGGCGATTTCACCTTCGCGCTCGACCGCGCCACCGCCACGGCACGGCTCGCCCTCGCCGACCACCCCGCGCTTACCTTTACCCTCTCGCAACTCACCACCGCTGACGGCGCCAGTCTCACCGCCCGCATCGACACCCTCGAAATCCTCGAAAGCGGCCCGCTGCGCACCGTCATCCGCACCACCGGCTTCCACCGTGGCGCGGGCGTCCCGCCCGCAGACGGCGGCAATGCCGTCGTCCCCGCCGGTTACGGACGTTTCGACATTCTCCTCACGCTGCACGCCGGAGCCACCCACGTTGAAATCGACCATGCCATTGCCCCGCTCAGCGAAGACCCTGCAAAGAACCGAGAACGCGAAATGCAACGCTTCCGTTCCGCCTGCATCCCCGTTCGTTTCGCACCCGCGTCCGCCAGCCGGACCACACTCCAGCTCACCACCGAATCCCGCCAACTCCTTCCCGGCCAGCGCCTCTTTCAGCACGAGGACAACGCCTATACCATCGAAGCCGCCCACGCCACCGGCGCCCGCGCCGAAGGCATCCTCCTCGCCACGCCCGATTCCCCCTCCGCATCCGTCACAAGCACCGCCTACGCCACCGTCCGTGACTTCTGGCAACAATGGCCCAAAGCCTTCAGCGCCACCCCGGCAGGAGACGGCTTCGACATCGACCTCTTCCCCACCCTCACCCTCTCCTCCACCAATCCCTACGCCAGCCGCAAGGACGAACAAATCTGGTATTACTACCTCCGCACCGGCGCCTACGAAGTCCGCCAAGGCGTGGAAAAATCCCATCGCCTCTTCATCGGCTGGGCACCCTCGCCCGATTCCGCACACACCATTGCACGCGCCCTGCAAACCCTCCCGGTTGTCCTCCCTCCCCTCGACTACATCAACGCCACCCGAATCGACGACTCCATGCTGCCTCCCCTGAGCGGCGGACTCTTCGACGATTGGGATCGCGCCTTCCTTGCCGCCACCCGTTCCTACTTCGACCAGCAAAAGGAAAACCGCTGGTATGGCTTGCTCAACTGGGGCGACTGGTATGGCGAACGTCGATACAACTGGTGCAACCACGAATACGACCTCCCCGCCAACCTCTTTCGCCAGGCCCTCCGTTTCCAGGACCCGGAGATGTTTCGGGAAGCCGTCCGCCAGGCCACGCACCTGCGTGACATCGACATCATCAACCACCACGTCGATCCCGCTCGCGTCGGCCTCAAATGGAAACACTCCGTCGGGCACACCGGCGGCTACTATACGCCCGGCGCGGAGACCGACATGCACCTCCCCAACGGCGGACGCAAAGACGATGAATTTTTTCTCGGCAGAAGCACTCCCGGTCACATCCGCGTCACCAGTTTTTTTCTCAACCACCAACTCACCGGCGATCCCCGCGCCCTCGAAGCCGGTCGTAAAGTCACCGACCGCCTCCTCACCGATCCCCTCGTCACCAATCCTCGCTACAAATACATCACTGCCCGCGAACCAGGCTGGACCCTCGTCAACCTCGCCGCCGCCTGGCGCGCCACGGCGGACGACCGCTACCTTGCCGCCCTCAATCGCCTCGCCGACAACGTGCTCCTCAAGGCCGAAGGCCACGGCGTCTGGCTCCGTCCCCTGCGCGCCAACCAGACCGGCGGCGACGTCAAGACGGGCGAACTCTCCTTCATGGTCGCCTTCCAGACGGCCGGCATGATCGAGGCATGGAAACTCACGCACCGCGACGACATCCGCCAAAACATCATCGCCGCCGCCCGCTACACTGCGGACAATCTCTACCGTCCCGAATACCGCGCCTTCGTGCACAGTCCCTCGCGCACGCGCACCCAGACTCCGCGCGCCGGCGGACTGGCTGGCAACAACCTTCGCTACATCATGGCCTATGCCTGCGCCCTCGATCCATCGCTCCTGCCCGCCTTCCGCGAACCCATCCTGGATTCCTTCGCCTCCACCGTCGCCAACCGCCAGTGGGTCGGCACCAAACAGAATCCCGACCGTCCCTATCCGCACGACATCACCTCCGCCTTTTACTGGCTCAATCCGGACCAGACCGTAATGAGCGCTCTCTTTGGCGACGACCTGCGCCAACATCGTGACGAAATCCTCAAACGCGCCGCGCCTGCTTCCGTCTTTCCACCCAACAGCGCCCGCTGGGAGGATGACCGGATCGGTGACTGAACCCGCACCGGAACAAGGTCCAGGGGCCAGATTCTCTCCGCAGGCGTTTCCCGCCTCCGAAGTCCGCGCTGCCCTCGATCGCATCGAACAACCCGCGCCACACGCAGGGGCTTCGCTTGCGAAGCCCGTGTATGCAGGACGCGGCATCAAATGACATGCGCGGGCGTCGCAAGCGACGCCCCTACCCGGCGGGCGGGACGCCCGCGCCACTTTAAAACATGCCTCCCTCCACCACCGTTCCGGTCGCCACTCCGGCAACCTCTGCCTCCTCCGCTCCCGCCTCCTCCGGCAAACTCCGCCTCCGCGATCTCGCCGCATTCGGCGCGGGCGGCGTGCCCTACAGCCTCGGGATCGAATCGCTCAAAAACCTCGCCAACCCGATCTTCAACATCGTGCTCGGCGTCAACCCCGCCGTCATCGGCACCATGCACATGATCGCGCGCCTCTGGGATGCGTTCACCGATCCGGTCATGGGCTCGATCTCCGACAACAGCCGCTCGCGCTGGGGACGGCGCCGCCCCTTCATCGCCGTCGGCGCGCTGCTCTCCGCGCTCGTTTTTCCGCTCATCTGGTTCGTCCCTGCGCACTCCGGCACCACCGCCGCCGCTGTCTGGTTTCTTGTCACCTCGCTCCTCTTTTACACCTGTTTCACTCTCTTCAGCGTTCCCTTTTTCAGCCTCAGCCTGGAGCTTTCGCCCGACTACCACGAACGCACCCGCGTCACCGCCGCGCGCTCGCTCTTCGCCACGCTCACCTCGCTCATCATCGCATGGGCCTTCAAACTCGCGCAACTCGACCTTTTTCCCGACACCCTCACCGGCATGCGCTGGGTCGGCATCGGCATGGGCGCGCTCTTTCTCATCGGAGGACTCCCGCCCGCCCTCTTTCTGCGCGAACGTTACCAGAAAATCGCGCAAAGCCGGCCCAAAGTCCCGCTGTTCCAATCGGCCCGCGTCACCTTTTCGAGCATCCCCTTCCGCATCATCCTCGCCGTCTCCGTGTGCATGGTCATCGGCATCAACACGTTCAATGCCTTGGGTATCTACGTGAACACCTATTACGTCTTCGGCGGCGACACCAAACAGGCCGCAATGTTCCTCGGCCTCACCGTGTCCGTCAGCCTGCCCGTCGCCTGGATTTCGATCCCCGCGATCACCTGGCTCTCGGGACGTATCGGAAAAACCGGCACCATCCGGATCTGCCTCTGCCTCGGCATCATTGCAGGCATCCTGAAATGGTTCCTTTTCAATCCCGCACATCCTTACTGGCAGCTCGCGCTGCCGCTTTTTCTCGTGCCCGGCTCATCCGGATTCTGGATACTGCTGCACTCGATGAAAGCCGACATCTGCGACGAGGACGAGCTGCGCACCGGCAATCGCCGCGAGGGCATGTTCGGAGCGGTCTCCGGCTGGGTGCACAAACTCGCCGCCTCGCTGACCTTCACCCTTTCCGGGGTGGTGCTCGTGCTGACCGGTTTCGAGCAACAGCTCGGCGGCGCGCAGGCCCCCGAGACGATCCTGCGGCTGCGCGTGTATTTCTCGCTCGCCCCCTGCTTCTTTTTCGGCGCGTGTCTCGTGCTGTTCATGTTCTACCGACTCGGCCCGCGCGAAGTCGCCGCAATCCGCCAGGAACTGGAAACCCGCCGCCCGGCAGTCTGAGGGTCGCAGGGAGGCTCGCTATTTTCTGGCGAGTTCGTAGGCGAGCTGCGTGCCTTGCACGGTGACGGTTTCGGCGCGGAGCGTCCACGCGCTGCCGTCGGCGTTGCGTGTGAGCGACACTTCGCGCAGCCGCGCTCCGGCGGGCGACACGGCCCAGGCTTTCCACGGTCCGCCACCCGCGAGCCGGAGCGTGATGTCAGCCGAACCGCGTTGCACGAGATACGGAGACGTGCCGATTTTTTCGAGCAGCCGCCGGTCCTGCCCGCCAAAGTGCATGCCCGTCCGCAACGCATCCGTGAGATGCACGACGAGCAAGCGGTCGCTCTCCGCCACCGGCCGGCCGTCCACCGCGACCACCGCAATCGAACCAAACGTTTCTCCGTTGCGCACCGAAACCCGTCCGCCTTCGAGTTGCGCCCCGGCAGGGAGCACGAAGAGTTCGCTGCGTTCCGTGATCACCCGGAGTGTGCCGGCCTCGGTCTGCAACTCGATCTGGCCGGTGTCGCTCCGGTAACGTTTTCCGTCATCCGAAATCGAATCCCCGGGCAGCACGCCGTCGCGCCGGAGCCGGTCGGCGAGTTCGGATGTGGCCGGATACACGCGGTTCGCACCGGATGCGGCCGCACCGGCCTGCGGATCGACGACGACGGCGGCAGGCCGGTTTTCCCGGAAGATCGTATCCGGCGAGGCAGGGCGCGATCCGATGCGAGTCACCAGCCCAAGCCGGGAGAACTCGTTCGGGAACCGGCGCTCGCGCTGGCTGAAGGCGGCGCCGTCCTGCACGGCGAAGGTGATCCCGCCGCGCGCCGGAGCGATGTCACCGCGCCGGAAGAGCGCGGCTCCCACGCGGTCACCGATCAGGCCGACGGGGTCGCTGGCCAGGGAAAAGATGCTGCTGACCTGTCCGGGGTCGTTCACGCCGCCGCGACTGCTGGCGTAGTCGAAATTGTAGAGCGCATCCCAGTCCTGGAGGCCGGCGTAGGCAGGCATGAGGACCGCACCTTCGGCCCGGTAACGGTTGGGACGGACAAAATTGAACTCGGTCACCGCAAAGGGTTTTCCCACAAGGCGGGTGGGCATGACCTCGCGCGGGACAGGCGCGGCGCGGCGAATCGCGCCGGCCTGATCGAACTGGAACGGCAGGTTAAACGTCCGCACGGGGAAGGTGGGATGATCCCAATACATGTGGTTGTCCACGTAGTCGTAGTGAGTTCTCACATATGCCAGTTCCTGGCTGTTGCGGTAGTTGGTTCCGGACAGGAGTGCGCGCACGCCGAGCCGGTTGCGCAGAAAGTCCGCCATGCGCGCATCGTGCCGGATGTGGGCCTCGTAAACGAAACGGTTGAAGGCGGTCGCCTCGGTCTCGCCGGCGGCGGCCGGGAGGAGGTGGCTTTCGGGCTGGCCGCGCCACCGGACGAAGGCTTCCCGGTAGAGGCGGTTGATGACCGGATCGTTGTCGATGCGTTCGGACGGGGAATCTTCGTTGACGGGACAGATGCCGATGAGCGCGGGATCTTCGGCCCAGGTCAGACCGGTGTAAGGGTTGCGGTGCGTGAGGAGGTTGGCGGCGAACTTCGACCAGGTTTCGAAGGCGAGTTCGGAGACAGGCATCACCGCCTTGAAACGCCAGTGCATCTGGCCACTGGCGACATCGGGATCGGTCGCCGTGTCGAAGCCGAAGGCGGCGAACTCCGCCGGGCTGAAGGCGCGGGAGGTGTAAAGGTCGATGTTGATGTAGAGGCCGCGTTTCTTCATCGCGGCGAAGAGATAATCGAGCCGGTCGAGTTTTTGCGGATCGAGTTCGTGGGAGAGTCCGCCCTTGAGCTGGAGCTCGCGGTCGTAGTGGTGAATCCTTATGCTGTTGTAGCCGGACCGGGCGAGCCGTTCGGCCAGGCGGTCGGCCTCGTCTTTTTCGAGGTAGTTGGCCGAGAAGCAGAGGTTGACGCCCCAGAATCGTACGCGGTCGGCGGGCGTTTTTTCGAACGCGAAGTGACCGGCGGGAGTGACGACGAGAGCGCCGTGTTTTCCGGCGGGAGCATCGAGGTACGACGAGAAATCGAAGACGCTGCCGGCCTCGATGTCATGCCGGTGGTCGAATGCCACCCATTCGGGACCGGCTTGCACCGTCCAGGGAGTTTGCGGGGTGAAGGGCACGATGTCGTCGGGCGACAGGGAGAGCGCGGCCACCATCCAGATGGCTTCGCCGGTGTTTTCGAAGCGGATCTCCGAGAGAGGTTTGCCAGGCGGAAGCGGCACGCGGGACACATAGAGTCCGATGGTGCCGCGCGGGTTTTCGCCGGTCCAGCCGACGGCCGCATCAGGAAGCGGGGCAGGCGACCGCCAGTTGCCGATGTCGCGCCCGCTGACGATCTCCCGGCGCGTTTCGGAGCCGTCGATCTGGCGCAGGACGACCGTGCCGACGGACCGGCCCGAGGGCGGAAGCCAGCCAGCGGCGTGGAGCAGGTAGAGGTTGCGCGGAGGGCTCGAGAACACCCCGGACACAGGGAGGGTCGCGTTTTTGGGAAGAAAGGTCTGGTCGGACTTGCCCAGGACGAGAGCGGCCCGGCCGGGGGTCGGCGCGCCGGGGGAGTCGTCAAGGATCTCGAAGTTTACACCCGCCGCGGCGAGGGGTCCGGCGGGGAGGGAGCGGATGTCGTTGTCGGCTCCCTGGTCTGTCCAGCCGCCCTTGCCGTCGCCGGCGACCTCGTCACGGAAGCCGAAGTTGGCGGCGGAGCGGAGTGAAAGGGGGGTGCTGGAGTGAGGCGTGTGCCGAACGGTGACTTCGAGGGCCGAGCGGGTGAGAACCTCATCCGTAACCGGAAAATTGATACGCACGGCGTAAGCGTCCCGTTTCCACTGGCGCTGATCCTGCATGAGGAGGCTGAACGTGCCGGTGATCGTGATCGTGCCGGTGGCGGCGGGCAGGATGAGCGTGCGCGGGATGCGCTGCCTGTCCCCGAAAATATGCGACTGCCCAAACGCGACGGGCAGCGGATGCGCAACGCCGTCGATGAGGACGGACTTGCCCGCACCGATGGAGAGCGGAATCCCGAACTGGAGAAACACCTCGCTGGTGGGCAGGCCGGATTTGGCCTCGCAAGCGACCTCGTAGGCGGCGCTGAAGGCGCGGGCGTCGATACGGCCCAGCCTTTGCGTCAGGGTGAGCGGGACGGGGGCGTCCTTGACGGCAAGCGTGCCGCGAACCTGCCAAGTACCGGCGGCTCGTTTCGGGAAACCGGGAGCGACCCGGAGCTGGCTCTGGTCGATGCGGTTGACCCAGCCCCGGTCAAAGTGCCCGGCGACGGCCTCCACGCCGTCAAACAGGAACACGCCGTTGGGCCTGAGATTGAGGCCGGCGACCGGGAAGGCGGGGGCGGACGGGCCCTGGGCATGGACGGGAACGGCAGGCGAAAACGCGAGACCGAGTGCGATGGCGAGTGGGAGCAGGCGGGGGGATGTCATTTTCAGAATCGGACAGGGGGGCTCAGGCGAAGAAACGGTGCGTGGCGGGCTCAGTATTTTATGTCGGGAACCATCGGTGCAAAGAGGCGCAGCGGGGAGCCTGCCGATGGTTTTCATGGGGAATGCGCGTGGGGGCAACGTGGGCGGAGATGGAGGCTGAAGCCGGTGGTCAGTAGTTGATCACTACGTTGCGTTGCTTGACCTTGTCTTTTTCGAACGGGCGGACGGAGCCGTCGACCATGACGGCGTTGAGTTTTCCGTTATGACGGAACCGGAAATAATCGAACGAGCCGGCGTTCGGCTCAAAGTCCTCGCTCGGAGGCAGGTAATCATCGGCGGTCGCCGCGGTGGCGCTCCGGTAGGCGGTTTTGTTCAACTCCGTGAGACGGTTGGCGGCGCAGGCCTTCCAGTTCGAGGCATCCGCCGGGCGCTGCATACCCTCGGCAAACATGATGATTTCCGTAGGGCGCATGATCTGGTCCGGCGTGACCGCGCGGTCGGGGTCCCACTCGGTAGACTCCGGACCGAGCACGAGAACAAGCGGGTTGGCCGAGTAGGAACGGTTGACGGAGCCGTCGAGTTTCAGCCCGCGCGAAGGGCACTCGTCGATCTGGCAGCCCGCCTGTTTCGCAAACGTGGTTTGGGCGAGCGGGTTCAACCAGGGAGAAAGCTCAAGAGTCCACATCGGAGAATCGCCGGACGGGAATTTTCGGTTGTCGGCGATGTAGAGATGCGTGGCGACGCCGAGCTGGCGCAGGTTGGAGCGACATTGGGCATTGCGAGCGGATTCGCGGACTTTTCCGACGGTGGGGAGCATGATCGCCGCCAGGATGCCGATGATGGCAATCACGGTCAGCAGTTCGATCAGCGTAAAAGCACGCCGATGGTGAGCGGGGCGGCGGCGGAGCGTCTGGAGGAGTATCGTTTTCATGGGATGGTGGGAGAATGGGGGGAGGTCGGGGAAGGCTGATGCCAGCGTTCGGCGGAGACGTTTGCTTCGCGGGCCATGGTGACGAAGTCCTCGTAGGGCTCGTCCTGGATGGTAACGAGTCCGTAGTTGGAGTTCTCGCCATCGAACCGGCCTTCGGACGGCTGGTCGGCGTGCTCGAACCAGTGATAGCCGACGACCAACGGACTGGCCATGGCCTTCCGGACGTAATTGGAAAATGCCTCCGCGCGCTCGCGCTGGTTTTTTTTGATGGGGCCGACACCCTTGGTGTTGGGCAGGCCCGAGTCGGCGGCGCGGAACCCGAATTCTCCGATGATGAGGGGGCGGCCAAACACGGCGTAACGGGCGATCGCGGAGGCGGGATCGTCGTGATAGCGGTTGAAGGAAATGACATCCAGCCAGCGGGCGGCGGCATCGACCACGGGCTGGCCGGGGACGTAAGCGAAGCGGCTGCCGAAAACCATGTGTCGGGGAGCGGCGGCGCGGACGGCCTCGACCGTGATCCTGAAATAGCGTTCCGCGACCTGGCCGAGGAATTCGTCGCAGTCGGCCAGGAAGCGCGCCCGGTCAGGATCGGCGTCGTTGAGCTGGCGTTCGACCTCTTCGTTTTGCTGGGAAAGGGCCTTGCGGGGGAAGGGACTCTTGATGTCGCCGGGAGCGGCGGCGGCAAGCGTGGCCCATGATTCGTATCCGGTTTTCCAGACGCGATTGAGAGTGGCGATGTCGGGGTAGCGTTTCTGCAGGACGGCAAGCGCCGCCTGGCGGCCGTCGGAGGAAAGCGGAGAGTTCAGGAAACTGACGAGGAGCTCGTCGAGGTTGCGCCAGTCGGGGCCCCAGCGCAGTTCGTTGTCGGTGAACCAGCCCAGCACCCACGGGGCGTTCGCGTGGGGCGCGCACGCCTCTCGCGCGAGCCGCCGGGCGGTGGTTTCAAATTCAGGATCAAAGACGTCAGGAAAAACACCGTGCAACCAGGCATGGCTCTGGCCGGAATTCTGCCGGCTCCGCTCCTTCACAAAGATGGAACCGAGGTTGAGAATCGGCGTCCGGGCGAGATGGCGGCCGTCTATTTCGGGTTCGGAGAGACGGAGGTCGGACCACGCGCCCACCGAGTTGAAGTCCCAGTCCAGCAAGCGCCGGGCCACTGCGGATCGCCAGGCTTCCGGCGTGCCGTATTTCCGGGCACAGGCTTCGGCGTAGGGTGAGCGGTTGGTGTTCCGGATGATGTCGGGGTGATAGTTGGCATTACAGACGCCTTTGGAAATGAAGCGTTCTCCGTCGGGTGCGATCAGCCACCAGCGCCCGTCCTCCGCTTTCGTCACGCCAAAAAATCCGCTCCCCGCCGCTTGCAGGCAAGTCGGGCCGACGAGAGTCAAAACGCCGGTGGCAAGAACGGAGAGCAGGAGCGGTGAACGGATCATTTCGGCGAGGGTTTGAGGATGCCTTGGGAAGAAAGGGGGGACGTATCAGAATCAGTTCACCGGGCTGTCGGGCGGCGGCGAAGAACGGCCGCTCCGAAAACCAGTGCGAGCGTGGCGACGCCGAGCATGGCGGCCGTCGTGGAAGACTCGGGGATGGCCGGAGTGAAAGTGATGGTGGCTTGCTTGAGCGTGAGGCTGTCAAATGTGAACTGGCTGGCGGTGGTGATGACAAAGGTGTCGAGGCCGGTATTGGCATAATCGCTGGCTATCTCCGTCCATGTGTAGCTGTATCCGGTGAGGGCACCGCCGGTGAGACTCATTGTGATGCTGACGGTGTCGGCAGAGGCCCGTGTGATGGTATAGGTGGCGATATAGTCCACGTTGTTGGCGAAGTCGTTGGAGGCGGACTGGACGCCGCCACGCGGGATCGGGTTGCCGCCGGTGTCGGTCGTCCCCTGGTGTGAACTCCCGTTGACAATGGTGCCGTCGTTGGTATTGCGCAGGAGAAGGGCGAGGGGATCACGGGAGTTGAGCCTCGTATCTGCGTAGGTGGTGTAGCCGCGGTAGGCGGTGAATTTGCTATTCCATGACCCCAGGCCGTCCGCATCCACCCGTTGGCTGCCGGAATTGAAGAATGAAAGGCGAAGCTCGCCGATTTCGGTAACGTAGCCGGAAAATTTCAGCGAGACGCTCAGCGAGTCGCCGTTGTTGGCCAGGCTCACGGGCGTGTCGGAAAAATAGGTCACCACACTTTGGATACCGGATGTTGCCGAGGTGGTAAATTTCAGGGAACCGTCGGCGCTGTCATCGAGGTTCGTCGATGCCGCCGAGAAATACCATGCGGATTTCTGGTTGGCGAGATCCTGCGTGAGGTGGGAATTGGCGGCGAACGAGTCACTGACCAGCGTGGCCGCCTGAAGCGAGGCGGCGGCGAGCGCGGGGAGACCGAGTGCGGTCAGGAGCAGATGAGTGGTGTGTTTCATGGCGGGATGACCTAGTGATGATGGGATGCGGGGGGATGATGGCTTGGGGTGCCGCCGGAGTGCTCCCGGCAGACTTCCAAGGATTTTGTCGCGAACGGGACATGTCTTGACGGGATTTCCAGATCGTATCAAGAGAGCCGTAATTTAAATCGTTAAATAAACTCGGCCGTCAGTCACTCACTGCCCCTTTTTCGCCCATTTTCTGTTCATGATTACGCTCAAGCACATCGCCGCCGAGGCCGGCGCCACGATCGCAACCGTGTCGATGGCGCTGCGCGGTTCGCCCCTGATCTCCGTCGCGCGCCGGGTTGAAATAAACGAGATCGCGCGGCGGTTGGGATACCAGCGCAACGCCCACGTATCCACGTTGATGAAACACATCCGCCAAGGCGGCGGACGCATGCCGCGCAAGGCCGCCATCGCATTTCTCATGGCGCACCCGTCGCGAAACGCCCGAAAGGAATTCGTTTTTGTCGACCGGCGTTTCCGCGGCATGGAGGTGCGACTGGCCGAGCGTGGTTACCGTCCCGATTTTTTCTGGTACAATGACCCGGACATGCCACCGGAACGGTTGGAAAAAATCTGGAGCGCGCGCGGGATTCGCGGCGCCGTGCTGGCCCTGTTTCGTGAATTCGAACCGGCCATCGAACTGGATTGGGAAAAATTCGCCGTGGCCACCCAAAGCGATTTTTCGCTCGGTCCGCCCATTCACCGGGTAATGGAGGACTATTTCACCAACACGGTCACGGCGATGAGGCATCTGCGGCAAAGCGGATGCCGCCGGATCGGCCTCGCCTACTCATGCGTGAATGCGCGCAGCGCCCGCTTCCACATCGCGGCGGCGTATCACGAATCCATCGCCCAGGTGCAGGGATCGTTCGACAACATACCTAGTATTCACATACCGGATACTCCCGAGGGTTGGACAGAGCAGGCGTTCATGGCGTGGTTTCGCCGCGAGAAACCCGACGCCGTCCTGACCTTCAACTGGTATGTCCGGGACTGGCTGCTGGCGGCGGGGAAGCGTATCCCCGAGGATGTGTCCATCGCCGTGCTCAATCGTTGTCCGAGTTCGCCCGAATTTTCCGGCATCGACCCGCAACCCGAGCTGCTCGGCGAAACCTCCGTCGACCTCGTCATCGAACAGCTCGAAAACAACGAGTGCGGTCTGCCGAAAAACCCGAAGGTGCTCACCATCCCCGGCCGCTGGGTGCAGGGCACGACCACGCGCGAACCATAGCATTCCCTGCTCTCTCTCCTTCGCCGGGCGGCTCTCATTTCGCGACGAGGACTTTTACGCCATTCGCCTTGAGCAGGCGGCGAACGTCGGGCGGCGGGGAGGCGTCGGTCACCAGCGCGTCCAGCCGGCGCGGATGGATCATCACTGCGGCAGAACGCGGCATGCCAAATTTCCCCGCATCCAGCAACAATACGACCTTGCGTGAAATCGATGCCAGCGCCCGCTTCACCTCGATCTCCAGCGGATTGGGATCACTCGGACCCACCTCGCCGTCAAACGCCGTCGCCCCCAGAAAACAGACCGCCGCCGTCAGCTTCCCGACCACCCGGAGCGCCTCGGGTCCCGTCGTGTTTCCCGACACCGGACTCAGCCAGCCACCGGTCACACGCACCGCCAGCGCCGGCCGCAGAACACGCAACCGCTGCGCCACCGGCAGGCTGTTGGTCAGCACCGAGACACGCGTCTCCGGCAGATGATCCACCAGCGCCGCCACCGTCGTGCCGCCTTCCAGCACGATGGTGTCGCCCTCGCGCACAAACTCCCTCACCGCCCGCGCCGCGATACGCCGCTTGGCGTCGGCTGCCCGCGTGTCCTTGGCCTCGAAATCCGGCTCGCTTGTTCCGCGTTCGCACACCCTCGCTCCGCCGCGCACGCGACGCAGCAACCCGAGTTCCTCCAGCACCCGCAAATCGCGCCACACGGTCATCGCCGTCACGCCGAGCCGGTCCCGCAACTGCGAGACAGAGACGGCTTCGTTGTCGCGGAGCAGGGTGAGGATGCGTTGATGGCGGACTGTGGAGAGCATGGAAAAGTTGCCCACGAAACACACGAAAAGACACGAAAAGAATACCACGAAAAAGTCTTTGTTTTTCCGAGACTATTTCACGGGGGCCATCTGGTGAGATCCGGATTGGTTTTTTCGTGTCCTTTCGTGTGTTTCGTGGGCCATAATGTGAAGAAACAAAATGTTATGTCGCCCGGAAAATGTTATAAAGTGTTATTTCGATGGCGATCGTTTTCCGCCTTACCAGATTGAGGCGCATGGATTTTCTGCTCGGCATCGACGGCGGCGGCACCCGCACTCGCGCGATTCTCGTGACGGAGGCCGGCGTCGTGCTCGGCACCGGCGAGGCCGGCCCCGCGAATTGCCACAACGTCGGCGTGCAGACCGCCGCCCGCCACCTGAACGAGGCGGCGGACATGGCCTGGAGCGCCGCGGACAGGCCGCGCCACCGGCAACCGGCCCTCGTGTTCATCGGTTGCGCCGGGGTGAAGTCGCGCCCGGACATCCTGCAACTCACCGCCGCCGCCGAACTCGCCGGGTTTCCCGCCGAGACCGTCACCGTGGAGAACGACCTGCACAACGCGCTTGCCGGCGGGCTCGGAGGCCGGCCCGGCATCGCCCTGATCGCCGGCACCGGCTCCAACTGCCTCGGCCGCGACGCCTCGGGCAACACCTTCATGTGCGGCGGCTGGGGCTGGCTGCTCGATGACGAAGGCAGCGGCTTCGGGCTCGCCCTCGCCGCGCTCCGCGCCGTCGCCCGTGCCGCCGACCACCGCGCACGCCCGACGAGTCTCCTGCCGGCCGCTCTCGCGTTCTTCGGCGTCAGCGAACCCGACGAATTGCTCGCCCGTTTTTATGCCAAAAAATGGACGCCCGGCGAGGTCGCCGCCTTCGCCCCGGTCGTGACACGCCACGCGACCGAGGGCGATGTCACCGCCCGCAAACTGCTGGCCGAAGGCGCACGCGCCCTGGCCGCGCTGGTATCCGGCGCCGCCTCCGCACTCAGGTTTCCGCAAGGCCCGCGTGTCGTCCTGCTCGGCGGCTGTGCCCGCAGCGGCGCACCCTACCAGCCGATGATCGAAACCGAAATCCGCGCCACATGTCCGCGCGCCAAAATCGTGGAGCCCGTCGGCCCGCCGCTCCACGGCGCCGCCCTCAACGTTCTCCGCGCCGCCGGAATCCATCCGCTGCCGCGCCTCGATTTCTCGCAAACGAACTCCCCGACCGACTCCGCAGCCGAAGCCTGACTTTCCCCCCCTGCCCTCCCCGACGGCACACGACGTCGCCCTTCCGATCATCCGATGAACAACACCACCTCCGCCCAAACCCCCGCCTCGCCGCTTGCGTCCATCCGGGCCAATGACCTCTGCGTCTCCTTCGGCCTCGACACCGCCCGCCTCGGCGATCGCCCCATGGTCACGCGGCGACTCTCCGACCTGCGTGGCTGTTTCGCCGACACGGCCGCCTTCGACGCCGCCCTCGCCCGCGGCGACGATCCGCTGCTCTACACCGTCACCTCCGTCGAACCCGCCGTCGGCGACGGACAGCTTCACTACGGGCTCGGCATCCTCTATCCCGGCAAAATCGGCAACGAATATTACCTGACCAAAGGCCACCTGCACGCGCACCGTCCGGCCGCCGAAATCTACATCGGCCTTTCCGGCGACGGCGCGATGCTCCTGGAAGACGAGCACAACACCGACGAATGCCGGCTGGCTCCGCTCCGTGCCCACACGGTCATTTACGTCCCCGGTCACACCGCCCACCGCACGGTCAATACCGGCAACGAACCTCTCGTGTATCTCGGCATCTATCCCGCCAACGCCGGTCACGACTACGGCGCGATTGCCGAAAAGAACTTCGCCCACGTCGTCGTTTGCGGCCCCGATGGCCAACCTGCTCTGCGACGACGCGACCGCGTAATGAGTTAACCACAGAGGCACAAAGACACAGAGATCAATCCACGAAAAAGCAGCCCGACCTGTCTTTAATAAAAGCCGTAAGAAATTAACAAATAAAAGGTAAGAGACTCGTGTCTTCACAGGAAAGCGCTGCCCTTCGCGCCTTTTCAGTTAATTTCTAGACATCTTCCGTCCATTTTCACCATGAGCAACTACCTGCAAAACCTCGGTCTGCGCGCGCCCAATTACGACAAGACACCGGCAATCCCTGTGCCCGCTCCGCACGCCTCCGCCTGCTGGCGCGGCTGGGAGGCCATCGCCACGCACCTCAACGAAAGCATCCAAAAAACAACTACGCATGTCATTGCCGTCGAATGCTACCCCGGCGTCCATGCCGACGGCGTGCGCGAACAGCTCGCCCGCCGCCTCGTGCCGGCGCTGGTTGTCGACACTGCCGAGGCCTTCAAACCCGCCGGCGAAATCGACGCCCTCGTCGCGCCCTTCCTCGGCGGCGACGATCCTGTTTTCGGTCGCCTTTGCACCTCGCTCGAACTCGCCGACTTCCTCGCCCCCGACAAAGCCGACGTCCTGCGAGCCACGATTCGTTCGACAAACGGCCTGGTGCTCGTCGTCGGTCCCGCCGCCTCGCTGCTCGCCCCGGACGATGCCCTGCTCGTTTACGCCGACATGCCCCGCTGGGAAGGCCAGCTTCGCCAGCGTCGCGGCGAAGCGGACAACCTCGGCGTGCGCAACCGCGGATCTGGCATAAAAGCGTCGCTGCAATACAAGCGCTCCTTCTTCATCGACTGGCGCGTGGCCGACCGCCACAAACGTCGCACCCTCGCCCGCTGGCATTTTTTATTGGATACCACAACGACAAGCGCCGTCCCCGCGCTCATCACCGGCGCCGCCCACCTCGCCGCACTGGAACACGCAACGACGCGGCCCTTCCGCGCCGTTCCCTTCTTCGATCCCGGCCCCTGGGGCGGACAGTGGATGCGTGAAGTCTGCGTCCTTCCGGAGGGTCCGCCCAACTACGCCTGGTGTTTCGACTGCGTGCCCGAGGAAAACTCGCTCCTGCTCGAATTCGCCGGCGGCGAGCGCGTGGAAATCCCGTCTATCAATCTCGTTTTTGCGCAGGCCAGGTCGTTGCTCGGCGAACCGGTTTTCGGACGCTTCGGCCACGAGTTCCCGATCCGCTTCGATTTTCTCGATACCATGGGCGGCGGCAACCTGAGCTTCCAGGTGCATCCGGATATCGAATACGCCCGCGAACACTTCGGCATCCCCTACACGCAGGACGAGAGCTACTATGTTCTCGACGCCGCCCCCGGCGCTGTCGTTTACCTCGGCCACAAGGACGACACCAGCCCGGACGAACTGATTGCCGCCCTCGAAACCGCACAGGGCGGAGGCGCTCCCTTTGACGACAAAAAATTTGGCGCACGTTTTCCGGCCAGAAAACATGATCACTTCCTCATTCCCTCCGGCACCCTGCACTGTTCAGGCGCCAACACCATGGTGCTAGAAATCAGCGCCACGCCCTACATTTTCACGTTCAAGCTCTGGGACTGGGCCCGCCTCGGGCTCGACGGCCTCCCTCGGCCGGTGAACATCGCTCGCGGCAAGGAGGTGATTCGCCCGGAGCGCAACGAAAGCTACGCTCGCGCCCGCCTCGTCAACCAGGTCAGCGAAGTCGCCCGCGGTGACGGCTGGATCGAGGAACGCACCGGACTGCACGAAGCGGAGTTTATCGAAACGCGACGTCACTGGTTCACGACTACAGTCCGGCATGACACCGGCGGTATGGAACGCGGCGGTGTCAACGTCCTCAATCTCGTCGAAGGCGAGGCGGCCATTGTGGAAAGCCCGTCGGGCGCATTTGCACCGTTCACCGTGCACTACGCGGAGACGTTCATCGTTCCCGCCGCCGTTGGCGCCTACACGATCCGCCCCGTCACGCCCGGGGCCCGGTGCGCCACGATCAAGGCCTTCGTCCGCACCCGTGCCTGAGGCCTGAAACCAATGAACAGAAGATAACGAAGGGAACGAAGATATTCCGGTTCCCGTAACCCATCCCGTATCCGTGACCTCTTTTCCAAAACAGAAAATGGCTCTTTCGCTCAACCCCCCGCCAGCCTCCAGCGAATCTTCGTTCCCTTCGTTATCTTCTGTCCAATTCTTCATTTCCTTTATCACACGTTGATTCCCGACATTTCCCGGCCTGCCGGGTCATCGGGCTCCTGCTCAATCTCTTCTGTTTTGACAAAATGACCACCGGACTCCCGCTCGATGCAACGCACTCGCCACTCGGCTGGACATACGGCCTTGGCATGTTTGGTCCGACGCCCGAACTGCGCTGCCTCGACACCATCCGCCCCAGCCTGCGGAATCCGGCATGCGAGGGACCCGATCCCGTTTATGCCATCGTCATGGACGTGGGTCGCGAGGAACATCGCTCCGATCTTGTGCAACGCCACCTGCTCTTCGGCGCGGTTGCGTATGCCGCCGGACGCCTCGGCGACGAGCCCGTGCGCTCGCAAGGTCATGTTCACAAAAAAAGTCCGCGCAACGGCTGGAGCACGCCCGAACTCTACGAAATCTGGCAGGGCCGCGCGTGCATCCTCATGCAGGAGTCCGACGGCGACGATCCGGGGCGCTGCTTCGCCATCACCGCCGGGGCCAGCGAGGTGGTCATCGTGCCGCCCGGCTGGGCACACGCCACGATCAGTGCCGACCCGCACCAGCCGCTGGTTTTCGGCGCGTGGTGCGACCGCGCCTACGGCTTCGTTTACGATGGCGTTCGTGCTCATGGCGGCCTCGCCCATTTCCCGATTCTCACTGCAGACGGAAAACTCGAGTGGGAAGAAAACCCGCGTTATTCCGTGAGTCGCCCGCTTACCTGTCGCGCTCCGCGTCTGTATCCGGAATTTGGACTCGTTTCCGGCGTTGCCGTTTACGAACAATATGCACACGATCCGGCCCGCTTCGACTGGGTGCCCAACCCCGAACTCAAAGCCAGGCATTGGAAAAACTTCACCCCGTAATCCCCACCCTCTCATCGCCCACGAAACACACGAAATGACACGAAAAGGAGATCGATTTGAGGGCCATCACCATGTGAGATTTTTCCTGGCTCGAACGCCGCTGGCCGGGCACGGGTTATGAAGACCAGGATGAGGCGCTCGATGGTTTCGTCGAACGTGGCTACGATGCCGTTCGCATCGACGCCTACCCGCATCTCGTCGCCGCCGATCCGCATCGCGAATGGGAAATCCTGCCGGCCTGGAGAAAGGCAAGCCGGAGAAATCCATCGGCTTTCGCCGCATATTATCATCTGATGTTACGCAGATCCCCGTAGGGGTTTCGCTTGCGAAGCCCGCGAATACCTTGGGGCATCGCCAGTTCGTCCGGCTGGCGCGGGCTACAGAATGCGCAACATCAGTTATCATCACAAGATTTTTATAATTATTGTGTTAAGAAAATAAGCGAATCGACGGGAGGGAGGAACATATCGAATCCGGAAGCTGTTTCCGGGATCTCTGCAACCCCTGTGTCCACACCTCTGCGGCACGTCCCGGTTTTGCAGCCGCCACACGCTCTCCCCCCGGACTTTCTCCTCGCCCCGCGCCGCCCGCTGCCCGTTACTTTTCCGTTTTTTCCATGCTCGTACCGCCCAAAGAACTCGAAGGCGTCCTGCTCATCGACAAGCCCACGGACCACACCTCGCACGACGTCATCGCGCGCCTGCGCGGCATCCTGCACATGAAACGCGTCGGCCACGCCGGCACGCTCGACCCGATGGCCACCGGGCTCCTTGTCGTCCTCGTCGGCAAGGCCACCAGCCTTTCGCAGTATCTGATGAGCGCCGACAAGGGGTACACCGGCACCGTCACCCTCGGCAAAACCACCAACACCCAGGACGCCGAAGGCGAGATGCTCGAAACCCGGCCTGTCCCCCCGCTCACCGAGGCGCAGGTCGCCGCTGCCCTGCGCTCCATGCTCGGCGACCAGTATCAGATGCCGCCCATGTTTTCCGCCATCAAGATCGATGGCGTGCCCCTCTACAAATCCGCCCGCAAGGGCGAGGACATCGAACGCGAGCCGCGCTTCATCCGCGTCAGCCAGTTCGACCTCACCCGCTGGCAATCGCCGGAAATCGACTTCCGCGTAAAAGTCAGCAAGGGCACCTACGTGCGCACCCTCGCGCACGATCTCGGCGACAAGCTCGGTTGCGGCGGCCACCTTTCCGCCCTGCGCCGCACCGCTTGCGGTCCCCTCACGATCGACCGCGCCGTGACGCTGGAGGCGCTGCAAAAAATGTCGCGACCGGAGATCGAAAAAACACTGATCCCCGGCCACCAGGTCGCCCCCCGTGTGGCAGTGGGGTGAGGCACCCGATTTCCGAAATGCGCACCTGGACCTCACTCGCCGAAGCCGCCGCCGCACTCGCCGCGCAGCCCGCGCGCCCGCTGCACCTGGCCATCGGCATGTTCGATGGCGTCCACCTCGGCCACCAGGCCGTGATCGAGGCCGCCGTCCACTCCGCCCGGCGCTGCGGCGGCACCTCGGCCGTGCTCACGTTCTGGCCGCACCCGAGCCGCATCTTCCGCCCCGAAGAGCCCGTGCGCATGATCATGACGCCCGCGCTGAAAAACCGGCTCCTCCTCCAGCTCGGTGTCGACGCCATCATCAGCCAGCCCTTCGACGCCGCCTATGCGCAAACTGCCGCTGCCGAATTTATCCCGCTGCTCCGGCATCACTTTCCGACCCTGCGCACGATCTACGTCGGTGAAAACTGGCGGTTCGGGCGCGGCCGCGAGGGCGATATCGCGTTTCTCGTCGCCGAGGCCAAAAAACACGGCCTCGCCGTGTTCAGCGCCGAACGGGTCAATCATAACGGCGAACCGGTCAGCAGCACCCGCATCCGCACGCACCTCGAGGCCGGCGAGATCGAGGACGCCAACACCCTGCTCGGCTACAGCTACTTCGCCGAGGGCGTCGTCACGCCGGGCAAGCAGCTCGGCCGCACCATCGGTTTTCCGACGCTCAACGTGGACTGGGAGCCTGACCTGCGCCCCCGCCTCGGCGTGTACGCCGTGCGCGTCAGCGCCGGTCCGGCATCACCGTTCGCCACGCCGCCGGCCCCGAGTGCTCCGGATGCCGCCGCCGGCCTGCCTGCCGTGGCCAACTACGGCCTGCGGCCCACGGTGGAAAACGCCACCCGTCCCCGGCTGGAGATTCACGTCCTCGCCGCTACCTGTCCCTTTCATTCCGGCGATCATGTGACGGTGGAATGGCTGAGTTTCCTGCGTCCCGAGCGCCGTTTCGAAAACCTCCCCGCGCTCGTCGCGCAGATCGCGGTCGACCGCGAGAATGCAGCGCGGTGGTTTGCCGGGACTGGTTAACCCTTCCGTCACCGTCCTCTTTTCTGCTCCGCGATTTGCCAATCCGGACTAATGCGGATCGTATTTTCTGCCATGAAAACCAGACTCCTTGCTGTTATCGCCCTTGCCTTGCTTTCTCTCTGCTCCTTGTCCCGCGCCGCCGAAGCCGCCTGGCTCACCGATTACCAGGCCGCCGTCAAACAGGCGACCGCGGAAAAGAAAGCCCTGCTGCTCGATTTTACCGGTTCCGACTGGTGCGGCTGGTGCATGCGCCTCGACAAGGAAGTCTTTTCACAAAAAGCCTTTGGCGAATACGCCGCGAAGAACCTCGTGCTCGTAAAGCTCGATTTCCCGGCCAAGAAGCCGCAAAGCGCCACCGAGAAGAAACAGAACGAGGAGCTCGCCAAAAAATATGGCATCGAAAGTTTCCCCACCATCGTCGTGCTCGATGCCGGCGAGAAAAAACTCGGCGAACTCGGCTACCAGGCCGGCGGCGCCGAGAAATGGGTCGCCTCGCTCGACAAGGTCGTAAAGCAGGCGGCGAACTGAGTTTTACCGCAACGGGAGACGCGGGTCGGCCGCCAACGTGGCGCGGGGCGTCCCGCCCGCAGACGGCGAAGCCGCCGGATCGCGTGGCACGGGCTTCCAGCCCGTGTTCTGCGGGCGTCCCGCCCGCATCCGTTGCCTCTCCGCGTAGCGGCATGCCTCCGTGCATGCCATCTGCGGGCGAGACGCCCGCGCCACACGTCCGGATCATGAGTCCGGAGGCCCGGTATTCGGGAGGTGTGCGCCTCACTCCCGCACCTGGCCGTCGCCGGTGAGCAGGTATTTGTAGCTGCACAGTTCGGGCAAGCCCATGGGGCCGCGCGCGTGCAGGCGGTCGGTCGAGATGCCGATCTCGGCGCCGAAACCGAACTCGAAGCCGTCCGTGAACCGCGTGCTCGCGTTCCAGTACACCGTGGCGCTGTCCACCCCGGCGAGGAATCGCTGGGCGGCCAGTTCGTCGGTCGTGAGGATCGCGTCGCTGTGCGCGGAACTGTCGCGGTTGATCGTGGCGATGGCCTCCTCCAGTGAATCGACCACGCGGACGGCCATGATCAGGTCCATGAATTCCGCCGTGTAGTCCGCCGGAGCGGCCAGGGTGTGCGCGAGGCCGGCGCGGGCGAGGATCGTGGCGGCGCGTTCGTCCGCGCGCAGTTGCACGCCGCGGGCGAGGAGCGCGGCGGCGAGCCGCGGCAGGTGTTCGCCGGCGGTGTCGGCATGGACGAGAAGCTGTTCGGCGGCGTTGCACACGCCGGGGCGTTGCGTCTTGGCGTTGACGAGAATTTTTTCCGCCTGCGCGAGGTCGGCCGACTTGTCCACGTAGATGAAACACACGCCGGTGTAATGCTTGATGACGGGGATGGTGCTGTGCTCCGCCACGAAACGGATGAGGGATTCGCCGCCGCGGGGGATGATGCAGTGGATCAGCGTGTCGAGCTTGAGGAGGGTGTTGAGCGCGGCGCGGTCGGTCGTCGGCACGAGTTGCACGGCGTCGGCGGGGAGCCCGGCTGCGGCCAGCGCCTCCCGGATGAGCGCGGCAAAGGCGGTGTTGGTATGGAAAATCTCCTTGCCGCCGCGCAGGATGGAGGCGTTGCCCGACTTGAGGCAGAGGATGGCGCAGTCGATGGTGACATTGGGCCGCGCCTCGTAAATGATGCCGATCACGCCGATGGGCACGCGGACCTTGCGGATGCGCAGGCCGTTGGGACGCGTGCGGTCGTCGAGCACTTCGCCCACGGGATCGGGCAACGCGGCGACCTGGCGGACGGATTCGGCGAGGTGTTCGAGCCGGGCCGGCGTAAGCGTGAGCCGGTCGATCTGCGCCCTGGCGAGGCCGTGGCGCTCGGCGGCGGCGAGGTCTTTCGCGTTGGCGGCGAACAGGGCCTCGGCGGACGCGGGGAGTTCGAGGAGCCGGGCGAGTTCGAGGAGTGCGGCGTTTTTCTGCTCCGTCGGCACGGTCGCCAGCACGAGCGAGGCCGCGCGGGCGCGGCGGGCAAGGTCGGTGACGAGCGTGGCGAGGTCGGCGGATGACATGGCGAAAAGGAAAGAGGATGGCCCTTCGCCGGGCTTTCCGCAATGGAGTTTTCGCAGGCCCGTCAGTGTCCCCCGCCCCGCTGCCGGACCGCCTCGAAGAGCGTGATGATCGTGGCCATCGCCACGTTGAGCGAATCCGCCTGGCCGGCCATGGGGATGCGCACCCGCTCCTCGGCCTCGGCCAGCCAGTAGTCGCTGAGCCCGTACTGTTCGCTGCCCATCACAATCGCCAGCGGGCCGCGCAGGTCGGCCCCGGTATGCAACACCGTCGCCGAGGGCGTCGTCGCCACGGCGCGGATGCCGCGCGCCCGCAGCCATTCGCGCACCGGCCGGCTCTCGGCCACGATCACGGGAACGGAGAACAGCACGCCGGTCGAGGCGCGCACGACGTTGGGATTAAAAAGATCCGTCACCGGATCGCACACGATGAGCGCATCCACCCCGGCCGCATCGGCGCTGCGCAGGATCGTGCCAAGGTTGCCCGGCTTCTCGATGGCCTCGACCACGAGCAGGAACGGTGCACGCTCCGGGATGCGCCCCACCCCTGCCCCGGCTGCGCCGGCCGCACCCGCCGTGCCGGCCGGAGTCCGCGCCGCTTCCAGCCAGCCGGCCAGATCGTCCAGCGAGTGCCGCCACTGCGGGGCCACGGCGAGCAGGCCGTCGGGACGCTCGCGGTAGGCCACCTTGGCGAAAGCCTCGCGCGAGAGCTCGATCGCCGTCGCGCCCGCCGCCTGCGCCTGCGCGATGAGCGCGGGCTCGTTTTCGCCCAGAAACCAGTCGGGCGCGAAATACAGCTCGTTGATCCGCACGTTCTTCTCCAGCGCCCGGCGGATCTGCCGATAACCCTCCACGAGAAACACCCCCGCCTCGTCGCGCGGACGCCGGTCGCGCAGCTTCACAAGCTGCTTGATGCGCGGATTCTGGAGGCTGGTGATTTTTTCGACAGGCATCTGAAAGGCCGGCCACCCAATATCCCGGGCCGCCGGGCGGCAACCGAAGAATGGTCGTCCGCCCATTTGCCGCTTGAATCCCCGGCTTCCGCCGTATGCGCTTTGCCGCGAAGTGTCACGGCTGCCGCCGATTTTTCATTCCTCTTGACGACAGATGATTAAATCAACGCCGACCGATGCCTGAAACCAGTCTTTTGCAATATCCGGCCAAGCTCCCTTTACCCTCAGTGACCAAACCAACCACCACCGACGAACAAGCCTTTCTCGACGAGCTCGACAAGAAGCTCTGGAACGCCGCCGACCGCCTGCGCTCCAACCTCGACGCCGCCGTTTACAAGCACGCCGTCCTCGGCCTCATCTTTCTCAAATACGTCTCCGACGCCTTCGACCTCCGCCGCGAGGAACTGGCACCTGCCGCGCTGCCCATCCACACCTTTGGCTCAATTAACTTATGGCACGACTAACCAAAAGCCGGAATTTTGAACGGGTCATCAATGCAGCCCAGCAGTGGATCCAAAACTGCCTTATTGGCGACAACTCGGTTTTCTCGAGTGGGCCGCTTTGGACGCCAGAAAACATAGCGGAAGTCCACAACGCCTTTGTCGACCACCCTGACGAAGGGGGAGATGACTTCTCCACCAAGTTGAAAGGGCAGATGGAGCCCGCGTCTCCTTCAGCGAAACGACTGATGGCGGAGATGGTGTGGTTGCTTCTGCTTTTTCCATCGAATATAAAAGCTTCAACGAAGCGCAAGCAAGTCGGCGAGATGTGGTCAATGTCAGGCGAAAAATTGGGTGAAGGTCAGTTGCTACTCGGTGACGACGTCCTTGCGGGGATCGGCTCTGGAGGTCCCGGCTTCAATAATCATCGCTGGCGGGAAATGGTTTTCCTGATCTCGCTAGTCGGTGACTTGAAGAAACGACCTGCGGACGAGCGACAGAAGCTGATGTCGGATTATGAGGCATTCATCGATTGGATCTCTCAGGTTCCGCAAGATGGACACCGGCAACTTCGGCATATGTTGAGGTATTTTTGCTTCCCGGATCGTGTTGAGCGGATATCTTCAAACCGTGAGCGCTGGGCGGTACTTGACGGATTTGGAGTTGCAGCGGAAAATGAAACAAAAAACTGGAGCGACCGCCAGCTTGACGATGCGTTACTGACATTACGCCGAAAACTTGAGGCAGAGCATCCAGGCGAAATACTTGACTTCTATGATTCCCCGCTGCGAGAACGGTGGAAATCCGAGGATGATGCGCCAGTTCGCCTACTGGCAGTATTTGTCGCGAAAGCGAGCCAAGCAAACCTAAGCCATGGCCTAAAAAACGGGATCTGGGGCTTCAAATCTCATGCAAAACCCGAAGACTTTGAGAAGCTAAAGCCTGGAGACATCATTATTTTAGGTGCGGGATATTCGGGAGGAAGCCCCCGCACCCCTTTTGAGGAGTGGAAAGGCCAGAAGCTATCGCAGTTGAGATACGCACGCATAGCCGGACCGCCGTTTCAGAGTGTGGAGATCGAATGGCCCGATGAGCCTAATCTTGGCGAAAGTGACCGATACCAGTGGCGAATCAAGTTTGATCCGGAAAGTGTAAAGACACTTGCCAACGTTATGTTGAATGACGACACCATACTCAGCCCTGAACTCTCCAACAGTCTTCGTAAGTCTGGAAGTGCAAGCGGAAAAGGTTATATCCTGCCCGGATCAAAATTTCCCATATTAGAGACTGAAGATAATTCATTGTCACATGAGGCGATGGACGAAACGCCACATCGAATAGTCGCGTTTGATGATGCCGCTGTCCACGCCGGCTATACTGCTGTCGAGTCTGCTCACTTTCACACTGAAAAGGAGCTTTTCGATCGCTTCGTAACATCGCTTGTTACCAAGCCATTTTTGATTCTGACAGGCAACTCTGGAACAGGAAAAACCAAGTTAGCCGAACTTTTTGTTCAGTGGCTTTGTCAAGGTGTTACGAGTCAGTTCGTCATTGTCCCCGTTGGTGCTGATTGGACCGACAATCGAAACGTCCTCGGCTTTGTGAATCACCTGCGCACGACAAGCCCGATAGAGGCCGGGACCGACATGACATTGCCGATTTACCAGACGACCAGAATTCTCGACCTTCTTCTGGATGCAGGCCGAAGGGAAAACGAAGGGAAGCCTTTCTTCCTGATCCTCGACGAAATGAACCTCTCGCACGTGGAACGCTATTTTGCGGATTTCCTTAGCACGATGGAGTCGAAGGAAAGCCGGCTTTTGCTTCATCGTGAAGGGCGTTCGCTCCCGCGTAAGCCAGATGGGCCATGCGACGTGCCTGAGGCATTGATGCTGCCCCGAAATGTCTTCGTCATCGGCACGGTGAACGTCGATGAAACGACCTACATGTTCAGTCCAAAGGTCCTCGACCGCGCGAATGTCATCGAGTTTCGAGTGGGCACGGATGCACCTGCCGAGTTTCTGAAATCGGGCGGACGGAGCATTGGTGAAGTTGCTCACGCATCGACAGGACTAGCTGAAGGTTTTCTCGAGTTGTCGCTCCGCGCACGAAGCGTAAGAGGCGCGCCTTTGCTGCTTGTTGCCGATCCTGATGCTCCACCTGCCGACGCGGAAGAAGGCATTGAGAAATGCCACGCTGCAATTACCGATCTTTTCATGCTGATGCAGAAGCGGCACCAGGAGTTCGCCTTCCGCACGATGGCGGAGGTCCTTCGTTTCCTGGCAGTGGATTATGAACTCAAGCCCGCGGCAGAGGTGTGGAATTGGAAGGGTGCAATGGATGCACAGATTCTTCAGAAAATTCTGCCCAAGCTGCATGGATCCAAACGCAAAATTGGCGCTTTAATAGCGGCACTCGCGACATACTGCGAGCACGCCAACCGCACAGACGCGGAGGTACTACTGATGGCCGAAACCAAGGCTGAGGCCTATCTGGCGGCCCAAGACAAGAGAGAGAAATCTCCGATGTTCAAAGAGAGCTACGTCAAGCTGTGCGAGATGATGGAGGCTGTCAGGCGTGACCAGTTTGTGAGCTTCATCCAGTAAATCGTGGACTCGTTATTCTGTGAATCGCTTCTGATTCCTCTCGGCGGGGATCTTTCTCTACTCTTGGAGGAGGAGACAGCGTCGCAATCTGCGTCGGGTGGGAAATTCGAGGCGCTTCCCGGCTTGCCAAGGGGATGGCAGGGCATCGCCAGTAAGCGTCGACTCGACGCAGCAACGCCCGCAGGTCGTCCGCCGATTCTTTTCGATCCTGCTGCCACCGAGCGAGGCCTTCACAACCTACGCATCTTTGAGCTGCGTGCTTATGCATGGGAACTCCGCCGCACGGGGGATGATGCTCACCCGCCCGTGGCAGTGACCTCGAGCTTGGAACGCTCGGTTGATCGGGAATTGTGGTGCGCACGTGGCAATTACGGCCGATTCCGGTTCGTCAATTATCTGGGTTCTGCCTGGATAGAAGCGGTAGTGGCTGGGCACCCCCCGCTCCGCATCTCCTTCGAGGTTGCTTCACCGAAGCTCGCTTATGAGCAGGAATACCGGTCGATGATTGAAACCATCGGCGAGGAGTGCCAGCAACTGCTTTTAGAATGGGGAACCCCAGCCTCATTGAACCTCGCAACTGATCCGGAGAAACAGACTCAGACATTGCTCGAACAGTTTCTTTTCCTTCGCCATGTGCTCGGACCCGATAAGCTCGATCTGTATCTCGAAACTATCGCGCGCCGATCACACTCGCGATTGAAGCGGGAACTCGAATGGGAACCTTTTGGCACCGCCGACCCGGCGTTTATGGCCGCTGACTCACTCCGTCGAGGTCGCGACTGGCAACGCCTCGGCGACCGCCTTGTCCCTGCTGGGATGCAAACCGAACGGAAATTCGAATCGGCCGATACACCGCCAAACCGGTTCGTGAAGTTTGCGCTCCTTGGGTTTCGCGAGCTTTGCGATTCAGTGTTGCAGGCTAAGCGGAACGGGAAACAAGCTTTTGCGCCAGAAGACTCCGTCTCTCTCGAGGCGACTTCGATGCTGCGGTCACTTGACGCACTGCTGGCACAGCCGCTGTTCGATGATGTCGGCGAATTACGAAGAATCCCGTTTGAGAGTACGACTCTCCAACGCCACGAAGGTTACCGCGAGATCCTGCTCGCGTGGCTCATGCTCGATGCCGCGGCCCAATTGGATTGGCCGGGTCGTGAGGACGCCTACGATGGCACGACCCGTGATGTCGCCACACTCTACGAATATTGGTTATACTTCCTGTTGGTTCGGGCTTTTCGCGACAGGCTCGGAATGGTTTCCGAACAAGACCCGCTCGCCAAAATTGACGGCGCCCTGCCGTTTTGCTGCCGTGCAGACGACGGGCGGCTGGTAATCAATCTTCGTCAAAGCGAGGCGTCGTTCTCGCGGTTCCGCTGGGAAAAAGACGGTCGCACGCTCCGAGTGCATTTTTTCTACAACCGGTCGTTTGGCCGAAAAGGTATTGGCGAGCGCGGAAGTTACAGCAAAACGTTCCGCCCCGATTACACCCTCGTGATCATTCCCGAGGAATTCGATCAACCGGACTGGAGTGCGGCAGAATGTGCTGCTGAAAAAGCAGGTCGGATAGCATATCTCCACTTCGATGCAAAATATCGTGGCGAGAATCTGCCCGGGCTTTTCGGTGAAGCAGAAAATGAGGACGACGAACCTGAAGACCGTCCCTCACGAGCAAAAGGGACGGTGAAGCGTGTAGATCTCTACAAAATGCACACCTACAACGAAGCGATCAGGCGCACGGTCGGCTCTTACGTGCTTTATCCCGGGCTCCCACCACAACGGAAAGAAGCTGCGCGCTACGAACGCTACCACGAAGTCGTTCCGGGTATTGGTGCCTTTGCGGTGCGTCCGGCGAAGCAGGGCGAGACACCGGCTGGTCTTGGAAGTGTCTGCGAATTTATTCGTGAGATTCTCACACATCAGCTCGACCGGTTCACGCAGAGCTATCGGATCACCACTGCAACCGAGGATATCATTCGCGAAGAGCCGTTAAGATACCTGCGAGCGGACGCGGCAGAGGAAACCCTTTCACTTCCAAGTGCCACCGCAATTCTCGGTTACATGAGGAAGGCGGATGTCAGCAAATTCGCCAAAGGGAGATTCTTCTATTGCCGAGCTAGCGACGAAAACGGTCATCCGTTATCGCTCGATCTTTCTACCGCTCAAGGGGCCGTTCTCATTGGTTGGTCAGGTCCACTCACCGGACCCTTTGTCACTGTCGGCTGGATGGCGCGAGTGATCTCCTGCCGACTGGTGAGCAGGGACATTGTCATCCGGGAGACAACTCTGGAGCCGTCCAGCGGCTCAGTTCACTACCTCATTTTCAAGCTGGCGGATGTTTCGAAATTGAGCCCAAGAGATGTCAGTGGCCTTGTATGTGCTGCGAACACGATCGGCGACGGTGGGAGGTTTCGGACGTTTGAGGCAAAATTATCTGAAGTCTGGCAATCGCCGTCGACTATTAACGCGTTGGTGGGGTGAGGTCAGCCCAGCCACCAAGCCGAGGAGTTCCTCAACGTCCTCCGCGCCAAACTCGACGCCTGCCGCAGCCTCTTCAAGCAGGGCGGCGGCTTCGACTATTCCGCTTACAAAAAGCCCTGCTCGTCCTTGCCGCGAACCATATCCTCGGCCTGCCTGACAGCAAAAAACGTTTCCTCGATCTCGTAACCGCCATCACCCGCGCCTTCGCCCTCTGCGGCACGCTCGCCGAAGCGGAGGTCTGCGCAGGATACTTTCCGTGAAGCTGTCTCCGCATAGCGGCGCCGCCAGCCCTCCCCCCCCTCCTGCCGCCACCTTTTCCGTTCATTGTCCCGGTTTCCCGCTCCCCGATAAAAACCGCTTCGTTTCCTGCATTTTGTGTGTTTCGTGTGTGCCGTGGGCAGAAAGAAAAAACTCAACGACCAACCGTTCGCTTATCACGCCGAGATCGAGCTGGAGATCGCCACGCTGACCAATCTCGGCGTCGGACTCGGCCGCGTGCCGCTGGCGCCCGCCGCCGACGGCGGCGAACAGAAATGGGTCGTCATGGTCCCCTTCGCCCTGCCCGGCGAACGCGTGCGGGCGCGCGTCTTCCGCAACCACAAGAACTACTCCGAAGCCGACCTGCTCGACGTCCTGACGCCCTCGCCCGAACGCGTCGCCACGCCCCCCTGCCCCGTCTTCGGACGCTGCGGCGGCTGCCAGTACCAGAATCTCGACTACGACGCCCAGCTCCGCTGGAAACGCCGCCAGGTCGCCGAACTCCTCCGCCACATGGCCGGCATCGAGGCCGAGGTCTCGTCCGTCATCGGCTCGCCGCGCCAGTACGGCTACCGTTCAAAAATCACCCCGCACTTCAACCTCCCGCGCGACCGTGGCGACCCCGCCGCCGCCGCGACGCTCCCCGTCGGCTTCCTCCGCCAGGGCACGCGCTTCGACATCCTCGATGTGCCTCGCTGCGAAATCGCCACCGAGGCGATCAACGCCCGCCTCCCTGAAGTCCGCGCCGCCACCCGCGCGAAGGTCGCCGCCGGCGACTACCAACGCGGCGCCACGCTCCTGCTGCGCGACGCCTCCGGCGCCGTCACCACCCGCTACGACGACATCGTCACCGAAACCGTCGGCGACCTGCGCCTGCGGTTTCTCGCCCGCGATTTTTTCCAGAACAACCCCTTCATCCTGCCCGCTTTCACCGGCTACGTCCGCGAACAGGCTGCGGCGGGCGGCGCGCGCTTTCTGGTCGATGCCTATTGCGGCAGCGGCCTCTTCGCCCTCACCGCCGCCTCCGCCTTCGAACGCGTGGCCGGCATCGAGATCAGCGAGAGCAGCATCGCCTTTGCCCGGCAAAATGCGGAGCTCAACCGCATTCAAAACGCAACCTTCCAGGCCGGCGACGCCTCGGCGATCTTCGCCGGCCTCGCCTTCCCGGCCGCCGGCACCGCCGTCATCATCGACCCGCCGCGCAAGGGCTGCGACGAACCGTTCCTGCAACAACTTTTCGGATACGGCCCGCGCGCCGTCGTTTACGTGAGCTGTGATCCGGCCACCCAGATGCGCGACCTGCGCCACTTCCTCGCCGCCGGCTACGAACTGACGGCCGTGCAACCCTTTGACCTGTTCCCGCAAACCCGCCACCTCGAATGTGTCATTACCCTCCGGCGGGGCCGGAGGGAGTAGTTGGGAATTGGAAGTTGGAAATGGGTGCCCCGGCAGCCGGAGGTTTCCACCCCGGACATCCCTCACCCGCCAATTACCAACTGCCAACTTCGAACTGCGAACTACCAATTCCCAACTCCGAACTTCCAATTCCCAACTTCAAACTCCCACCTCCATGACCCTCGCCCGGCTCGTCCAGACCGCCGAACACATTGTTGTTTCCACCCGCCGGAAACTCCCCGCCGACATCGCCCGGCTCGCCGAACGCGTGACCGTCCACTTCGATGCGCTGCCCGACGAGGACATGCTGCGCGAGGAAGGTTTCGAGCCCGACATCCTCGGCCTCTTCAGCGGCACCGCCTATAACGAGGAGCTCTCGCAGGATCAGCCGATGCCTCCGCAGATTTTTCTGTATCTGGAAAACCTGTGGGATTTCGCCGAAGGCGACCCGGAAATCTTCCGCGACGAGGTGCGCCTCACCTACCTGCACGAACTCGGCCACTACCTCGGCTGGGACGAAGACGACCTCGCCGCCCGCGGCCTCGACTGATTCCGGTTCACGTTCAAGCCGGAGCTGTTTGCAGAACGTGTTTTGCACCGATACCCGAATACCCGGCGGCCGGGGGATGTCGGGCATCAGCTTGTAGTGAAACATGGATACTGTCGGATATCGGGCCAAGTAGCCCGATAGGCAGCATCTCAGAACTCACAAAGGTAAAACAGCCGACGGCTAGATGTGACGGCTAGATGTTCCTCAGTTTCAAAGTGTAATGTGCTGCCACCGCCATTAATGGCTGTGGTGACTTACCATTCCAGCGTTTTGCCTTGGTAATTAAGGAAAGCGATGCCTCGCTGGTTAAAACGGGTCATCAGCATTTCTGTTACGCCGCGTGTGCTGGTTTCGACATCCAGTAGCGCATCAGGACCACCCATTTCAGTACGTACCCAACCGGGCGCTACCGCCGTCAATGACCAGGGTGCTTGGGGGTTTTCTGCGATGAAGCTGCGCAGTGACTGATTCAGCGCCGATTTACTGGAACGATAAGGTTCCCAACCACCCTGAGTATTCGCCGCAATACTTGCTAGTTCCGATGACATAACGGCGACCACACCATCGGCTCGGACCTTCGGTGACAGGATGCGCACGGCAGACATTGCACCAGCGACATTGGTACGCATTACCGTCAGCACCCGCTGAGCGAAAGATTCATCAGGAGAACCCACCGTACCGGCGTTCACCATCAGCAGATCCAGCGTTTTTCCCGCCAGGCGAGAATGTAATGCCTCAAGCGACTCATCGCTGTTCATGTCCAGCGTTTCGATAGACAAACGCGGATCACGAACGGCGAGCTGGCGCAGCTCAGGACGGGTTGACCCCTCACGTTCAGTAGCAATGACTTGCCAGTCACGTTCCAGAAAGCGTTCAGTTAACCCCAGCCCCAGGCCACGACTGGCCCCAATAATTAATGCAGCAGGTTGATTTGCCGACGTACTCATAAAATCTCCGGTTGTTCAGAAAAATGTTTTTTAATCAATGTGCTCAATACGGCTAAAGGAAATGAAAATTGAACAGAAGGGAACGGAGGGAACGAAGATTCGCTGGAGGCTGGCAGGCGGGTTGAGCGAAAGAACCATTTTCCATTTTGGAAAAAATTCCGGATACGGGACGGGTTACAGGAACCGGGACATCTTCGTTCCCTTCGTTATCTTCTGTTCAAAAACCAGGTTCCATAACACTCCAATGCCGGGTTGTTAGCACAGAACCGACCGCCCTGCGACAAACCCGACCGCCCCCTGCCTTCGCCCTTGTTCAGCCCCGCCTCATCCGCAACCTCGCCCGCACACACTCACCGCACCCGTTCATCTCCATCCATGAAAATCGACAACACCCTCACCCCGGCCAAACTCCTCAAGAAGACCGATCGCGTGTTCGATCTCGCCGGCCGGAAGATCGACCTCATCAACAAAACCTGGGACTCCGCCAACGGCACCCCCGTCTTCACCGTCCGCGGCAAATACACCTCGCGCGGCTGGACCGAGTGGACGCAGGGTTTCCAGTTCGGCATGGCGTTTCTCCAGTACGACGCCACCGGCGACGAGAAGTACCTGAAACTCGGCCGCGAAAAAACCCTCCGCTACATGGCCTCGCACGTCTCGCACGTCGGCGTGCATGACCACGGCTTCAACAACGTCTCCACCTACGGCAACCTCCGCCGCCTCATGCTCGAGGGGCAGATTCCCTTCAACCAGGACGAACTCAACTACGCCGAACTCGCGCTTAAAGTCTCCGGCGCCGTCCAGGCCGCCCGCTACGCCACCACCAACCAGACCGCCCCCTGGTCCCCCGTCGTCGGCAAGGGCCGCGCCCCCGTCGGTGTCGTGCCCTCCGGATACATCTACTCGTTCAACGGCCCGCAGTCGCTCTTCGCCGACACGATCCGCTCCATGCGCGCGCTCGTCGTCGCCCACCAGCTCGGCCACGTGCTCATGGGCGAAGGCGACAAGCCGATCAACCTCCTCCACCGCGCCATCGAACACGCCGCCACCACCGCCCGCTTCAACGTGTTCTACGGCCAGGGCCGCGACAGCTACGACGTGCGCGGACGCGTCGCCCACGAATCCATTTTCAATCGCAACGACGGCCAGTTCCGCTGCTCCTCCACGCAGCAGGGCTACTCCGCCTTCACCACCTGGACGCGCGGCGCCGCCTGGATCATCTGCGGTTATCCGGAACAGCTCGAATTCCTCGACACGATCAAGGGCAGCGAACTCGACGCCGTCGGCGGACGCCGCGCCGTGACCGACCTCTTTGTCGAGACCGCCCGCGCCACCGCCGACTACTACATCGACGGCTACTCCGCCAGGGATGGCATTCCTTACTGGGACAGTTGCGCGCTCAACACGCACAAACTCGGCGACTTCACCGCCAAACCCGCCGATCCCTTCAACCCGTGGGAACCGGTGGACAGCTCCGCCGCCGCCATTGCCGCGCAGGGTTTCATCCGCCTCGGCTTCTGGCTCCAGTCGAAAGGCGACAAGGCCGCCGGCAAACGCTACGTGCAGGCCGGCCTCACCGTGGCGAACACGCTCTTCGGCGACGCCTACCTCTCCACCGATCCGAAGCACCAGGGTCTGCTTCTGCACAGCGTCTATCACCGCCCCAACGGCTGGGATCACGTGCCGAAGGGCCAAAAAGTCCCCTGTGGCGAATCCTCGATGTGGGGCGACTACCACGCGATGGAGCTCGCGCTCCTGATCAAGCGTATCGCCGAAGGCGGCTACCTGACGTTCTTCTGACCCAATCCGTGGCGCGGGCGTCCCGCCCATGATTCAGAGGCCAGAGGCCAGAAGTCAGACTCCGGCCGCTATGGCCGCTGGTTGTCTGTCCTCTGGCCTCTGTCCTCCGGCTTCTGGCCTCTGTCCCCCGGCCTCAGCCGGTCGCTACGGTCGCCGGGCGATCATGCCGAGGGCGAGCCGGCGGCGGAGTTCCGCGCGGTTGGCCGCGTCGTGATAATCCACCGGATTGTAATCGTCGGTGAGCACGATTCCCTGTCGTTTGTTTCCGAATACGTGAACGGCACCCAGGGCCGCGAGGGCCCGGGTGCGCAGGTGCGGAGGGGCGTCCGCAAAATCGGGCCGGCGCAGGGGACGGGCGTCGGGGGTGTCCGTGGCCACCACAAAAATGCCGCTGCTGCCGCCGCCGGCACGGTCGGGATGGACGCGTACGGTGGCGAAGACTGCCGCGAGGGTCAGGTCGAGGGAGTCGATCGAAAAATCGCGCCCGGGCCAGAACGAGCCAAAGGTGTTGATCACCAGCGTGCCGCCGGGCTTGAGGCGGGCTTTCATGGCCGCGAGGGCCTCGCGCGTCATGAGGTGCGAGGGCGGGGATTCGCCGAGAAAGGCATCGAGGATGATCGTGTCGTAGAGCCGGCCGGGGGTGGCGATGAAACGGCGCCCGTCGCCGATGTGGACGCGCACGGCCGCAGGGTCGAAGCCGAAATACTCCCGGGCCAGCGGGAGAACGGCGGGATTGATCTCGACGACATCCACGCCGGCGCCTTCGCGGGCAAACTGCATCGGCACGATCCCCACGCCCATGCCGATACAGAGCACGTCGCTGACGGGTTGCGGCGTATAGGCGCGGGCAAGACCGTGAAGCATATAGGTAAAGAGCGCGTCGCTGCGATCCGTCGCGGGATCATGGCTGTTCTGGACCAGGAGGTCGTTGAGGTAGTAGCGCACGCCGGTTTCCCGGTCATCCACCACCTCCATGAGGCCGAAATTGGAATTGGCGCGAAAAATTTCCGCAAAACGCGAAGGGTGCACGAGCGTGGCATAGGCGGAGCCCCACACGCCTGCGCCTGCGGTGGCGAGCGTGAGGAGAGCCGCGCCGGCGATGTGCCGTCGCCGCCAGACGGCGAAGTAGCCGAGAGCCAGGAGCGAAAGCGCGCCGGCCGTGCCACACATGATGCCCGAATTGGGAAAAAACGGCACCAGCAGGTAGCCTACGGCGATCGTGCCGGCCACGCTGCCGAGGGTGCTGATGGCGGAAAGCCGGCCCACGCTGATGCCCACGTTGTCCAGCGACACGGTGAGCAGGCGCACGAGGAACGGCGGCACCATGCCCAGCAGAAGCAGGGGCGGAAAAAACAGAAAGGCGGATGCGAGCAGCGATCCCGGCGCGAGAGCGAGGCGCAGGCAGGCGAGCGCCACCGGCCTGCAGGCCAGCACGGTGAACGCCAGCAACAGCGCGGCCAGCAGGATGGCGGCAAACATGCACGACGGACGCGGAGCACGATCCGCAAACCAGCCGCCGAGCGCATAGCCGGCGGCCAACGCCACGAGCGTCACGCCGATCTGGGCGGTCCAGACAAAATGCGAGGTGCCGATATAGGGAGCGAGCATCCGGGCTCCCAGTATTTCCACGATCATGACGGACGCGCCGGTGACGCAGGCGGTGAGGAGCAGGTAGGCGTGCAACCCGCGATTCAGGGCTCCGGTGCCGGCCGCAGCGGAGGCCGGCTGGCGCTGGTTTTGGGCAAAGGTGGACCGATGACGGTTTTTTTGGGTGCGGCCGGACATTCCGGCAAAAAATCCGGATTTCCGCCCGTTTGCCAGCCCGCAGGTCCGCGGACGATGAAAATGGCGGTATCCATAACAGAAGTTACGCAGGCGGCGGGTGGCACGGGCATCCTGCCCGTGATTCCGGATGCGGAGCATGGGCATCCTCGCCCATGTGCCGGGATGCACTTCGCGCCGTCCACCGGCAGGATGCCCGTGCCACCTCGCCGCGTCTGCGGAGCAGCAGATCCATCAACGCGGGATTTGCCTGCCGGAAAAAACCAGGGCAGACTCGGCAGTGTTATGCGAAGCGCCCTCCTGTTTCTCTCGCTCGTTTGTGTAGGTGGCCCTCTGCCCGCCATCGCGCAAGCAGCCTCGGCGATCACGCTGCCCGCGCCGCAAAAAACCGGCGGGGCGCCGTTGATGGACACGCTGGCCAGGCGAGCCACGTCGCGGGCGTTCGACGCGGACGCGCCCGACCTGACGCCACAACAACTCTCCGACCTGCTCTGGGCGGCATTCGGCATCAACCGGCCCGACGGCAAACGCACGGCGCCCTCCGCGCTCAATGTTCAGGAGGTCGATATCTATGTGCTGCTGCGCCAGGGAGCCTTTGTTTACAATGCCCGAAAACACGCTCTGCTCCCGGTCGGGGGCAGCGGGAGCCCCCCCGGCAACAGCGATGAAAGCAGCTCCGGGAAACCGGAGACCGGTCCGCCGGATCTTCGCGCGCTGGGCGGCACGCAGGCGTTTGTGGAGCGGGCGGCCCTGACCCTGGTTTACGTGACGGATTTCTCGCGCATGGGCCGCATGGGCGAGGGGCTCCCGGCGGCGGAGGCGACGGCGCTGCGGCGCGAGACGGCGGCATTCTGCGTCGGCGCGGTCGCGCAAAACGCGTCGCTCTACTGCGCGTCCGAGGGTCTGATCACCGGCGTGCGCATGTCCTTCGACCGGGCGAAACTCGGCGCGGCGCTCGGCCTGCGCAGCAACCAGTGGATCTCGCTCGCGCAATCGGTGGGACAGATAAAAAATCGTAATTGCCCGCCGGGAAAAAAAGAGGATCCAGAAATTCATTTTTGAACAGAAGGAAACAAAGGGAACGAAGGGAAAACAAAGAAGGTCATGAGTTATAACTTATTTATTTTAATTTAGTTAAAGTGGGGAGTCTGCTACCCTCTACCTTGGTTGCTCTTCGTTCTCTTCGTTGCCTTCTGTTCAATTTTTAGAATCTCCCAAGACCATTTCCCCCAAGCCTCGACAGGCCAATCCCCTGAAAAAGCGCGCCCGGGAGCGGCTTGCGGTCCGTCTTCTCCGGACCACGTTTGGAGCCATGACCGCGCCCGCCCGACATGCCTGCTCTGCCATCCCCGGGCGCGGCACCCCGCTCGCCCCGCCCAACCGCTTCGAACGCCTGCACCTCGAACCGGACCCCGACGCGGACTCCTGCCCCGAAGACGAGGCTCCCTTGCCCCGCACACAGTTCTACGACGACTCCAGCGAATCGATCCTCAACCCGGTCGACAGCCCGGACGTGCCGATAAGCATGGGCCTCAATCCCTATCGCGGCTGCGAGCATGGCTGCGCCTACTGTTTCGCCCGCCCCACGCACGATTACCTCGGCTGGAACGCCGGCCTCGCTTTCGAAACCCGGATCATGGTCAAGCGCCGCGCCCCCGACCTGCTCCGCGCCGCGCTCTCCACTTCCCGGTGGAGCCCCCGGACGATCTCGATGAGCGGCGTGACCGATTGCTATCAGCCTGCCGAGCGCCGCTTTCGCATCACGCGCGGCTGTCTCGAGGTGCTGGCGGAATTTCGCAATCCCGTCACGATCATCACCAAGAACGCCCTGATCACCCGCGACCTCGACGTGCTGGCCAGCCTCGCCCGCCACCGCTGCGTCATGGTTTACCTCAGCGTGACGACGCTCGACGCCACGCTCGCCGGCAAGCTCGAACCCCGCGCCGCCCGTCCCGAACATCGCCTGCGCACGATCCGCGCGCTCGCCGACGCCGGCGTGCCCGTCGGCGTGATGGCCGCACCGGTCATCCCCGGCCTTACCGATACGGAACTGCCCGCCATCCTCGCCGCCGCGGCCGACGCGGGCGCCTGCACGGCCGGCTACACCCTCCTGCGCCTGCCCTACGCCGTGAAGGACGTGTTCCTGCAATGGCTCGACGACCACGCGCCCGAAAAGAAGGCCCGCATCCTCTCCCGTCTCGAATCCCTGCGCGGCGGCCGGCTCAACTCCTCCGCGTGGGGCGACCGCATGCAGGGGCAGGGAGTATTCGCCCAACAATTACGCGACCTGTTTCACATCACCGCCCGCCGGGCGGGTCTCGATGGCGGCGGCCCGGAGTTGACGACCGAACATTTCCGGCGCCCCGGCGGCGTGCAACTGGAGCTGTTCCCGCGCGAATCCGCCGGCGCCTGACGCCCCCTCCCCCCCTTCTGCGCCCGCCCCCCTGCCCTGCATTTCCCGACCGATTCTCTTCCTGAAAATCAGCAAACAACGGCCTGACCCCATTCGCCTGCCCCGACCCCATTCGCCTGCCCCTGTCGGATTGTGCCACTGCATGCGTCGAAGGATGCATCCTTTGGACTGCTCCGACAGGTTTTCAGTTTTTTGACCGGGACTGGAACCAGTCGGCGGCATCCGCCATGGCCTGGCGCCATTCGGTGGAGTCTCCAAGGAAATAGAGCCGGGTATCGAAGGCGGGGATTGACGTGGTGAACGTCTCCACCTGGTGGGCAATGAGCTCGCCCGTGATGGCGTCAACGACATCGGATCTCCGGCGTAACCGGAATGTTCGTTCACCCGCAATCGCCACGTGACAGGACAGGAAGCTCTTGCTGGCGGATACGATTTCACTTGTATCCGTAAATAAATGGCATCCGGCTTCGCGCGCCATGTCGCGCAGCAACTCGGCGGGGAGCACCAGTACGCCGGACCAGTATTCGGTTGTCCCGGTCGCGTGGCGGCGGGTGCGAACGAGTCCGGCGGCTCCGTCGGGAAAACGGGCCAGGACGTCGACGGACGACGCCGACGGCGGGGCGATGGCAGTGAAGCGCATGGGATAGGCGGGTATCGGATGCGTGAAGAAAGATACAGAACGGGCTCTGGCATCCACGCGTGTCTCCGGGCGGCGGACATAGCCGAATTTTTGTCCGGGCTCCCAGGATGGGAATGCACGCCAGCCTTGTTCTGACAGGCGAAGTTCGTAGGGAAATGCCCGGCCGGTCGTGAGCTCCACGCTATGACCGAGGAGGCTGTTCATGTGGCGAGTGTCCAGTTCCTGGCCACCGGCGGCTCCGGATCCGGCATCGGGATTAAAAATACCCGGTGCGAACATCCAGAGAAGAGTACGGCCGGGGCGGCGCAAACGGAGGTCGATCAAACGGCGGCGGGCGTTGTCGAGGGCAAAGGTGTTGAGCAGAATGACCAGTTTGTAGCGGGGGGACGGATCGGCCAGAAGGTCATCGAGACCGATGAAATCAACGGGGGCGCCGATGCGTGATATTTCCTGGACGCGGAAACCTTCAAGGAGGGCGGGAAAGGGGCCGGCGGCGGGATCGGAGATGGCCGCGCTGTGGGAGGGAGCGGAGTGGAGGAGACTTTTGAAGTCGGCGACGACGGCGATGTCGGCATCGGAATCGCGTGGAAATCGCAACGCGGCCCGGCCCGTGATTTGCATGCGCGCAAAGAGGTCGAGGATGGGTGGATGGTTGAAGTAGGTGGACTCGATGGGATACCACCAGCCATTGATGCCGTGGCAGAGAACTTCGGCGAATTCACGTTTTAACATGCCAAGCGACTGGAAGAGATCGGGCGGTGCGATGCGCGGGTGGCTGCCGGTCCAGGGATCGGCAAAGCATGTCTTGGTATCGGCTTCGCGAAACCAGAGTTTGCCGTGGCGTTTCATGCTTTCGGTGGTGAAACGGTCGAGGGTGGCGTCGCCGGGGCCGCAGTATTTGTATTGCGGAGGACCGGCGAGGAAATCGATGTCCGGAGAGTGAAGAAGTTCATCGCCGAAGGTGTGGCCGCTGGCGAGGTACATGGTGGTGAGGAGGTATCCGTTGAAGCCGCCGACAAGCCGGCCGCCGGCAGAGGCGCTTTTGGCGGCGCGGGCGAAGTGGAGGAGGCTGTCGGTCATGGCGCGGTTGCAGGCCTCGTAGTAATCCATGACACGGCGCTGGGTGCGGGGATTGTAAAACATGCCAGACTCCATGCGGCGCCGTTCGGCGGGAGACGGGGGCATGGCGGTGTCGAGCGTCACATGGGGATCGGCCCAAACGAGGCGGAGGGTGGCGTCATCGGGATATTTGTTACGGAGGAGGTGACGGAAGGCGGCGAGCATCGGAGCGGAGTAGTCGATGTCGAGCGTGGGCGAGTCGAATTTCTGCGGCCCCCAGTAGTTCCATTCACCGGTGGCACCGCCACCGATCATGTATCCAATTATTCGCGACGCATGGGGCCCGGTTTCGACATGGCGCACGAGGCGGCTGATGGCAGCGGCAATCTGTTCGCGCCATACCGTGGAGGCCAGGCTGGGGTAACGGGTGGGGACGGGGGGACGGCCGGCGATGGGCAGGCGGCCGAGAAAATGGTCCGGACGGCCGTCGTCGAACCGGATCAGTTCGTCGGGATATTTTTCGAGAAAACCGGCCGGGACTCCGGTGTTGAAACGAAGGACGATGTAGGCGTCGGGCGCGATCCCGACTATACGGCCGATGCGCTCTTCCAGGATTTGCAGGGCGCGGGAGGAGTCACCCTCCAGGCCGATGAGAGGAACCTGCTCCTGGTAAAGTCGAAAGTTGTTTCCGGAGAACTCGGCGAGCTGCTCAAACGAGGCCCGGCAGCGGCTGATCATCATGGCTCCGCAGGGTTGTCCGTCAAGGACGAGGGTCGGAACTCCGCCGACGGTTTCCAGCCGGGCCACGCCGGGTGTGCCGGATTGGGGAGAGACGCCTTTCACGGCTTCGGATGCAGTGATGCCAACGGGGACGAGTGCCGCAAACGTGGCTGCGAGCAAATGGCGCATGAGGGGCGGATTGAAAAACCATGACCGGAGGGGGGCAGGATGCATGGTGCTGAATCTCGGCCTCCGGAGTTTCGGGGGACAATGGTCAATAGTTTGGACTCAAACTCAAAACTTTGCTTTAAAGATCATCCATGGGAAACACGACCGGAAACGGGAAACGGCTTCTGCTGACGCCGGGAGCGTGGGAAGAATGCCACATACGGGTGGTGCGGATTTATCAGGGGATGCCGTTGCTTGACGGGCGTAACATGGAGTGTTCGCCGGAGCATCTTACCGCGTGGCTCCTGCACGCAGGAAGTGTCGTGGTGGGGACGGCGCGTGCGTCGTTTCGGGCGGTGGCGGGCGACTGGCTGTTTTTGCCCAACGGGTATCGAAAGCAGCGTTTTTCCAGGGATGCGGATCTGACGTCGTTGATGTTCCGGTTGTGCTGGCAGGATGGGCGGCCGTTGATCGATCTGCGACCGGGGCTGCTGGTGCGCGGCGAAGAGGCGTCGGGAATGGACAAGACATTGCCGGCGCTGGCGCGGTTGCTCGCTCCGTTGCCGGACCGGGCCTGGTTCAGGCGAGGCGGGGGATGCGATTTCGAGGTGTTCCTGACGACGAAGAACTGGTTTTCAGGCTGGCTGGCGGAAGCATTCAGGGTGTGGCGCGCGCGGATGCCCGACCTGGAAGCAGCGCATCCGGCGGATCCGCGGGTGGACGCAGCGCGCCGATGGATTGAAGCCCGGTCGATGGAGGAGGAGGTGGATATGCGCGAGGCCGCGAAAGTGGCAGGGGTGAGTTTCGTCCACCTGAACCGGCTTTTCATGAGGCATCACCACCAGACGGCACATGAGTTTCTTCGGTATCTGAGAATTCGTTACGCGAGGAGGCGGTTGCTGGATCCGGCGATACAGATCAAGGCCGTGGCGCACGAAATGGGGTTCCGGGATCTGTCAACATTTTCGATCTGGTTCCGTCGCGCGGAACAGATTTCACCGCGCGAGTATCGCCGACGGCTGGGGTGGGGTTCGCCGAGGGGCGGTGAGGCGGCGTGAGAGCACGACCATCGTATCACTGTTCCCGGTACCAACGGGGGTCGGTTTCGGGAATGAGGTCCTTGATGTTGGAGACGTGGCCATCGACAAAGAGGTAGTTGGCGGAGTTGCCGGGATGGCGCAACGATGTGATGTTGATGTCGGGCCGGAAGATATCGCTGTTGATGTCCATTTCCACGACAAGAAAGGTGCGGGCAGGTTCGGGGACGGCCTGGTGATAGTCCCAGGTTTTGGCGCCGGCAGCGAAGGCCTTGTCGATGCTGGCGTTGTAGCCATAGGGATTTTTGCGCCCGTCGCCGCCGGGGAGAGGGTTGTAGGTGTGATCGGGGCAAAGGAGCACGCCGTCGGAGCCGGGCCTGGGAGCGCTGCCCATGGTGTGGATGCCCAGGTAGGGACCGAGGATGAAGCGCCAGGAAGGGGTGGCGGGGCTGGAGGAGTAGCGGGGGGGAAATCTGCCTTTGTTCTCCCCGGCATAGGCGGTGAGGCCGATCCCGACCTGGCGGAGGTTGGATACGCATTGCGCGGAGCGCGCGCGCTGGCGGATGGTGCCGGTCACCGGGATGATGAGGGCGGCGAGAATCCCGATGATGGCGATGACGGTCAGCAGTTCGACCAGCGTGAAGGCGCTCCGGAGCATGCGGGGGCGAGCGGAGGATGGCGGGGGGAAAGCGAGCGAGGTTGTCATTTGTGTGTACGACGGGACCGAATGAAGAGGCCGATGGTCAAGGTGCCAAGCGCAAGGAACAGGGTCGCGGTGCACGGTTCGGGGATGCTGGTCCGGGTGAGGATGAGGTCGATGGCTCCTGAATTGTTGACGAATTGTCCGGCCCAGCCGGCGTTGCGGATCGTCCATCCGCTAACGTCGGTGTCGGCGGTGAGCCCGGTAACGATGCCGGTGTAAAGGCCGGCCTGCGCGCCGAGGTCGGTGACGAGAAAGGACTGGCCGGCGTCGAACAGCCATACGCCCCCCTGACGGGCAAGCGTGGAATGTTCGCCAGCCTCTCCGAGCGCGAGGGCGATGATGGAGCCGGAGGCGAGGGTGAGATCGCTGTCGATGGCCAAGGTTTCACCGGGACTGCCTGTACCGGCTATCAGGATACCGTTTTGCTGAACGTGGACGGCACGGTTGATAAGGCCACTGCCGCCGAGGCGGGCGTCGGCCGCGACGGTGATCGCCGCGCCGGCGGAAGCGAAAGCGGCGTTTATGAGAAGCACGCCTTCGCTGACGGTGGTGGCGCCGGCATAGGTGCTGCCTGTACCGGTGAAAATGACGGTGCCTGCGCCGGTTTTGGTGACGGCATCGGTGGCTCCGGTGGTGGTGCCGGTGAGGAGATTGCCCGAAAAGGTAACGGTGCCTCCGGCGACGGCCATGAGGTGCAGGGCCCGACCGGCTGCACCCGCGTCGCCAAGGGTGATGTCACCGGAAAAGACGGAGGCGTCGGCGGTGTTGCCTCCGAGCGTCACGCGACCTGCGCCGGTCGTGCTTTTGATCTGGATGGTGCGGCCAATCTCATGGGCACCGTCGACAAGGAGAGCGGAGTCCCGGACGCCGGTGGGGTTGCCGAGTTCAACGGCGCGCGTGGATTGGCCGAGCGCTCCGGCGGCGTTGTCGGGGGCATTGCTTTTGACGACAAGGGTGCCTTCGCGCACGGAGACCTGTCGGCTGAAGGTGTTGTTGCCGGAAAGCGTGGCGATGCCGGTAAAGCCGGCATCAAGAACGATCGCACCGGTGGTCGCACCGTTGCCGCTGATGACCCCGGAGAGGTTTACGTTGCCTGCGCCGGCGAGAACGATGCGGTTGCTGGAAAGCGCAATGTTGCCGGTGATATCCAGGGTACCGGCCTGGGCGTTGATGTAGTGGGAGCTGTTGGCAGCGGTAGCGCCGAGGATGAGGTTGGCCTGGATTGTTTGCGTGGCCGTGGTGTCATTGAAAATCGCAGCACCGGTTCCTGATGCGGTTGACTGGAGCGTGATCGACGCACCGGTTGCGGCGGCAAGAGTAATCGCGGGAGTGGCGTCGGCGCCGGTGAATGAAAGCCTGTTGATGCTCCAGGGCACATCCACGCGGGCGCTGGCAGATGAGGCGGGCGTGGTGGCATCGAAACGAATGTCGGCAGTGCCGTCGTTGGCCGGGGTGAGGTTGCCTTCCCAGTTGGCGGATGTGGACCAGTCGCTGTTGCCACCGGCGCCTGTCCATGTCCGGGCAGAAGCGCAGGGTGCCACTACGAGGGGGGCGATGATGCTGGCCAGGACGAAGAGACCGGAAACTGCGATACTGGCGGAGTGTCGCGAGGAGGGCATCGGGATTTGGGAAGACCGGTGGATGGTGTTCATGGGCGGTTTGTATGAGGTGATTTCCGCGCCTCCGTCCAAATGTCAGTCGCCGGGGAAACAGGTTAATCGGGGAGGCTGGAGTCAGGAGCTCAATTTGCCTGCAAGAACACAGGTAACAACACGAATGGATTTACGTTCCGAAACAAAACTTTGATTTTAATAACATGCGGCGATAGTCCGTTCATTCTCCTTCGCCATGCTTTCCGGTTGTTACGACCACCCGGTCCAAATGGACGGGGCCAGATCATTGCAGGGTGATTTCAAGGAAAACCGCATGGGGTAGGAAAACGCATGGGGTCAGAATCAACAAATTCATTATCATACTGTTACATTTCCAGCGGGGGACGCGACGAGGCGAAGCTCGCTCGACATTTCCTGACCGATTCTCTTCCTGAAAATCAGCAAACAACGGCCTGACCCCATTCGCCTGCCCGACCCCATTCGCCTGCCCCGACCCCGTTCGCCTGTCCCTCGAAAACTTTCGGCCCGTGGCCCCAAACCAGGGGATCGGCATGCAGAGTTAGAGTGCTATTTCTGGTCTTTTCTCATCAGTATGTTGGATATCAGGACTTTATGCGACGCATACGATCGCGCCGCAGGGGAGTAGGTAATGGCCTCCCCCACGGTCCGTTCTCAGGACAGCGTCGCATTTACCAGGTCAATACAACCCCAACACCCGCCACCAGGCCAGGCCCACCCCCATAAAAATCACCTGATTGATTACGCTGATGACAAATCCGGTTCGCCACCAGACGTTGGTGGGCACGTACCCGGCGCCGAACAGGATCGGGCCGCGCGCGTGGGTATATTGGGTCAGCGAGCAGTAGAAGCTGCTGGTAAAGGCCAGCATAAAGGCCATTGGTACCGCCGGGATGCCCAACTGAAGGCCGACTGCCAGGAATACCGCATACAGTGCGGCGATCTGCGCGTTGCCGCTGGCGAAAAAGTAATGGGTGTACATATAGGCGGCGTTTAGCAGCAGCAGCACCCATATCCAATGGGTGCCGGCCATCAAGTGGCCGATATTCGAGCCGATGACATTGCCGAACCAGGTGGTGAAGCCCAGGTCTTTCAGTTTGTTGGCCATCATCAGCAACGCGGCGAACCACACCAGGGTGTCCCAGGCGCCCTTTTCGCTTTTGATATCTTCCCAGGTCAATACGCCGGTCAGCAATAAGAACGACAGGCCGACAAACGATGCGGTGGTGGGATCGACGCCCAGGAATGAGCCAAAAATCCACAGCACCAGCAGCAGCAATACCGTGACCACCATCAGCCACTCCGATGTGCTCAGCGGACCCATTTTCGTCAGTTCGGCGTCGGCGAACTTAGGCGCGTCCGGGGTCTTTTTTATCTCCGGTCGCACCAGGAAATAAACACAGGGCGGCACCACGATAAGCGACACCAGGCAGGGAAGCAGCGCGGCGAGAAACCATCCGAACCAGGAGAGGTGGACGCCGACGTCGGCCGCCAGCTTCACCGCCAACAGGTTGCCGGTATAGGCGGTCATAAACAGCGCGGAGGTAATATCATTGACGTTGCCGATACAGACAATCAGGAAGGTGCCGATTTTACTGCGGGAAGCGTTATCGGGATGGGAATCAAAGCTGCGCGCCAGGGAATCGGCGATAGGGTAAATCACCCCGCCGCAGCGCGCGGTATTGCTCGGCATCGCCGGCGCCAGCAGCAAATCGGCGAACGCCAGGCCATACACCAGGCCGAGGGTGCGCTTTCCCAGCAGCCGGATCAGCATCAGCGCCAGCCGGCGCCCAAGGCCGGTTTTGATAAAACCGCGCGCTATCATAAAGGCCACGACGATAAGCCAAATCAGCGAACTGTTAAGTTCGCTGAGCGCGGTGACAATGGCGCCGTCGGCGGTCTTGTCACCGGCGGCATAGGTCAACGCAAAAATCGTGATGCTGATAATGCCTATGGCGCCAATGGGCAAGATGTTAGCCACAATGGCGATAATGGTGGCGACGAATATTACCGCTGAATGCCAGGCATGAATACTTAGCCCGGTGGGCGGGCCAAGCCGCCACAGCACCAAGCCAACCGTCAAAATAACCAGCAGCGGCAGCCAGCTCAGACCATAGGATGTTTTGATTTTCACCGGACCATTCCTTTGGTTAACGTTAGGGCTATGTCCCCGTCATACTTCACGTTGAAGGTGCATTGGCAATACTCGGCTCATTCATGAGCCTCGCCCCTTTGGGGCCGCTGCAACTCGAATTATTTAGGGTAGCCGATCCAGAGGGTCAGAAGCCGATCCAGAGGGTCAGGCCGTTGTTTGTTGATTTTTGAGTAGTTTGATGTGTCAGGTGATAGAACCTATCAATTCATTATAAGACTTTTACGTTCCCAACGGGGACATGATGAGGCGAAGTTCGCTCGACATTTCCTGACCGATTCTCTTCCTGAAAATCAGCAAACAACGGCCTGACCCCGTTCGCCTCTGTCGGGCGTGAGCCGGATGGAAATCTGGCGCCGGTCGAGAGGGTCGCGCTCGCGGCTGACCAGCCCCGACATCTCGAGCCGGGAGAGAGCTTCGGTGACCGTGGGCGGCCACATGGAAGCGAGGCTGGCGATACGCGTCGGATTCAGCGGCTGCCTGTCGCCATGCGCCGCCAGCACGGCCAGCAGCCTGAAGCCGCACTCGGTCAGTTGCTGGCGCAAGAGGCAATGCCGGAGAAAGGAGCGGATTTTCTGGGCAGAGACGAGCAGCGCGAGCAACGAGCGGCAGCGAAGTTTGCCGGCCCCCGAGCGCGCGGGGAGATGTTGGCCAAGGGCTTGCTGGAACGGATCGGTGGCAGGAATCATGGCAGAATCCGGAGTCGGTTGCGGATGTGAGTGAAAAGACGGTGTGCGCCGGTGAGACGGCTCGTTGGTGGCAGGCCCGCAGATTATCATCGAACCCGTCCGGACGGAATTACTTTGATCCTTGCATCTTGTTCGGTTCTTCCGAACAGATGAGAAAATGGAATTGCGACATCTCCGGTACTTCATCGCGGTGGCCGAGGAGCTGAATTTCCGCCGGGCGGCCGACAGGCTTCACGTCTCGCCTCCGACGCTCAGCGAACAGATCAGGGATCTGGAAGACGCCCTCGGTTCCCGCCTGCTGGAGCGCGACACCGCGCGCGTGCGACTCACCGGCCCGGGAGAAGTGGCGCTGGAAAGAGCGCGACGGGTGCTTGAAGCGACGGAGTCGCTGACGACGGCCACTCGCGAGGCGGCCGGGGGCAAACGCGGGGTGCTGCGTATCGGCAACACCTCGAAAATAGGTCACATGTTCCTGCCCGCCTGCCTGAACCTGTTTCGGGAAAAATATCCGGAGGTCGAGATTGTCCTGGCCGAAACCGGCATGGCCGAGCAGGAAATCTCGCGAAACAACGGCAACATCCAGCTCGCGTTCAGGATCACCAAGGGGACGGACGAACTGACCATGCCGGGGATACGGCAACTGGTCGTGTACCGCCAGCCCCTGGGCATGATCTCGAACTCGAGCCACCGGCTGGCCCGATGCCGGCGGGTCTCGCTCGACGATGTGTTCGGCGAACGGCTGCTTGCGATCGAGCTACCGGGAAACCCAAGCCATGCGAAATCCCTCACGGAAATTTTCCACGCCCGCGGATTCCGGAAATTTTCCATGCAAAAAGTGAACAGTTACGAGGCGTTCATCGCCCTGATCGCCGGCGGTCAGGGCGTATCCCTGGTCCCCAAAGGCACTCATCGGATTGCCTCGCACAATCTGGCGTGGAGGCCGCTCAGGGAAGATGGGGACGATCTGGTCACGCGCATGGCCGCCATCTGGCACGAGAAGGAGAATTCCCCGCTCGTCGCCAATTTCATATCTGTCATAAAGGATTGGATGCATGATCAGAATGTCCGGTCGGACAGACGCCGCAAGCGGACCGGACGGGCAGGCACAAACAGACAAGGTCGGGTTGTTGTTCGCTGATTGCGGGGCGGTTCCATTCGCCGAGTGGACAAGTTGATCAATCCGGAATCAGCCTGTCGTATTACCGGGGGAGACGGATCAGGCCAACCCGGATCAGATCCCCGGTCCAGATCTCCCTCCCGAAAATCAACCGGCAACGGCCTGGCCTCCCCGTCCGCTTGTCCCCGGTCATGGCTCCGGTTCGGCCACGCGTACCTCGCGCGTGGCGGTGAAGGTCCGCCCCGCCGGATCGATGGCGCGGACTTCCAACGCATGCACGCCCGCCGGGAGATCGGCGGGCAGGTAGCCTCTCCACAGGTGATGGCAGATCACCGGATCGGGCAGGCGCGGCTCGGCCGGGACGGCCGGCGTCTCGTTCTGCGCGAGAAAAAGCTGCGCGTAGGCGGGGTCCCACGCGAGCACGCGGAGCAGCGGCCGCCAGTCCCGCCCGCCTGCCCGCGCTTCGACCGTCCATCCGTCGTGCCCGTTAAAGACGTTGGCGTAAAACGAGACATAACCGGCGCCCCGCCGGGCCACGGCGGGCGCGTGCAGGCCGATCTGGCTCTCCGCCGGCCGGCGCGCCGGGCGGTAGTCGGCGCGCACCTCGACGCCGTCGAACGTCAGCTCGGCGTAGCCGGGCGGGGTGCCGTCCCACATCGTGGCCAGCGGCAGGCCCCCGGCATCGAGCGGCCCCGTCCAGAAAGAGCCGCCGGCGGCGGCCACGTTGTATTCATGGAGTGGATTCGCACCCTTCCATCCGTCGGCCGGACCGTAGAACACGTGCCGCTGGTAATGGGTGTGCCCCGAAAGCCACAAATGGTGCGGGCGGTCTTCCAGCAGCGCAAAGAGCCGGGCGCGGTCGGCGGAGCGAAACGTTTCGGACCGGGACGGGTCCGGATAAAACCAGGGGATGTGCATCATCAGCACGACGAGTTCGTCGCGCGGGGTGGCGCGCAGCAGGTTTTCGAGGAAGAGAAACTGATCCTCGCGCAGGCCGCCGATGACGCGGGGGCCGCCTTGCGGACGGACGTTGTCGAGCGCGACAAAGAGCGCGCGCCCGTAGTGGAAGGCGTAGGTCGCCGGCCCGTACGTCGCCTCGAAGGTCCGGGTCGAGGCGCGCCCGGCATCGCCGGCACCGGGGTCGAGATCGTGGTTGCCGTTGATGTTGTACCAGGGAATGCCCACGCGGCCCATGACCTCGTTGACCGGCCCGAAAAGCTCGGGGCGGTCGTTGACGATGTCGCCCAGCGTCACGCCGAAGGCAAAGTCCCGCGCGCCCTCCAGCCCGGCCACGAGCGAGCGCGCCAGGTAATCGACCTGCCGGAGCGAATCGACCTGCGGATCGGCGAAAACGAGCGCGCGGAAGGCGTCGGGTTCCTCGCGGCGCGTGAGCGGGAAATCGATCCCGCCGTCGGCGGCGGCCGCGCGACGGTGGAAGCGGGGCAGGTTGCGGGCATCGACGGGCGGACGCCAGTGGCGAGGCTTGATGACAAAAACCGTCGCCTCGGCGCCGGCGGCGGCCGGCTCCACGGTCAGTTCGTAGCGTCCGTCGTCGCCCGTGAGCGCGACCGTCACGCCGTCGGATACGCCCACGCCGGCCAGTCCGGGTTCGCCGGCGTCGCGCAGGCCGTTGGCGTTGCGATCGTCGAACACCACGCCGCCGACCCGGAACGACGCCGCGCCGGCCGGCGCAGCCAGGCAGCACAACGCGAGAAACCCGGGCCAGCATGACGGAAGCATGGCCGGGAAGAAGCACATCCCGGGCCGGTCAATTCGAGGCAATCACAGGGGGGCTGGAACCGGAACATCCTCTCGTTATCTTCTGTTCAATGCTCCGGTTTTGGCTCTGCCCGACCCGTGGTTTCACGTGCGGTCTGTCTGAGGTTATTCGTCGGTCACGCGTTCCGTGCTGCGGAGGTAGCGCACGTATTCGGAATCGGCGCCGAGCATGAGCGTGGTTTTCTCCCCCAGCGAGCGGCTGTAGCTTTCCAGGGTGCGGAAGAACGCAAAAAACTCCGGGTCCGTGCTGAAGGCTTCATTGTAAATGCGCGTGGCCTCGGCGTCGGCTTCGCCGCGGATCAGTTCGCCCCGGCGTTGCGCCTCGGAGCGCACCTGCGCGAGCAGGCGCTGGGTGTCGCCATCGATCTCGGCGGCACGGCCCTGGCCTTCGGAGCGGAATTGTTCCGCGATGCGCTGGCGCTCGGCGATCATGCGCTCGAACACCCGCTGCTGCACCGCCTCGACGTAGTCCACACGCTTGATGCGGATGTCGACCAGCTCAATGCCATATTCCGGCACCAGCTCCTGCGCTTTTTTGAGAATGGAGCGCACGATCTCCTCACGACCGGTGGACACCTTTTGCAGGAGAGTCTCCTCGTCGTCCTTGCCGGCCTGGGCGCGCTTGAGATCCTCCTTGGAAACCTCCCAGTCCCTGGACCGGACAATCTCGATGAGGTCGCTGGAGGAGATGTGGTCGCGCACGACAGAGTCGAGAATGTCGTTGAGCCGCATCGTCGCGCCGTGCTCGTTTTGCACGCGTTGCAGGAAGAGCAGCGGGTCGGCAATGCGCCAGCGGGCGGTGGTGTCCACGGAGATGAACTGTTCGCCGCGGGTCGGGATCTGGTTGGGATCGCCGCGCCAGGAGATCAGGCGCTTGTCGAAGCGGCGCACTTCCTGGACGAAGGGTTTCTTGAAATAGAGGCCGGGCCGGGTGACCGGGTCGCCCACGGGGGCGCCGAGTTGCACGACGATGGCCTGCTCGGATTCGTCGAGGGTGTAAACCGAGGCAAAGAGGACGATGACGGCGAGGAGCGCGACAAGCCCGAGTGGAATGAGCAAGGTGGTGGTGCGGTTCATCGTTTGGAGGCGGCGGGCTGGACGGGTCGGGGGAGGGCGGTCTCGCGAGTGAGGTTGAGCAGGGGTACGGGCGGCGTGTGGCCTTCCTGCATGATGTAGATCTGGCCGGCGCGAGGCAGGACGTTGTCGATCATTTCGAGATAGAGCCGGCGGCGGGTGATGTCCGGCGCCTGTTTGTATTCGGCGAGGATGGAGGTGAAGCGGCCGGCTTCGCCGCGGGCGCGGTTGACGCGCTCGGCCCGGTAGCCCTCGGCTTCGGCGATGATCTGGCGGGCTTCGCCCTCGGCGCGCGGGATGACCTGGTTGCGGCGTTTCTCCGCCTCGCTGATCAGGCGTTCGCGCTCCTGCTCGGCCTGGTTGACCTCGTTGAAGGCGGGCTTGACGAGCTCGGGCGGGGTGACGTCCTGCAACTCGATCGTGGTGATCTGCACGCCGATATCGAAGCTGTCGAGGAGCGCCTGCAATTCGACGCGGGCGGCGGCGGAGACCTGGACGCGTTTTTCGGTGAGCACGTCGCTGCCGAGGCTGTTGCCCACGATGCGGCGCATGACGGCTTCGGAGTTGTCGCGCAGGGTGGCGCGGGGATCGCGGGCGCGGTGGAGGAACTTGTCGGCATCGCTGATGCGGTACTGGACGACCCACTCGACATCGATGACCTTGAGGTCGCCGGTGAGCATGAGCGACTCGACGCGATGCACTTGGTCCTTGCGATAGTGGGTGCGGGCGTCGGTGCCGACCGAGCGGAAGCCGAACTCCTCCTTGAGGACGCGGGCGGTCGGGACGGGTTGGACGCGGTCGATGCCGAAGGGGAGCTTGAAGTGAATGCCCGGCTGGTTGATCGCGATGACGCGGCCGAAGCGTTTGACGACCGCTTCCTCCTCGGGCTGCACGATGTAGTAGCCGGTGAGTCCGGCGACCAGCAGGACGAGGATGACAGGAACGATGAAGAGTCGTCGTCCGTATCTTTGCACGAAGTCGAGCAGCGGATTGTCGCTGCCCTCCGAGGCCGGGTAAGGTCGGTTTGCCATCAAATGAATATTTCCTGAGCAGAAGGTTAACGTGTGGAACGGAAGCGCACCTTCGGGCAAGCGCGCCGCCCCTCCAAGCTTAACCGGCCCGGATCCGGACGATTTTTTCGAGCGGGCTCCCGGGGACAGGCCGGAATGCGGATGCGTCTGGATTGAATCCTGGCCGGCCATTGGCAGGAAGCGCCTCCGGGGCAGCGAAGCCTGTGTTCTCCCGATCTTGCACACGGGTCTCCAGGATCGCCCGGTTTTGCATTCGGGTTTTTTGGCCGTGGCAAGCTGGCGGATTGAGTTGCAGGACTATCCCAAACCGGACTGCCTGTCACTTTACACATGAGCACTGAAGACCCAGTATCCAGTCAACCCTGCCGGCCTGATCGCCTGCCGCTGGAAAAGCTCGACTGGGGAGAACTGGTCGGCCCGCTGGGCAAAGCCAATCGTGCCATCGCTCATTACGATGGCGTACTCCGCAATGTGCCCAATCCTGCGGTGCTACTCTCTCCGCTTACAGCCAACGAAGCAGTGCTGTCCTCAAAAATTGAAGGGACACAGGCCACCTTGCAGGAAGTATTGGAATTCGAAAGCGGTGAAGAAACCAAAGAACCGGCGCTGCGAGCCGATATTTTCGAGATCATCAACTACCGCAAGGCACTCCATGCTGCCCGTGAATTTCTGAAAGAAAAACCACTCCATCTGGGCACGTTGCTCAAGGCTCATGGCATCCTCCTGGACAGTGTGCGAGGCCACAACAAGGCCCGAGGGCAATTCCGCACGATACAGAACTGGATCGGCCGCCAAGGCACCCATCTCGGGCAGGCCCGTTTCATTCCACCCAGCCCGATGGATCTCGCCGATGCGCTCACCAACTTTGAAAATTATCTTCATTATGAGGAGCGTGATCCCATAGCCCAGCTTGGCATCATCCATGCCCAGTTCGAAATCTTGCATCCTTTTCTTGATGGTAATGGCCGCGTCGGCCGCATGCTTGTACCCCTGTTCCTCTTCGAGAAGAAGGTGCTGGGCAGTCCCATGTTTTACCTCAGCTCCTACCTGGAAGCACGTCGGCAAGACTATTGTGACCGCCTGCTTGGCATCACTGCCCGAGGAGACTGGAATGGCTGGCTGCTGTTTTTTCTGGAAGCAGTGCGAGCCCAGGCCGAAGCCAATGCCCGGCAAGCCAGAGATATCCTGGCTCTGTACGATCGCCTGCTGGCCAGATTGCCTTCCCTGACTCACAGTCAGTTTTCCGCGGCGGCGCTCGATGCCGTCTTCATGGCCCCCGTCTTCCGACAGGCAGATTTTGTCACGCGCTCCCGCATTCCGAAGGCTTCAGCCGCTCGCATTGTGGGCATTTTGCTCGAAAATGGCATCCTGGAGACGCTTCGCCCCGGAGCCGGACGCCGTTCCGCTATCCTGCGTTTTCCCGAGTTGCTGAATATCGTGAACCGCCAGCAGTTTGACTCCGTAGGCTGAGTTTGCGTCTCATCCGTGAGTCGTTCCTGTTTTTGTGTCTCAAAAATACAGATCCATGAGACACAAACTAAAAACGTCTCACTGGTGAGACGTTTTTCCTGCTTTGGATCAAAAATCGCTCTTTTGGATCCAATTGGAGCATTCGCAAAAGTTACTCCTTTATTTCTGGCAGGTTACGATCACTTGTCGGCGCAAAGTCATGCACAGGCAGCTCACATCCCTGCATGCAATTGCATTTTTCATTACCCTCCTGCCTGTTCCTGGACTGGCGAGCTGGAGACGGTTGCCCTGCTGGCTGGTGGTGAAAACCTGGGAGGGGAAATCAGATTTTTCAAAAATCAACGAATACAGCCTGACTCCTTACGACTTTCTCCATAGCGACCGGATTTCCAGCTCTCGCCGATGGCGGATGAATCACTCGGCAGGCAGGAGGCGGACGATGCGGCCGGGGACGCGGGGGAGCTCCAGCGAAATGTAAAGCTCGCCGGCAGGTCCCGTCGCAATATCCCGGATACGGCCGAGGTTCTTGAACACCAGCTCCTCGTGCACGATCTTGTCACCCCGGATTTCGTACCGGTGGAGTTCCTGCTGCGCGAGCGAGCCGAGGAAGAGGTTGCCTTTCCACATCGGGAAGGCGTCGCCGGTGTAGAAGTGGATCGGGCTCACGGCGATGGAGGGCGTCCAGTATTTCACAGGCTGCTCCATGCCCTCCTTCGCGGTGAGCGGGGAAACGGGCGTGCCGTCGTAATTGACTCCATAGGTGATGACAGGCCAGCCGTAGTTGGCTCCGCGGCGGACGTAGTTGAGTTCGTCGCCGCCGCGCGGGCCGTGCTCGGTGGACCAGAGGCCGCCGTCGGCCGGATTGCGGGCGAGGCCCTGCGGGTTGCGGTGTCCGTAGCTCCAGATGGAGGGGTAGGCTCCGGGTGTGTGCACGAAAGGATTGTCGGGCGGCACGCGGCCGTCGTGCCAGGTCCGGTGCACTTTGCCGTTGGGAAGCGCGAGGTCCTGGGCCTGCCCGGTCGCGCCGTGCTCGCCCACGGTAAAGAACATGTAGTCTCCCTCGAAGACGATGCGGCTGCCGAAATTCACGCTGCGGTCGGTGTAGCTGGAGCGGGGCGCGGCGAAGACGGGTTCCTCGTCCGTCCAGCGTCCGTCGCGGATGCGGCCGCGCACGATTTTGGTCATGCCGGTGTCGTTGTCGCCGGGGTCGCTCAGGGTGAGGTAGATCCAGCCGTTGTGCGCATAATCGGGATGCGGGACCACGGCCATGAGTCCGCCTTCGTCGCGCACCCAGACGCGCGGGATGCCGGTGATTTCCACGGGACTGGCGGTGGCGGCGGTGGCTCCGGGCGGGAGCTGGTAGAGCTTGCCGGTGCGCTCGGTGAAGAGCAGGCGTCCGTCGGGCAGGAAGGCGATGCCCCACGGGACGTCGCGGCCCTCGGCGACGGATTCGAAGCGCCACGCGTGACGCTCGCTGTGCTGCACGCCCTCCGGGAGGGCGGACGCCCGCTGCGGCACGGGATCGACGGAGCGGCGGGCCGTCTCGCGGATGAGCACGACGAGGCCGAGAACCTCGGCCTCGTTGAGCGTGGCCGCGAAACCCGGCATGCCGGAGCGGGGCAGCCCGTCGCGGATGACGGCGGCGATCGCGGCGTCGTCGCTGCCGTCCACGTATTTCCAGTGATCATCGAGGAGGGAATCGGTCTTGTTGCCCCGGAGGTCCTCGCCGTGACAGTTGGCGCAGAGCTGCGCGTAGAGCCGGGTAACGTCGCGGCCTTTGGAAAGGGTGAAGGGGGGAATCGTGTCCGGCGGCGTGGCATCGGCCCGGACTGCGGGCAACAGGGCGGCGCAAAAAAACAGAAAAGGCAGGGCGATAACGGACGCGAGGAGGCGGCGCCGGGCTGGCGGGATCGTCATGGTCGGTTGAATCATCACGGGTCAGGTGAAAGTCCACGCTTAACCGGGTTGCCCGAAATCGCCAGCAGGCGGGGGAGTTTGCCGCCGCCGGTCGGGCCGGCGGCACAGGGGGGCGGGGGGGGCGAAAAATCCCCGGCCTTGTGCTCATATCTCACGGCGACCCGAAGCCGTGGCGGCGGGCGTTGGCCACCAGATCGGCCACGTTGGTGGCGCCCAGTTTCCCCATGATGTTCGCGCGGTGAAAATCCACCGTGCGCTGGCTCAGCCCGATCAGTTCGCCGATCTCCCGGCTCGTTCGCCCGGCCAGCACATGCATCAGCACCTCCTGCTCGCGCCGCGACAGGATCTTGCCCACCGCCTCCGCCTTCGCTCCCTCGCGCGCCAGCGTCTCGCCGAATCGCGCCGAATAAAACCTCCGCCCGTCCGCCACCGCATCGAGCGCCTCGGCCAGCAATTCCGGCTCCGCATCCTTTTCGACATAGCCTTCCACGCCGCTCTCGCGCACCCGCGTCAGCGCCAGCGGATCGACCAGCGACGACAGCACCAGCGCCCGCACCTGCGGCCTCGACTGCCGCGCCGCCCGCACGAACTCGAGGCCGTCCATGCCCGTCAGATGCAGATCCACCAGCAGGACATCCGGCCGCGTCGAGGCGACCAGTGGCACCGCCTCCTCGCCCGATCCGGCCGCGCCCGCCAGTTCGAACCGCGGACGGCCCGCCAGCCATTTGACGAGGAACGCGCGAAACATCGTCAGATCCTCGACGACAAGCACGCGCACCCGGCGCGGGGCTCCGGAAGCGGAAAGAGGTCCCGCCGTCATGCTCCGTCCTCCGTTTTCGCCGCCGGCAGCGTGAAGTCGAACCGGGTGCCCTCCCCCGCCCCTGTCTTCACTTCGAGGCGGATGCCGAGGGCCCGGCCGATCTCCACGCACAACCGCAGCCCCAGTCCGCCCTCCGCCAGCCCGCTGCCGGGCGTGTCGCCGGACAACCGCGCCGCCACGGCGGGCGGCAGCCCCGGACCGTCGTCGGCCACGGTCAGCCGCACACCGCCGGCCACGGACGCCGCGCTTACTTCCACGCGGGCCCGCGCGAAACGCAGGGCGTTGGACACCAGGTTGCGCACAAGCGTCTGCGCCAGCACCAGATCGGTGGTCACGCACAAATCCGCCGGCACGGCGACCGCCACCGCGATCCCGCGTTGCACGGCCACCGGTCGCAGCAAGGCAACCACCGGCCCCACGAAAGCCTCCGCCGGATACCGGCCCGGATGGATCGTGCCCGCGCGCAGGCGCGCCCACAACACCAGGTCTTCGATGAGCAGCAGCACCCGCCGGCCGGCCTGCGCCGCCTCGTATGCAAAATCAGGATACACGGACGGCGCCACCGCGGCCTGCTCCGCGCTCTGCGTCAATGCCGTGAGCGGACCGCGCAGATCGTGGCCGATCACCGCGATCATCCGGTCCTTGTCCTGACCGGCCTCCCGCAACTCGCGCGTGCGCTCGCGCACCTCCACCTCGAGTTCGTCGGCATAAGCCTCCTGGATGGCGCGCCGCTGTTCCGTTTCCTCCACGAGCTGTTCCTGGGCCTCGGTCCTCTCACGCTGGATGCGCGCGAAGCGGTCGGCCACCGCCAGCGACAGCAGCAGCATCTCCAGCGCCGAGCCCGCGAGCAGTCCCATGACCGCCCGCTTCTGCGTGTCCGCCTCCAGCCAGGACACCGCGGCGGGCAGCGCGCCCGCGAACAGGAACCCGAACGCCAGCACAAAATACCGCGCCTGCCCCGCGCCCGCCCGCCACGCCGCCACCGCGATGACCAGCAGGCAGGCATGCACGGCCACGACCGCCGGCACCGTCCAGTGCAGCCAGCCCGTGCCCTGCATCCAGGGAAAAGCCAGCCCGCCCAGCAGGAGCACGGCCAGCGCGCCCTGCAGCCAGCGGGTGATTGTCTCCGCCACCGGCACGCGCCGCTTCAGTTCGAGGAACATCCGCGCAAACTGCAGCAGGAACAGGCCGCTCGCCGCCAGCGCCACCGTCGCGATCACCTCGGTCCACGGCGACCCCGCGCCGACGCCCAGGAGCCCGAACCCGCCGTTCGCTACAAAGTTGAACGTCGCCACCGATCCCAGATAACCCGCGTAACACCCCGTATCCGGAAACCGCAGCCGCAGCCACAGGACGGCGTTGTAAAACAGCAGCGCGGCCAGCCCGCCGTAATAGATCCCCTCCGCCAGCACATCGCGCACCAGCGCGGCCGTGAACGCCCCTTCCTCCGGCCACCACACCGCGCGCAGCCACACCGCAAAAAAATCCTCCGCCCGCAGATAAACCGTCCGCTCTCCCCGCGCCGGCACCTCGACCGCGAAGGCGGCCATGCGGCCCCACCGCGGCTTCTCCCGCGACGCAAGCCCCTCGCCCGACACCTCGTGCCGCCATCCGCCGCCGGCCTCCTCCCGTTCCCAGAGCTCCACGCGGTCCGAAAAATACTCCGAATCCGCCAGCACGCCGCGCGCCGGCTGCGGCCCGGGATTGCGCAACGTCACGCGCACCCACACCGCATCGCCGCGCCCGGCGTGGATGTAGCCCCGGCCCGGCCATGCGCTCCACGCGCTCGCGGGCGCCGCCGCCGCCTCGTCGATCGACAGCCGCCGCCCCGCATCGGGCAGCGTCTCCACGGTCGAGCCGGTGGCCGCGTCCGGCAGCCTCCGCATCCCCGCATGGTTGCCCGCCAGCCCGAACATCAGGCCGCCCACAGCCAGCGCCGCCAAGCCCAGCACCCCCGCGAGGGGCAGCCAGGAGAGGATCGACGCGGGTTTCATGCCCCCACGCTCCACCGCCCCCGGCCCCCCGCGCAAGCTCCCTGTTTCCGCCAAACCCGGTATAAATGACAGGTTTCACCGGTTGCCGGATGCGGACGCGGAAACGCCATTCTTGTGCCATGCCCGCACCCATGAACTCCTCTCCGACCCCCGCCTCGCCTTTTTCCGGACCAAAATCCTGCGCCGGCCGGCCGGCGGGAAATACCTTCCCCGGTCTCCTCCCGTGCCTGCCCCGGCTGGCCGCCGGGCTCCTGCTCGCCATCTCCGCCTCTGCCTCCGGCGACGTGATCCACTGGACAGGCGGCGACGGCACGTGGGACACCACGGAGCTGGCCTGGACCCCCGACCCCGCCCTCTCCCCGCCCTTCCAGACATGGAGCAACCCGGCCTTCGACACCGCCGTGTTTTCCGGCCCGGCCGGCACGGTCACGCTCGGCGAAGCCATCTCCGCAGGATCGCTCACGTTCGCCACCGATGGCTACACGATCACGGGCAACACGCTCACGCTCGCCGGTATCGGCTCCGTCGATACCGGTGACGGCACGCAGACCCTGGCCTCCATCCTCGCCGGAGCCGCCACCAGCTTCACGAAAACCGGCTCGGGCACCCTCATCCTCACCGCTGCCAATACCTGGACCGGCGCCACCCTCGTCAACGGAGGTACTCTCGCCGTGAGCGGCAGCGGAGCCTCCATCGGCGTGGCGGGCGCGTCGGCCTCGACCCTGAGCGTCGGCTCGACGGCCGACAGCTCGCTCACCATCGAGAACGGCGCGGTGGTCCAAAACACCACCGCCACGCTCGGCGGCGCCTCCGGCACGACCGGCAGCGTCACCGTCGATGGCGCGGGCTCCGCCTGGAACATCACCCATACGAGCGGCACCACCCTGTCCATCGCCTCCGGCGGCAGCGGCTCCCTCACCGTCTCCAACGGCGGCGCGGTCACGCTCGCCCGCCCTGCCGTGTTCGCACCGGCGGCGGGCCGGACGGCGGACTTTCTCGTGACCGGCGCCAGCTCCACCTTCACGACGACCAGCACCCTGAATTTCGGCAACGGCGCCGCCGCGGGCGCGACGACGGCCACCATCAGCGCCGGCGGAAAAGTGAACAGCAGTTCCGGCAACATCGGCGCCAGCAGCGGGCTCGGCACCGCCAACGTCACCATCACCGGCGCGGGATCGAGCTGGACCACCACGAACGTGGTCGCCGTGGATGGCACCGGATCGCTCTCGATCCTGGACGGCGGCACGATGACCGTCGGCAACCTGTTCGGCATCGGCGGCAACACGGGCACGACCAGCCGGGTGACCGTCGGCGGCGATTCCGCCACCCTCAACGTCACCAGCGCCGCGATCGTCGTCGGTGATTCCGGGCGCGGCACCCTCGAAATCAACGACGGCGGCACGGTCAACGCCGGTTTCACTCTCCGCATTGGCAACGACGACGCCGCAGTGGGCATCGTGAATCAAAACGGCGGCACGGTCACGGTCACGCGCTACATCCACTTCTTCAAGGGCACGGCGGAATATCATCTGCTCGGCGGCACGCTTGTCGTCGGCGACGCCTTCGGCGCGGGCATCGTCACGCCCTCGGCGGCCAGCTACCTCTTCGAACTCGGCGGCGGCACGCTGCAGGTGCTCGGCAACAACCGGAGCAGCCTCACCGTCTATGCCGATATCACCTTGAAGGCCGGCACGACCAGCACGCTCTCCACCCCTGGCGGCGCCGGCCAGATCATGTACATGGAGGGTGTGATCCGCGGCCCGGGCGGTCTGATCAAAACCGGCCCGGGGGCGCTCTATCTCGACGGGATAAACTCCTTTACCGGCGGCCTCACCATCGCGGAGGGCATCGTCAATCCCCTGCCCGGCAGCCTCGGCGCCGGCTCCCTCGGTTTTTCGGGCAACTCCACCCTGCAAATCGACTATACGGACACCGCCTTTGCCGGCAACGTTGCCATCGACCCGGGCGTCACCGGCACAATCGAGGTCGCCAACGGACGCACCCTCACGCTTTCAGGCGCCATCACCGGCTCCGGCGCCCTTCGCAAGACCTCCTCCGGCACCCTTGCCCTTGCCGGCGTCAACGACTTCACCGGCGGCCTCACCGTCAGCGGCGGCGTGCTCCGCTTCTCCGGTCTCGCCAGCCTCGGTTCCGGCCCGCTCACGCTCTCCGGCGGCGAACTGCGCTGGGACGCCAACAATACCGCCGACGTTACCGCCGGCGGCCGCGTGCTCGCCATCGGTTCCGGCGGTTCCACCTTCAATACCAACGGCAACGACGTCACCCTTTCCGGCGACATCACCGGTACCGGAGCCTTCGCCAAATCCGGCGCCGGCACCCTCACCCTCTCCGGCAACAACACCTGGGCCGGAGCCACCACGACCCTCAATGCCGGCACGCTCGTCCTCGCCAGCGCCGCCGCGCTTCCCTCCACCGGAACGCTCGTCCTCAATGGCGGCACGCTGACCAGCACCACCGCGCGCACCCTCGGCAACACCGTCACCCTCTCCGCCAATTCCACCCTCGGCGGCGCAGCGGACCTCACCTTCAACGGCAACCTCACGAACTCCGGCGGCAACCGGACCCTGACCATCAACAACGCAGGCCTGACCACGTTCGGCACGATCAACCTCTCGGAGAACAACACCGGACGCACGCTCACGCTTGCCGGCACGGGCGACATCCTCGTCACTGGCGCGATCCGAAACCGGGACGGCGCCAATACGACCGCCAGCAATCTCGTGAAATCCGGCGCCGGCACGCTCACCCTCTCCGGCGCGAACACCTGGACCGGCTCCACCTCCGTCAACGCCGGCACGCTCCTCGTCAACGGCTCCCTCGCCAGCACCGCCGTGACCGTCGCCGACGGCGCCACCCTCGGCGGCAGCGGCAGTATCGGCGGTTTGACTACGATCCGGTCCGGCGCGCACCTCGCCCCCGGCAACAGCCCCGGCACGCTCACCTTCACCGCCGGCCTCGCTCTCCAGTCCGGCGCGATCCTCGACTTCGAGCTCGGCGACGACCGCGACCTGATTCGCATCTCCGGCGGCATCCTCTCCGGCCCCGGCAGCGGCACAATCACCCTCAACCTCGCCGACGCCGGCGGACTCATCGCGGGCACCTGGACCCTCTTCGATTTTTCCGGCGCCACTCTCGCCGATTTCGATGTCTCCGGTTTCGTCTTCGGCAGCACCCCCGCCGGATACGACTATGCCCTCGCCCTCAGTGGCAGCGCCCTCCGGCTCACCGTCACCGCCATCCCCGAGCCCGCCGCCGTCGCCGCCCTCCTCGCCACCGCCACGCTTGCCCTCGCCGTCGTGCGTCGCCGCAAGAGTCACCTGCCCCAGGCTCGGGTCGGGGCCTAGTCTGCGGTTTTCCCGGCTGTTTCGCCGGGCCGGCGATCCGGCGCAGCCGGCGGCGGCAGGCCCCAGCGTTTCACATCCGGCAGGCCGGCGTAGAGCACGCGGTGATACAGCCGGCGCGGCAGCCAGCGGCGCAGGTAATCGAAGATCAGCGCATCCGGCGTGGCCCGCACGCGCAGCCGCGGGTGGCGGGCGCGGATCGTGCGCACGGTCGCCGCCGCCACGTGATCGGGCGTGGCCCAGGTGCGGCGCATGAGGCGGGCGATCATGCCCGACATGGCGTCATAATGACGATGATACGGATCGGCCGGATCCTCCTGCGCCCGCCGGCTTGCGCGGGTATAACGCGTATGCGTGAAGGAATCCGAATGGATGAATCCCGGCTCCACCAGCGAGACGCCGATGCCCCAGGGCCGCGCCTCGTACCAGAGCGCCTCGCACGCGCCCTCGATGGCGAACTTCGACGCGCTGTAGGCTGCCATCGTCGGCATCGCCATCATGCCGCCCACGCTCGACACCGTGAGGATGCGGCCCCGGCGGCGCTCGCGCATGCCGGGCAGCACGCGCCGGATCAGGTCGAGCGGCCCGCGAAAATTCACCGCCATCACGTCATCGAAGTCGGCATCCGCGATGTGCTCGACCACCGCCCGCGTGGCGATGCCGGCGTTGTTGACCAGGATTTCCACCCCGCCCCAGCACGCCTCCACCGCGGCGACCGCAGCGGCGCGGCTCGCGGGGCTGGCCACGTCGAGCGCCAGCAGGCGAATGCGCGGGCTCTCCACGATGCCGGCCGCGGCGAAGCGTTCCAGAGAGCTCGTCCGGGCCGTGAGCGCGAGCCGGTAACGCGTTTCCCGGATCAACCGCCTTGCCAGCGCCAGCCCCAGACCGGTGCTCGCTCCGGTCACGAGCAAAACTGCATCGTCAGGCAGGGGTTCGCCGCAGGGTCTCATGGCAGGGAAGTATAGGCGAAAGTCGCGGCCGGGCAAGGGCACCGCGTCCGGCAAGGCTCACGCGGGCCGTTGCAGATGGTCCCACGCGGCCTGCGCATCGAGGCGTTCCGGATCGCGGGGGCGCACGAAAGGGAGTTCGCCGAGGCCGTCGCAATCGCGGTGCGCGCCGGTGAACAACGGCCAGATGCCGAAACCGAGGGCGCGCGGTTTCGCGGGGCGGGCGCCGCTGCTGCCGCCGGCGGCAGCCGGGGCTCCCGCGGCCCCCGGGGGGGGGCCGGCATGCCATGCAAACGCCAGTTCGAGCACCGCGCGCGCGCCGACAGCGGTTTCGAGCGCGGACGAAAAGACCACATCCTCGCGCGCGACGCCGGCGGCGGCGAGCTGCGCGAGCACACCGGCGGGATCGCCGAGGAGCGCGGGTTTGATCACCCAGATGCCGGGCCAGCCGAGCGAGAGCCAGCGGGCGGCGTCCGTCGCGCCGACGAGGGATTCGTCGAGCGCGAGCGGCGTGGGGTAATCGCCGGCGAGGCCGAGGAGGAGATCGTCGGCTCCGCGCGCGGCCGGGGAGACGGGTTGCTCGATGAATTCGACAGGGCGGTCGGCGGCGCGTTCGAGCCAGCGCCCGGCGGTGCGGTGATCCCACGCGCCGTTGGCGTCGAGACGCAGACGGGCGCCGTCGGGGAGAGCAGCGATCACGTCGTCGAGGAGGGCGAGTTCGTCGGCGGCATCCCCGGCGCCGACTTTCCACTTGAAGGTGCGGAAACCGAGCTCCGCTTTCGGCGCGATTTGCGTCAGCGCGAGGCGCCCCGCCGGAAGCAGGGCGGCGACGGGGAGAGCGGACGGGGCCGGATGCGGAACGGAGAGCGGAGACGCGGAAGCGGGTTCGGTGAGGCCGCACGCCGCATTCCGCACTCCGCATTTTGCGCGGGCGGAGTGGAGGGCGAAGTGCGTGCAGGCGTAGCGGGCAGGAAGGGCGTCGAGCGTTGCGTCGTTCACCCGGTCGCCGAGTTCGCGCAGCAGGGCTTCGGCTTCGTCCACGGTTTCCGTTCCGAACCAGGGGATCGGCGCGATTTCGCCGAAACCGGTACGCGGCCGGCTGCCGGGATCATCCGCATGGCCGGCGGGCGGCTCACTCATGTCGGTCAACCGGACAAGCAGCCCTTCGCGTTCGCTCCACAGGCCATGCGCGGTGCGCAGCGGCACACGAAAGGGAAGGCGGTAACGGCTGTATTCGAGTTTCAGTGACATCGGGAAAAACGGCTTTATGCAACCCCTCCGTTCATGCTCATGGTCGCGGGTTGGCCAGGCCGCAACCGACAGAATTTGAACAGAAGACCGGTCACGATCCGGGCGGGAGATCCGCGTTGCGGTTCGACATGACCGGGATCGGCGGGAGGGCGCGGCTTTCGGGAAAACAGATGCGGCTCACCGCTTCGTCGAAGTCCTGTGCGCCGCGGATGATGTCGATTTCCAGCCGCAGGTAGTAGATCGGCACGGCGCAGGGCAGATCCTCCGGGATGCGCACGGCATCCTTTTCCGTGGTGATGATGCAGCCGACCTTCAATTCGAGGGCCTTGACAAAGAGAGACACAAAATCCTCCGGACTGAACCGGTAGTGGTCGAGGAAACGTCGGGTGAACTCGATCTTCGCACCGAGGTCGCGGAGGAATTTTTCAAAACTTTCCGGTACGGCGATGCCGCTGAACGCCCCGACGCGGCGGTCGCGCAGCCACGAGAGCGGGTGGCGTTCGTCGCTGCCGAGGCGTTGCAGGTACTGCGGGCGGTGGGCGCATTCGATGATTTCGGCGTCGGGGTTGTGGGTGTTGATGAGGTCCTCGAGTTCGGGATCGCGCTGGCCGTTGGACTTGGTGAGGAAGACGTAACTGGCGCGTTTCAGGTGTTTGATCGGTTCGCGCAGGATGCCGCGAGGCAGGAGGTGGCCGTTGCCGAAAGGGTTCGTCTTGTCGACGAGAAGGAGGTTGAGCCGGCCCTTGAGCGGCAGGTACTGGAAACCGTCGTCGAGGATGAGAGTGTCGCATCCGAATTTTTTGATGGCCCAGGCGCCGGCCTTGACGCGGTTTTTGTCCACGAGGACGACGACGCCGGGGAGGTTGCGGGCGAGCATGTAGGGCTCGTCGCCGGCCTGCAGGCTGTCGAGGAGCACCTGTTGTCCGTCGCTGACAATGCGCGGCGGGGGCTCGGAGGTGTGGGTGATCCAGTACCAGGCTTTTTTCCAGAGCGGGGGGGCCTTGCTTTTGTAGCCGCGCGAGAGGATGGCGACGCGACGGCCGCGGTCGCGGAGGGCGCGGGCGAATTTTTCCACGACGGGCGTCTTGCCGGTGCCGCCGACGGTGAGATTGCCCACGACGACGACGAGGCAGCCGAGCGGCTGGTCATGGAAGATCCGCTTGCGGTACAGCCAGTAACGCATCTGGACGATGCCGCTGAACAGGTACGAGAGCGTCTGGAGAAACGCAGCGTAGAGGGCGGCGCCCACGCCCGAGCGCCGTCCGAAGATCACGTCGATCGTGAACTGCTCGAAGGCGGTGGCTTTGCGTGTGATCCAGGAGGGCATCGAACGACAGGACTAATCCGGTGTGTGAATGTGGCAACATTTGCCGCAGGGTCGGGGCAAGATCGATGGCCGCGAAAGGGAGTGATGTCAGTGCCCTCCTCCCCCCCCGCAGTCTGCCTTTCTGCGGCGAAGCCGCCCTGGAGTGCGGCAGTCCTCTGCCGCTTTCCACTCCAAAAAAGCGGCAGAGGACTGCCGCACTCCAAGGCTGGCTTCGCCAGCGGCTGACATCGCTTTGAGTCGCCCCCGAACCCGGGATCGCCAGGGTTTCGCAGGCATTCCCGGATTTTTATACATGTAGAATCATGGCGGCATTGCGAGGGGGCCGGAGGTGGTGTTTTTTGCGGCACTCTCATGTTTCCCCTGTGCTTTCGCTGTTTCTTCCTGCTGCCGCTTGCCGGCTGCTTCGCGCCTCACGCGGTTTCTGCGGCTGAAGTCATGCCCTGGCGCTCCTCGCTTTATCCGGATGACTGGACGCCGGCGTGGCGCGATGCGGAGGGGCGGTTTCTCCACGATTTTTCCTACGCCGGCTATCGCCACGGCGAGGCCCCGTTGCCGGAACGAACGGACAACATCATCGACGCGACGCAGCCTCCGTATGAGGCGGATGCCTCCGGGGTGAACGATGCCACGGCGGCGATCCAGGCTGCGCTCGACGCGGCGGGGCGAAACGGCGGCGGCGGCGTGGTGTTCCTGCCGGCGGGCACGTACCGCGTGGCCCCGCCGGAAGGGGCCACGGCGGCGCTGCGCATCCGGGATTCGCATGTGATGCTGCGCGGAGCAGGCGCGGGGCGGACGTTCGTTTTCAACGACACGACGGCGATGCGCGGCAAGCGCGTCATCGAAGTGGCACCGCGCACGGCGGCGTCGTGGGCGGCGGAGGGGAAGGTGGTGGCGGGCGCGCCGCTCACGGCCGACCTGCCGGAGCCGTCGCTGCGTGTGCCGGTGGCGGATGTGTCGGGGTTCGCGGTCGGCGAGCCGGTCGTCGTGCGCAACGACCTGACGGAGCATTTTATCGGGCTGGTGGAGATGGACGGCCGCCACGGCGGGAAATGGACGCCGGCGCAATCGCCCAACCGCACGCTGGCGTATTACCGGCGTATTCTGGAGATAAATACGGAGGCGGGCGCGCTCGTGCTGGACGTGCCGGTGCGCGGATGGCTGTTCACGGCGGACAATGCCCGCGTTGTGCGAGTGTCCGACGCGATGCTGACGGAGGTCGGGGTGGAGGATCTTTCCATCGGCATGCGGCAGCATCCGGGCGAAGGGCTTGCGGAGAACGACTGGCAGAGGGAGGGCACGGTCGGTTACGACGCGCACGGATCGGTGGCGTTGCAGGTTTCGTTTGTCGGGAACGGGTGGATACGCCGCGTAAATTCGTGGTCGCCGCCGGGCAACGATCCGTCGGTGCACGTGCTTTCCAACGGGATCAGGCTGTGGCGTTCGCGACTGGTAACGGTGGCGGAGTGCGACTGGCGTTTCCCGCAATACCGGGGCGGCGGCGGCAACGGCTACCTCTACACGCACAACGGGCAGGACAACCTGATCCGCGACTGCCGGGCAGAGGGAGCGCGGCACAATTACGATTTCGGGACGATGATCGCCAGCGGCAACGTGATCCTGGACTGCGTGGCGAAGGACGGGGAACTGGCGTCGGATTTCCACATGTTTCTCTCGCTCGCCAACCTGCTCGACAACGTGACGTGCGACGGCGATTCGCTGGAGGCGCGGGCGTTCCGGCCGTGGGGCGGGAATCCGGTGCACGGGGTGACGACGACGCAGTCGGTTTTCTGGCGGAGCAACGGGCTGCGTTATCCGCCGAAGCGGCCGATGCTGGTGCAGTCGCACCAGGTGGGCGAAGGTTACGTGATCGGCACGCGCGGCCCGGCGGCGCGGGTGGATTCGAGCGATTTTGTGGAGGGCGAGGGAAAGGGCGACGGGCTCACGCCCCGCTCGCTTTACCTCGACCAGCTGGGCAGGCGGCTGAAGGACCGAGCCGGGCGATAACGACAGTAGATGACAAGCCTGAAGCGAGGGCGTTATGTCCAGTGTCGCGTTTGTTCACGAAGCAGGCGCTCCCTGATTTTCGCGGGATTCTGGCGGCAGTCCAGAATCGCATGGACGAGAACGGTATTGTCCTCGATCGTGTAATAAATGGCGTAGGGGAAACGTCGTGAAAGCATCCAGTGGAACCCGCCAAACTTCTTCGGATGAATTCCCGCGTGGTGTTCGAGTGTATCAACGTCCGCGTAGAGCGAATCCAGAAAATACTGCCCCACTCCGCATTCCTGTTTTTCGTAAAAGGCAAACCCGTCCAGAAGATCGAATCGGGCGTTGTCGAAGATGCGGATTTTCACGCAACACGGGCCTTGATTTGTCGTTTGGCCGTCTCCCAATCCGTGAAGCCAACCTCGCCCGACTGGGCCAGTCGCCTGCGTTCTTCAAGGATTTGACCGTGCCAGTCCGGCGGAGAATATTCCCGCTCTGTTTTGGAAATATCCGCCCAAATCTCCTCCATGGCATTGATCTTCTCGGGAAGGGTCATTTCCGCCAATGGCAGTGTGAGTTTCATGGGTTCAACAATGGTGGAGGCAGGGAGCGCGTCAAGGTAGGCGTGGCTTTCCGTCCTTCAGCCTTTATTTTTGAGCGTCTTGCCCGGATGCCACACGCCTTCCACGAGTGTGCGGATGGGGGTTTCGGGGATGCCGCGTTCGTTGCGGTGCACCATGTCGACGAGGAGGTCGACAGCCTTGCGGCCGATAAGATGATCGTTCTGGTGGATGCCCGAAGTGGTGTCATCGGCTTCGCCGACGTTGAGGCTGGCGAAACCGACATCTTCGGGCACGCGCAGTCCGGTAGCCCGGAGATGCCTGAGGTTGCCGGTATAGGAAATGACAACGTCGGGCCGGTAGCTGCGGACCCATTCCCGGATACCGAGCTCCTCCTCGCTGTTGACCACGAGCGGGAGGCAGGCGAGCGAGGGATGCAGCCAGCGGGAGAGGAGCATGCCGCTGACCCAGTTGTGGCCGACTTTCTCATCCCAGTTGCGGTCGACGTACATGCCGGGGCGGCGGTAGCCGAGCTGCCAGAGTTCTTCGAGGAGGAGGTTGATGGAGTGCGCGTGGTGGTTGGCCACGACGTGCATGCGGGGAGGATGCAGGCTGTAACCGAGCGAGAGGGCGGAAAACCCGGTGTAGTCGAAATCGAGCCACATGCGGGAGCGCGGCTGGGGGGCGAGAAGGAGGGCCTGGATGCCGCGTGCGCGCAGGATGCGGCGGGTCTTTTCCGGAGTCATGTCGCGTTCGTGCAGCCAGAATTCCTCGATGAGGTAACCGAGTTCGGCAGCGCGTTCGTGGGCGCCGCTGCGGTATTTGCGGAATTCGGGGATATCCAGCATCCTGTCGCGTTCGGGCCAGTTGTTGAGCCACGCGATGGTGGCCTGGTAGTGCGGACGGCGGCTGGTGTGACGGTAGGCATGCAGGGCGGCGAGCATGGGGTCGGGACGGTAACCCATGTCGGCGGCGAGAGCCTGCAGCCGCTGGCGGGTGCGAAGGTTGAGCCGCGGGCTGTCGCGCAGGGCGAGGGCGACCGTCGTGAAATGCACGCCGGCCCGGGCGGCAATGTCCCGGATGGTGACGCGGGTCGTGGACATGGGGCTGGTGGCAACGACTCCAGCCGGACGCCTGCGCGGTGGCAATGCCGGAAGCGGTTCCGGCACGATGTCGCCCCGGTCTGTTGCCGGGGCGGATTCAGGATGGCGGAAACTCATGCGGAACGGCGGCGGCAGACGCGGCGGCGGAGAAGCGCGCCGGCGAGCAGCATGGCCGCTCCGGCGAACGCGGCGGTGGCGCCGGGTTCGGGGACGGCGGCAAACGAGAGTGCGCCGGTGGCGGTATCGTAGCTCCAGTTGCCGGCCGTGTAGTGGTTGGAACTGTCGAGCGTGATGCCGCTGCCGACCACCGAGCCGGTGAGGGACAGGGAGAAGCCGCTTCCGTAAACGAGGTCGCCGAAGGTGCCGGCGACGAGAGTCCAGGCGGTGTCGCCGGTGAACGGAACGTCGCCGACGGCGACGTTGAAGACGCCGTCAAACCGCACGTCGCCGGTGGTGTTACCGGTGACCTGGTTGCCCTTGGCGAGGTCGAAGAGGAGGGAGCCGGTGCCGGCGAGCGTGAAGTTGCCGCTGGTGAGCGTGGTGCCGCCGGTGTAGGTGTTGGCATTGGCCAGCGTGAGCGTGCCGGTGCCGGCATGGGTGACGGCGGTGAAATTGGCGCCGTTGTTTCTGATGGTGCCGTTCGTTCCGTTGATGTTGATATCGCCTGCTCCGGTGAAGTTCAGGGTGCCTGTGCTGCTCGTGGTGATCTGGGTCTGGATATTCAGCGATGCGCCACTACCCACGATGATGTTGTTGGTAGCTTGTGAAAAACGTATGAATCCGAATGCCTGGTTTGTGCCGATCAAGGTGAGGCTTTTGGTGGCGTTTGCCATGTCGATGCCATCGGCACCGATGGTATGCGTTGAGTTGTTGCTGATCGTAATGCGGATGTCGTTGGCAGGGTTTTCCAGACGGAGGCCGCGTGCGGTTCTATTACCGGAGGTCCAGGTGAACGTCGAGTTCGTCTGAAGCGTATCGTCGAAAACGAGCACGTCACTGCTGGTACCAGTAATGACAGCAGTGCCATCCGTCCAGGCTCCGGCGGCACCGAGATCGGTGGTGTTGTCGGCCTTGACAAGTTCTGCGGCGGACGAAGTTACCGCAGGGACGAACAGGAGCGCCGCACCGAGCAGGATCGGCGAGAACGCACGGATGGCGGGGTGGCTGGAGGTTTTGGTTTTCATGATTGTTGGATGCTTGAGGTCTGGATTTTGTTTTTTGCGTTTCGACTCTGGTTGTGTATCGGGAAAACGGTTGCAGATATCGGGGGAATCACTTGCCGCCGACCTGCCGGGCGGGTTTGCCGCCGAGGCTTTGGGCGTATTCGAGCGGGGTCATGAAGACGGCGTTTTGTTCGACGAGGAAATCGATGATCTTTTCGAACTCCCTGAAGCGTTCGCCGGCCCAGTGGGTGGGATGGCCTTGCAGGACAAAATACTCGCGGTCGGGGTTCTTGGCGTAGCCGACGACGAGCCGGTTGAAAGCGGGCTGGCCGACGGCAGCTTCAAGGTTCACGGCCCAGACGCGGTCAAGGATGGTGACCTTGCCGGCGGCGGCGAGGTCACGTCCGGAAGCGTCGACGGGCGAGGGATAGAGCCAGACTTTCATGTCGGGATCCTTGGCCATGACCTGCGCGGTAACCCCGTCCTGGGAACCGGTACCGACGCCGCCGCCGGGACCGAAAGCGGCGAAGGGGAAGCCGAGTTTTTCCTTCGCCAGCGTTTGCGAGCGTTCGAAGCGGGACCACTGTTCGTCAAAGGGCCGTCCCTTGAATTCGTTCCATTTCTTTCCGGCGTCGTCGGTCCATACCTGGTGGTCCCAGCCATGGAACCAGAACTCGATGAGGCCGGAGTCGCGGCGCTCCCTGATCCAGCCGGTGTATTCGGGCGTGGCCTCGGCGAGGGTTTCGCAGATGATGCCGATGGAGGATTTGATGGAGCGGTTTTTCAGGTAATCGGCGACGCGAGTCCAGGAGTGATGGACCTTGCCGTTGGTCTGACGGAGATCGTCGAGCTTGAGGATGATGACGGGCGGGGCCTTGCGCGGGGGGATTTCGGCGGGCGGCGCCTCGGCGGCCCGGCGGGCATTGTAGCGGGCGATGGCCGAAGACGAGGCGGCTTTCATGGCCTCGACGGTTTCGAGCGGAGCGGTGCCGGGAGGAATCCCTTCGAGCACAAAGTCGTCAAAGTCGACCACACCGGTGGCCGAGCTCCACGAGTGGATCCAGACGGAGACGGCCGTGGCGCCGGGCGGCACGGTGGTGGTGAGGGTGTAGGGGTGCCAGCCGTCGTCCTGCTTTTTGACAAGAACGCTGGCGAGGCCGTCGCCTTTTTTCCCGGGGATGCGAACGGGTTTGCCGGCTTCGTTGGTGGGCCAGAAGCAGACGACGAGAAAGTTGCCGTCGGCCCTGGCCTGGAAGGTGAGAGTGAGTTCCTGGCCGGGGGTGACAGGGTAGCGGCTGCTGTGGAAATCGGAGCCGTTGACGGTATCGTTGTCGGCGATACGGAGGCCGAGTTTGCCGGTGCGGGCGGCTTCGGGAAGGGCCGACGCCATGGTGTCCCGGGGCAACCAGCCGTCGAGGCCGTCTTCGAAACCGGGGTTGGCGGGGATCGGGCCGGCCGCGAAAGCAGGCAAGGCTGCCGCGACGGCGGCGAGCGCGAACAGGGTTTTATGGGAAAACGCGCGGAGTGCGGGGTGCATGGCAACAACCTGCGATGAAGGGAGGCGAGCGGCGAGTCCGTCGAAATACTACATGTAGAAAAACGGACTGCTTGTAGGTGATGCGGCGATACGCGAGAGTGGCAGCATGAAACCCGCACCCCGTCTTTCTGTCCCGATTCCCGTCCGCCGTGCGCGCGGCTTCACGCTGGTCGAGTTGCTGACCGTGATCGTCATCATCGGCGTGCTGGCCGCGATCATCATCCCGGTCGCGGGCAAGGTCCGGCGTTCGGCCCGCGCGGTCGAGTGTGTATCGAATCTCCGCTACACGCTTGCCGCGTTCAATCTCTACGCGGCGGACAACAACGGCTACTTCCCGGCGGTGGCGAAACCGTCCGGCAGCTCCACCTTCAATTTCGGTTCGCAGCTCATGAACAGGGAAGGCGCGTGGCAGGTTGAAATCAGCCCTTACTGGAGCCGGAAACTTTCGGGCAACATCCAGGCCGAAAGAAATGATCAGGAGCGGTACGCCTTCTGCCCGGATTTTGTGGTGACGGACGAAAATGTCGTCACGCGCGGCCACGGCATGAACGACATTCTCACCGCGCAGGGGCAGGTGAATGCGGTGGACAACAAGATGTCGAATCCCGCCTACCATTGCCGGACAAAGGCTCTGGGCATCACCGATCCGTCGAGGACGATTCTCGTGGGCGACAGCGACAAGCTCCTGTTCAGCCCGGCCGAGGTCAACGCCCGTCACAACAACCGGCTCAATTGCGGGTTTGTCGACGGGCACGTCACGGCCTTGACGTGGGTCGAGGCGAAGGCTGTCCGGGATGCCGTGAAAAACCGGTAGGCCCGGCCAAAACCGGATCGTCAATCCGCGCGCCGGGGTTTCGGAGCATTCGGGGAGAGGCGGGCAGAGGGTGATCCGCCCCGTGAGGGATTCCGGTTTGCGTGAGTTGCCGTTTGTCGGCCCGCGGGCGACGCTCCCGGCTTGCGCAGCGTTTTGCCCGGACACCAGACGCCTTCGACGAGGGTGCGCACGGGGATTTCGGGGATGCCGCGTTCGTTGCGGTGCACCATGTCCACGAGCAGGTCGATGGCCTTGCGTCCGATGAACCGGTCGTTCTGCCGGATGCCGGAGATATGGGTATCGGTTTCCCCGACGTTGAGGCTGGCAAAGCCGATGTCTTCGGGGATGCGCAGCCCGGTGCCCTGAAGGTAAACGAAGTTGTTGCTGAAGGTGATGACGACGTCGGGACGGTGCTTTTTTATCCAGGCGGCCATCGCGGAGGTGTTTCTCCCGGCGTTGTCGATGACGAGCGGGAGGCGCGCCAGCGTGGGGTGCAGCCAGCGCGAAAGCATCATGCCGCTGATCCAGTTGTAACCGACTTTTTCGTCCCAGTTGCGACTTATGTACATGCCGGGGCGGCGGTAGCCGAGTGACCAGAGTTTTTCGAGGAGGAGGTTGACGGAATGCGCCTGGTGATTGGTCACAACGTGAAGGAGCGGGGGCTGAAGGGTGTATCCGAAGGCGATGGCGGAAAAGTCGGTGTAGTCGAATTCCAGCCACGTGCGGGGTCGCGGCTGGGGGGCGACCAGAAGGGCCTGGATGCCGCGGGCGCGGAGAATGGCGCGGAGTTTGGCGGGGGAAGTCGCCGGATCGTGCGTCCAGAATTCCTCGACGAGGTAACCGAGTTCGGCGGCACGTTCCTCGGCGCCGCGCCGGTATTCATGGAATTCGGGGATTTTGAGCAGGTCGTCGCGTTGGGGCCAGTTGTTGATCCAGGCGATGGTGGCCTGGTAATGGGGGTTGCGCCGGGTGCGTTTGTGGGCCTGGAGGGCGGAGAGCATGGGGTCGGGGCGGTAACCCATGTCGCGGGCGAGTTTCTTGATGCGGGCGCGGGTGTCGATATTGAGCTGGGGGCTGTCGCGCAGGGCAAGGGACACGGTAGTGAAGTGGAGTCCGGCGCGGGCGGCGATGTCGCGGATGGTGATGCGCGTGGAGGCCATGATGGGTCGGAAGGTCGGAGACGAGTCCGCCCGAACGCGGATGCTTCGGCAATGCCCGAGTCGGCTCCGGCATGATGGTTTTCCCGGCATGCTGACGATCCGGGTCTGCCCGGGAAGACGGGGACTACCGGGAATAGCGGCCAGGCCGATGGCGCAGAAGCGCGACGGCAAGCAGCATGCCCGCGGCGGCCAGCGCGGCGGTGATTCCCGGTTCAGGGACGGCCGCATACGAGAGCGCGCCGGAGGAGATGTCGTAACTCCAGTTGCCGGCAGTATAGTTGTTGGTGCTGTCCAGCGTGATGCCACTGCCAACAATGCTACCGCCGAGGAAAAGGGAGAAGGTGCTCCCGTAATCGAGGTTACTGAAGGTGCCGGCAACGAGCGTCCAGGCGGTGTCTTCGGTCAACGCGATATCGCTGACGGAGACGTTGAAGGTGCCATCGAAGCGCACTTCTCCGGTGGAGTCGCCGGTGATCCGGTTGCCTTTCGCAAGGTCGAAGAAGAGAGAGCCCGTACCGGCGAGCGTGAAGTTGCCACCGGAGAGCGTGGTGCCACCGGTGTAGGTATTGGCTCCGGTCAGGGTGAGGGAGCCGGTGTCGTCGTGGATGAGCCGGGTTGTCCGGATAGAATCGCTGTCCCGGACAGTAGCCAGGATGACGGCTCCGGCACCGGTTACCCGGAGACTTCCACCATTTGTATGATACACCTCGACCGGTGCGTTGACGGTGAGGGTGCGACCGGCTGCAACGGTGAGGGTCGATTGGGCTCCGTAGAAGCGGAGCCGGCCCGATGAAGCGACATTGATCGTCAGATTGCGGACAGCCGAGGAAAGGTCGATGAAACCGCCATCGGTGGCAGAGCCGTTGACTCCGAGTGAAAGGGTGGAGTTGCCGACCGAGAGGGTGATGTCATTGGCCGGGTCCAGAAGGCGCAGCCCTCGCGCGGTGGTACCGCCCGAATTGAATGAGGAGACAGAGCTGAGGGTGTCGTTGAAGATGATGGTATCGGCGTTGGTCGGTGTGGCGCCGGCAACGGTGTAACTGCCGGCCGTACCGAGTGCAGTCGTGTTGTTGGCCTTGATGAGGTCGGCGGCAGGCAAGTTCGCCGCAGACGCAAACACGACGGCAGCAAATGCGATGGCATGGAGGAGGATGGACGGTTGGTGTTTCATGATGTGGATGTTATTTCCGGATGGTGTGTGTATCCATAACGGGATTACTTTCCTCCGCTGACTTGCCGGGCGGGTTTGCCGCCGAGGCTTTGGGCGTATTCGAGCGGGGTCATGAAGACGGCCTTTTGTTCGACGAGGAAATCGATGATCTTTTCGAACTCCTTGAACCGGTCGCCGCCCCAGTGGGTGGGATGGCCCTGCAATACGAAATACTCGCGGTCGGGATTTTTGGCGTAGCCGGCGAGGAAGCGGTTGTAGTGGGGCTGACCGACAGCGCCTTCGAGGTTCACGGCCCAGACACGGTCGAGGACGGTGATCTTGCCGGCGGCGGCGATTTCGCGGCCCATGGCATCGATGGGCGAGGGATAGAGCCAGACTTTCATGTCGGGGTCTTCCGTCATGGCGCGGGCGGTGGCGGCATCCTGATGTCCGCCGCTGCCTCCGCCGCCGGGACCGAATGTGGTGAAGGCAAAACCGAGCTTTTCCCTGGCGAGCTCCTGGCTGCGGGCGAAGCGACGGAGTTGTTCGTCAAAGGGGCGGCCGGAAAACTCGCTGCGTTTCTTGCCGGCGTCGTCGGTCCACACCTTGTGGTCCCAGCCGTGAAACCAGAATTCGATGAGGCCGGAGTCGCGGCGTGCCTTGATCCAGCCGGCGTATTCGGGCGTGGCCTCGGCGAGGGTTTCGGCGATGATGCCGATGGAGGATTTGATGTCGCGGGCCTTGAGGTAGTCGGCCACGCGTGTCCAGGAGGCGTGCACCTTGCCGCCGGTCTGGCGGAGATCGTCGAGCTTGAGGAGGATGACGGGCGGGGTCTTGCGCGGGGGGATTTCGGCGGGCGGGGCATCGGCGGCGGCGCGGGCGGCGGCCCTGGCAATGGCCGCCCCGGAGGCGGCCTTCATGGCTTCGGGCGTGTCGAGCGGAGCGGTGCCGGGAGGGATGCCTTCGATGTTGAAATCGTCGAAGTCGGCGACGCCGGTGCTGCCGCTCCAGGAATGGACCCAGATGGAAACGGCGGCGGCGCCCTCCGGCAGGGTGGCGGTGAGCGTGTAGGGCTTCCAGCCCCCGTCGCCTTTTTTCACAAAAACCTTGGGGAGGCCGTCACCCCGGATCGCGGGATCGCGCACGGGCCGTCCGGCGTCGTTGGTCGGCCAGAAATAGACGGCCAGAAAATCGGCGTCGGCGCGGGCCTGGAAAGTGAGCGTGAGCTGCTGGCCCGGTTGCACGGGATAACGGCTGCTGAACAGCGAAGAGCCGTTGATGGTGTCGTTGTCAGTGACACGCAGACCGAGTTTTCCGGAAAAGGCGGCTTCGGGAACCACCTGCGACATGGTTTCGTTGGGGCGCCAGGCGTGAAGTCCCTCCTCGAAACCGGGATTGGCGGGGATGGGGGCCTCTTCGGCCGCTGCCGCGAAGGACGCGGCAACGGCCAGGGCGAATGCGGGGAGAAGCAGCAGAGAGGGGAGGGTTTTCATTGTCCGGATTATTTGCCGGCCTTGACGATCCTGAGTGCGTCGTCGAGGGAGAGGAGGCGGACGTGGCCGTCAACGAACAGGTAATTGGCTTTGCCGCTGTGGCGCACGGGGTCGCCGGAGGTGTAGCGGCCGGTTTCGGCATTCGGGGTCATGTTGGCCCAGATGCCGTGGTGGTATTCGTCGGAGTCGGCGAGGAGGATGGTGTGGGAGGGGTTTTTGATTTCGCCGGTTTTGACGCGCCAGGAGCCGTTCTTGATGGCGCCGGAGCCGGAATCGTCGCGGTTGGAGAGGTCTCCGTTCATGCCGGTGAATTCGCCGATGGCGCAGATGACGAAGGTGGGGTTGGGGTTGCTGGTGCCGGTCCTGCCGCCAGTAGCATCTACCACGTCGATGGCGGTGTAGGGCTTGATTTCCTTTGTCCAGCGTCCGCCGAGGGGGTTGACGCGGGGATCGCCGGCGGCGTCCGTGTTGTAGCCCGCCGCCGGGTAAAAGTCGCGGTTTTCGGCGGCGTAGAGGGGAAAGGCGGTGCTGATGTTGCGGAGGTTGGCGGCGCAACGCGCCTGCCGCGCCGTGGCGCGGACGCGGTTGGCGGCGGGGAGAAGAAGGGCGGCGAGAATGCCGATGATGACGATCACCGCCAGCAGTTCGACGAGCGTAAACCCTCCCCGGCTGTGCGGGCGCGGTTTGCGCCACCGGGAACCGGGGGCAAAGGTGGAAGATATCTGTCCGGGCATGGGGTGCATGGGCGCGAAAAAGCGCGATCGGTGGTGAAAGGGCAACGATGCTGAATCTCTACTTGTAGAGATGCCGGTGTGAAGACCGGAAGGAGAACCGGCCAATGACAGGGAAAAGAAGAAGCTCGCCCCGGCGGGCGCCGGCCGGAGAGAGTGAATCTTTTACTGTTTCCGTCCATTTCCCTTCCCGTCACCTTTTCCGCTTTTTCCGAAAACCATGTCGCTCAGCTACGAATCCTCCGGCGTCAACTATGACCAGCTCGACGCGTTCAAGCGCGCCTGCCAGAAGGCCGCCCGCGCCACCGCGCCCCTTCTCGCCGCGCACGGCTACGCCGAGCCCGAAAAAACCCGAGGCGAGAGCGCCTACCTGATCGAGGCCGCCGACCATTACCTCGCCCACGTCGAGGAAGGGCTCGGCACCAAAAACCTCGTAGCCGACGCCGTGTACGCGCAGACGGGCCAGTGCTTTTACCGCGAGGTGGCCATCGACACGGTGGCCACCATCGTCAACGACCTCGTCACTTGCGGCGCGCTGCCGATCTCCATCGCCATGCACGCGGCCGTGGGCGCGTCGGAGTGGTTTGCCGACGCGACGCGCATGGAGGCGCTTGTCGAAGGCTGGGCCGAGGGGTGCCGCCAGGCCGGCGGCGTCTGGGGCGGCGGGGAAACACCCACGCTGCGCGGTATCGTCAACCCGGATACGATCGTCCTCGCCGGCTCCGCCATCGGCAGGATTTTCCCGAAGACGCTCCGCATCACCGGCGGCGTGCGCGATGGCGACGCGATCATCTTTCTCGCCTCCTCCGGCGTGCAGACCAACGGCCTGACGCTTTGCCGGAAAATCGCCGAAAAACTCCCGCAGGGCTACCGGACGCCGATCGGCCACGGCGACCCGCGCACCTATGGCGAGGCGTTGCTCGCGCCCTCGGTCATTTACGTGGCCTTCGTGCGCGAGTGCCAGCAGCGCGGCATCCCGCTCAATTATGTGGCCCACGTCACCGGCCACGGCTGGCGCAAGCTGATGCGCCTCGACGAACCCTTCGTTTACGAAATCACCCGGCCGGGCGAAGAGCCGCCGCTGTTCCGCTTCCTGCGCGAGGCGGGTCCGATCGATTTGCGCGAGGCGTATGCGACTTTCAACCAGGGCGTGGGTTTTGCCGCCTGGGTCGCCCCGGAAAACGTCGACGCCACCCTCGCCGCCGCGAAGGCGGGCGGTTACACGGCCTGGCAGGCAGGCCACGTGCGCAAGGACGGCGACCGCAAGGCCGTGGTCATCCCCTCGCTCGGGCTGGAATACGACGGGGGCACGCTGCAACTGCGCTGAACAGAAGGGAGCGGCGGCATTCCTGCCGCTGTGGACGACGCTCCGCGTCGCCCCGGTTACCTGTATCAGGCAGCGGCAGGAATGCCGCCGCTCCCTTCAGCCTTTTCCCTCGTGCCCTGGATCGTCGCCAGTCTGCTCTCCGCCTTTTTCCTCGGGTGTTACGATCTGAGCATCAAACATTCCGTGCGCGACAACGCCGTGCTCGCGGTGCTGTTTCTGGCCAACGTGTGCAGCGCCGGCGTGTGGGCGGCGCTCATGGCGGCCGACGCCGCGCTGCCGCAAACGCTGCCGGGTATCCTGCACGTGGATACGCTTTCGCCGGTTCAGCATCTGCAACTCCTGCTGAAATCGTTCATCGTCGCCTGCTCGTGGGTGTGCAGCTATTTCGCCGTAAAGCACCTGCCGGTGTCGCTGGCCGCGCCGATCCGCGCCACCGGGCCGATGTGGACCCTGTTCGGCGCGCTGCTCGTGCTCGGCGAGCGGCCGTCATGGCTGGAGGGGCTGGGCGTGGTCATCACGCTGGCCTCGTTTCTCGGGCTTTCGCTGGCGGGGGCAAAGGAGGGCGTGGATTTCCGCCGCAACAAATGGATCTGGTTTCTCGTCGGCGGCACGCTGCTCGGCGCGGTGAGCGGGCTCTATGACAAATTTTTGCTCGGCCGCGCCGGCTTCACGACAGCGACGGTGCAGTGCTGGTTTTCGATTTATCTCGCGATCCTGTTCCTGCCGCTGGCCGCGGGCTGGAAATTCCGGCTCTGGCCGCGCAACGCGTTTCACTGGCGCTGGAGCATCGTGGCCGTCTCGCTGTTTCTGCTGGTGGCGGATTTTCTCTATTTCGGCGCGTTGCGCGAAGAGGAAGCGCTGGTCTCCGTCGTTTCGAGCCTGCGCCGGGGCAGCGTCCTCGTGGCGTTCGCGGGCGGCCTGTTCCTCTTCGGCGAAAAAAACGGCTGGCAGAAATTTCCCGCTGTCCTCGGCGTGCTCATTGGAATCATTCTAACGGTCGCCGGCTGAATTTACGGGTTATCATCCTCGTAATGAGCGGGTTTCAGACTGGACATATTAAAAATATTTGACGAAAGGGCGCAAAAACTGTGCATTTCTTGCCGTCAAATGGAACAAATAACGCGTAGACGAAACCAACCGTTCATGACAATCGCCGTTCATCCTCCCTCGTTCCGCAAATGTTGACCGACATGGAACGCTTCCCGCTACAGCCTGTCATCCACTTCCCGATTCATGCCGGAAGACGACGGCCGGCTTCTTCACCACTACCACGATTCTCCCTCCACCTGATACTATGTCACTCTCCACACTCTCAGCCCGTACGTCTTCCCCCTCCGATACCGACGAATCCGTAGCCGGCGGCACCGCTGCCGGTCGTCCCGAGATCGCACCGCCCTCCTTTCTCGAAAAGGCGGCCGACGCGCCCTCCGAAGCCGCTCCTCTGGAGCGCAGCAACCTTCAGCTTTATTTGCAGGAGATCGGCAAGACGCCGCTCCTGACGCCCGACGAGGAAGTCACGCTCGCCCGTCGCATCCGCCGCGGAGACAAGGCCGCCCGCGATCACATGATCTCGGCCAACCTGCGTCTCGTGGTGAAGATCGCGATGGATTACAAGGACTTCGGCCTCCCGCTCCTCGACCTGATCAGCGAGGGCAACATCGGCCTGGTGAAGGCCGTGGAGCGTTTCGATCCCCGCAAGGGCGGCAAGCTCTCCACCTACGCCGCATGGTGGATCAAGCAGTCGATCAAGCGCGCCCTCGCCAACCAGTCCAAGACCATCCGCCTGCCTGTCCATCTGGTCGACAAGATCGCCCGGATGCGCCGCACGGCGATGGCCCTGACGGAACAGCTCGGCCGCGAGCCGACGGACGAAGAGATCGCGATGGAGCTCCAGATCCCGACCAGCAAGGTCGCGCATCTGAAATCCGTCAGCGTGCGTCCGGCCTCGCTCGACGCGCCCGTCGGCGAAGATGGCGACTCCTCGACGTTCGGCGAACTGGTGGGCGACGAAAACGCCGTCAGCCCGTTCGACAGCCTCAAGGAGCGCAGCCGCAACGCCGACCTGAAGGCCATGGTCGATTCGCTCGATCCGCGCGAGGCGGAGATCATCCGTTACCGGTTCGGCCTCGATGGCCGCGACGAGCTCACGCTCGAGGAGGTCGGCCAGAAATTCAAGGTCACGCGCGAGCGCGTCCGCCAGTTGCAGAACCTCGCGCTCTCCAAGATGCGCAAGGCGATCAGCCGCCACGAGGCCCAGCGCAGCGTGGAGGAACTGGAAGAGGAGGAACGCCTCCGCAAGCGCCACGAGGTCATCCGGGAATTCATCGAGTCGCGTTCCGTGAATCCGTTCGAGGAGAGCGGCAGCACGCGGGCCGCGACGCGAGGCACTCGCCCGGTCGCCACCGTCGCCACCGGTTCTTCCCGCCGCCCCGCCCGACGCTGAGCCTTCCGGTTTTCGCAGCCGGCGAGGTTTGCGAAGGCCACTCTACCACTTCACAAAAACGACAAAAAGACCGCCGGTGACGGCGGTCTTTTTTTCGGGCGCTGTTCACTCCGGTCACAGCACAGGCCAGCCGCAAGTGGCATGGGCTTCCAGCCCATGAGCGTTGCCTCTCCGCGTGGCCACGGGCTTTTTTTCTGCCAAGCGCCCGTGGGATCGGGAGCCCATGGCCAGGATGGCCATGCCACGCAAAACCCACGGGCGGGAAGCCCGTGCCACGGCTGGACCGTTCACGTCGCTCTCAGCCCGCGACGTCGTCCCACTCGGCGAGGCTTTTGACGCTCCACGCCTTGTCGGTGCGTTTGGCGAGGCCGGCAAGGACGCCGGCCATGCCGAGTTCGATGAACTCCGTGGCGCCGGCGGCGACGGCCGAGCGCATGCAGTCTTCCCAGAGCACGGATGAGACCACCTGCTTCACCAGCGCCTCGCGGATGGCCGCGGGGTCGGAGACCGCCTGGCCGGTGGTGTTGGTGAGGACGACGAGTTGCGGGGCGTTGAAGGTGACGCCTTGCAGAAATTCGGCGAACTGCGCCCGGGCCGGCTCCATCAGGCGGCTGTGGTAGGCGCCGGCGACGTTGAGCGGGATCACCCGCTTGAGGCCGCGTTCCTTCGCGGCGGCGACGGCGGCGTCCACTTTGGTTTTCTCGCCGGAAACGATGATCTGGCCGGGGGCGTTGAAATTGGCGGCCTCGATGTCGAAGTCGCGGCACAGGTCGGCGACGGTGGAGCGTTCCTCGCCGACGACGGCAGCCATGCCGCCGACGGTCGCCTCGCAGGCCATCTGCATGAGCCGGCCGCGCTCGGCCACGACACGCAGGCCGGTGGCGAAATCGAACACGCCGGCCGCCGTCAGGGCCGTGATTTCGCCGAGGCTGAGGCCAAGGGCGATCTTCACGTCACCGAGCTTGCCCTGTTCCTTGAGGATGGCATGGAGCGCCATGCCGTGGACGAAGAGCGCCGGCTGGCAGGCCTTGGTCTGGGTGAGCTCGGCGTCGGGGCCTTCGAAAGAAAGTCCGGCGATGTCCCAGCCGAGGACGGCGTTGGCCTCGGCGTAGATCGAACGCGCGACGGCGGAGTTGTCATAGAGGGATTTGCCCATGCCCACTTTCTGGGCGCCCTGACCGGCAAAGAGGAGTGCTGTAGCCATATGGATTGAAGGGAATGACGGAATGGAAGGAAACGGTGAAGCGAAACGGGCCGGTTTGCTGAAACAAGCCCGAAAATCGGCAACACCGGACGGCCAGCGCGCCTGTCCAAGGCTCAAGAACCACTATTCATTTTAAACCACTAATGGACACTGATGGACACTAATCCGAACCGGTTTTGCTAATGGCCGGAACAGAAGGGAGACCGCTAAAGGACGCTGACGGACGCTAAACCAGGCATTCCCGATTGTATGGTTTTAGCGTCCTTTAGCGGTTTATTCATGGTTCGGGATTAGTGTCCATCAGTGTCCATTAGTGGTTAGCTTTCAGGTTCTTTCAGACGTTACCCTGATTTCCCGTTCGCCTCACGGAATCCGTTTTCCGTCACCCGCCGGGGAGGGCGCGTAATCCACGATTTCCCACGTGCTGATCGGGAGAGACTTGACCGACTTCGGGTAACTGTTCTCGCCGTCGGGCTTGAGACTGACCTGGAGATAGACCAGCGGCTCGTAATCGTAATAACCCTCGGGCATGCCGCGCGTGGCGGCGACGTCGTTTTTGCGTTCCTTGCAGGTGATCCGGAAGGCATAGTCGCCTTCGGCGGTAGGCGAGGCGTCTTTCCAGACGATGACCGTCTCGCCGGAGTCGGACTCGGGTATGTCGATCATGTCGTTGCGGTAGGCCGAGCAGATGTAGGGAGCCGCCTTGTTGACATGAAGCGTGCCGGTGATGTGCACCTGGCCGCCTCGGGTCTCGACGGACTGCACGGTGAGGTAGAAGGCGTTGCGGTAAACGTACTCGACGGAGTTGAGCACCTGGAAGACGGAGAGTCCGACGAAGAGCACCGCCACCACGTAGGTGGGCAGGAGGAAGGCAGCAAGGGATTCGCCCGTTTCGCGGCGCGACTTCAGCCGGAGATAGCCGATGCCGAGCAGGTAAAAAAGGACGAGGACAATCCCCATCGTCTGGTGCATGTCGCGTGCGAGCGGGTGGTTTTTGTAGAGCGCATCCAGAATCGCGAACCCGATCAGCACGAGGGTCATCGGGCCGACATAGAGGATGATGTTGGTAAAGGCCGCATGCCAGGGGAGCCGCCGTTTGGCGTTCTGGTAAATGCCGACCAGGAGAACGACACCGGCGCTTCCGAAGAAGGCGCTTTGCCAGTAGTTCTCGAAAATCTCCAGGACGGAATAGCCGGTGGTCGCGTTGCCGGCGGTGTTGCCGGCCAGTCCCAGCAGCAGGATGAGCGCGATCCAGGCGACCCAGCCCGCAAAAAAGGCGGTGGCGGTCGCCTTGGGATCAATCGCTTCGATGAGGATGGACAGGAACCGGCGTTGTGGAGCGGGGGAGGAGTTCATGCGCTTTTTCAATAATGCAATAGATGGTCGATGGAAGCGCAATCTTGGGCCCGTACGTCTGTGCGAACAGGCACCGGCATCCTCACGACTTTCGCAGACCAAGCAAAAACTCGCGGTTGCCGTCGGCGCCGGTGATGGGGGAATCCATCGAACCGGCAAGCGTCGCGCGCGGCAGGGTGCCGAGGGCGAAGGCGGTGATGTCGGCGAGGACGGCTTCCTGGATCGCCGGGTCGCGGATGACGCCCCGGCCCTTGTCCACCTCGGCCTTGCCGGCCTCGAATTGCGGTTTCACGAGCGCCACGAGCGTGCCGCTGCCGGGAGCGACGAAAGGCCAGATGGCCGGCAACACGCTCTTGAGCGAGATGAACGACAGGTCCATGACCACGACATCGAACGCGGGACGCGGCAGGTCGCCGGGCTTGAGGTGGCGGGCGTTGACCTGTTCGAGATTGGTGACACGCGGATCGCCGCGCAGCCGGGCATGGAGTTGCGCGCGGCCCACGTCCACGCACACGGCGGAGGCGGCGCCGGCCTGGAGGGCACAATCGGTGAAACCGCCGGTCGAGGCTCCGACATCGAGCAGGTGCGCCCCGCGCAGGTCGAGGCCGAACCGGTCGATGAACCCTTGCAGCTTCTCGCCGCCCCGCGAGACGAAGCGCGGAGGCCGGTCGAGGACGAGAGCGATATCGTCGGCGTAAACCTTGCCGGGCTTGTCGAGCCGTTCGGTGCCGTGGCGGACGCGTCCGCTCATGACGAGGGCCTTGGCCTGCGAACGGGATTCGGCGAGGCCGCGGGCGACGAGGAGTTCGTCGAGGCGGATTTTTTTGCTGGCAGGCGGCATGGCGTGGACGCCATGAAAAGCGGAAACGCCGGACAGCGGAAAGCGGAAATAAAGAGGGGAGCGGCGGCATTCCTGCCGCTGCGACGAGGCGCGTCAGCGCCTCGCCCGGTGCCTCACCGCCCGAACCGGCGACGCGTTGCGTCGTCTGCAGCGGCAAGAATGCCGCCGCTCCGACAATTTTCCGGCGTCTCCGGCGCCAGTTCGGTGACGGTCCACCAGGGGCCGCGGGCCCGGCCGAAGACGGCGGCCCAGTACCAGGCGGACACATCCGTCCATGCCTGACCATCGGCATTGGTGATGCGTTCGTAAACGAACATGCGCTGGCCGGAGCCGGGCTGGCGGGCCTCGGTGGCGCTCCAGGTGGAGCCGTCGGGTTTTTGTCGGATCGGCTGCGGCGAGGTTTCGTAGCCGAGCGCGCGCAGGCAATACGCCGCCGGGTGCAGGCGGCGGGTGGGCTGGCTCAGCCAGCGCACGATCCGGGTATGGCCGGCATCGTCGGTGAAAACCGCGGTCTTGCCGGGAAAGTCCCTGGCGAAGCGGGCCTCGCGCTCGCCGATCTCCTGTTGTACCCAGTCAGCCGATACGGGGCCGGCTTCCCAGCCGGGGAAGGCGGCGGTGGCGGACTGCGCCCGGGCGGCGCGGGTGTTTTCGGCCATGCGGACAGACCAGGCGGGAGCGGTGCCGGCAACGAGCGCGGCGCTGGCGACGAGGCAGCAAGGCAGGCGTCGGGACTGCCGGCACGGGGTTTGCGATGGAGCGGCGGCACGCGCGGGAGGCATCTTTCGGGCGAGGCGTCCGGCGGTGGCGAGGATGACAACCGCAGCCACCGCGAACAGCACGAGGCCCGCGCCTTCGTGCGCCCACGCGGGTGCCGGCCACTGGCCGCTTTCGGTGAAAAACAGAATCGTAGCGCGCAGGACGTTGGCGGCAAAAACGGCCGTCGCCGCCACCCGGGCGAGGGCGAAGGTGCGGCGGGCGTCGAGTTCGTGCCAGCAGGCGAGCCCGGCGGCGCAGAACAGGCCCGTCCACAACATGTGGATGCCGCTGCACGGCGCATCGACGATCACGCGTTCGCCCGCCCACGAAAGCGTCGTGCCGCTGGCGGTGGCCGTGGCGCCGAGGAGCCGGATGAGCGGCACGCACAGCCAGGTCGTCACCACGCGCAACGGATAACCGAGGTAAAATTGCAGGGTCGCCACCACGGGCAGGGACAACACGAGCAGCGACCAGAGCGGGATCGCGGAGCGCGGAGGCGGAGGAGAGTGAACGGGGGAAGAGGACGAGCCGGGGGCGAGAACGAGAGCGACCAGTGACACAAACAGCAGGGCTCGCGCGAGCGGCGGCATCCAGGACCAGGCGAAGGCGTAAACGAGGAGGCCGCCGCCGAGCCCGAGGGCGCGGCGCGGCGCGAGCGGTTGCCGCAGCGCGCGCCACGGGGCAAACAGCAGGGCGGCGGCCAGCGCGGCGAGTCCCCACGGTTCGTCGGAGCCGTCGCCGAGCCGGAGCACGTACCAGCGCAGCACGGGCCAGCCGGCGGCGAGCAGGAGGAGGAGCGCGGCGAACCGGGAAGTGGCACGGGCATCTTGCCCGTGTTCCGGAGTGGCACGGGCATCTTGCCCGTGTTCCGGAGTGGCACGGAGGCGGCGCTTCGCGCCGTCCACGGGCTGGAAGCCCGTGCCACTTCCGGACAGTCCGTGCTTCATGACCGGGCGCTCCGGCGGCGGCTCTGTTTGCGTTGCCACGCGGCCGCGCCGAGCACCAGTGCGGCCACGCCCATCAACGCCCAGGTGCCGGGTTCGGGCGAGGTGGGGATGTCGCCGCCGACGGCGGAGTTTTCCACGCCGCGAGGGAGCGGGAGCGGTTGTCTGACCTGCCCGGGCGTAGTGCCCGGATCACGACGGACAACATGGTCCACGGCGACAAACGACGTGTATTTGGTGAGCAGCCTCCAGGTGAGGCCGAGGGTGGTGATTTCGGCGATGCGCTCCTCGCGGTCGGCGGCGCCGGCCTCCACGTCGTCGCCGAGTTGCGCGATGCGGTGGCGCGCCCACAGGCGCGACAGCCCGTCGGCACGCGGGAGCGGAACGGTCGCGCCGGGAAACAGCGCGGCGGTGAAGCGGCGGGAGTCGTGCGCATTCCCGCCCTCCCCTTCCTCGCCCGCGCCTCCGCCGGCAAGGCCGGTGAGCGTGATCTTGCCGACACGCGGGCCGCGCCATTTGCCGAAGAGGATGACCGGGCGCTCGGCAAACACGTCGGGCAATGTGGCGGGCTCCACGTCGTACACGTCGAAACCGTCGAACGACACGTTGATGTTCGTGAGCACGGGCGAGGCGATGGTCTTGCCGAGACGGGCGGCGACCGCTTCAGCCTCGGCGGGATCGGTGACGATGAACGGCTCGCCCTGGCCGGCGCGGGCGAGGCCTTCGATGAGGTGGCGGTTGACGCTGCTGCCGATGCCGAAGGCAAAAACGTTGGCGCCATTCTCGCCGCCGAGGTGTTGCCTCACCAGTTCGAACGCCTCGTGTTCGACGGTCACATAACCGTCGGTGACGATGGCGATGGTGCGCGAGGTGGCTTCGGGACGCGGGAGCGAAAAGGCGTGCCGCAGCGCGGGGAGGAGTTCGGTGCCGTCGTAGCCGTACTGTCGGTCGAGGAGCTCGTTGGCGGCGCGGATATTGGCGGGCGTGGCAGGCACGGGAGCTTCGGCGAGTGAGGTGCTGTGGCCGGAGAACAGCACGATGTTGAAGGTGTCTTGCGGACGCATCGTGGGAAAGAGGCCGCGCAGGAGGGTTTTTGTCGTCTGGAGCGGGAAGCCGCGCATGGAGCCGGAAACATCGATGATGAAGAGGTAGTCGCGCGGCGGCAGGCTGGCCGCGACAGGGCGGGCCGGCGGCTGGATCATGGCGACGAACCAGTTTTCACCGTCGGCTCCCCCGGCCCCGGGCGTGCCTTCGGCAATGAGGAGGCCGGTCTTGAGGGCCTCGCCGGCGAGGCGGTAGCGGAGGATGAAGTCGCGGTTGCCGGCGTCGGCGCGCGCGGCGGGATCGAGCGCGATGCGGGCGGTAGAAGGGTCGTCGTAAGTGATTTTTGTGCGATGGCTGCGGCAGACGGCCTCCTGGACGGGCACGCCGGCGGCAAGCGTGACGGCAATGTCGAAGGTGCTCACCGGGTTTCCGTCGGCATCGGTGCCGGCATCGGGATCGGTGAGGCCGGCGCGGCGGTCGTCCGCGGTTTTCGGGATGTACGGGTTGGCGACCCACTGGTCTTCGGGGCCGGCGCCGGATGCGCCGGTGTAGCGAGGACCGACGACACCGGGATAGACGAACGAATAGACGCCGTCCTCGGGCGAGAGCAGTTCGGTGTAGCGGAGCTCGACGGTGATCTCGTCGCCGGGAAGGATGTTGGCGACGTTCATCTGGAAAACATTGGGGCGTTGCTGCTCGAGGAGGGAGGCGGTTTTGCCTTCGGAGCGCGCGGTTTCGTAGATCTGGCGCGCCTGCTTGCGCTCCCTGATTTCGGCCTCGAGGCGGCGGTCGCCGAGCGTCATGGTGAGGCCGTGGACGGCGGCGCGCGTGGAGCCGGGGAACACGTAGATGGCCTCGAGGGGCGTCGTGCCGGTGTTGGTGTAGACCTGGGTCACACGCACGTCGGCGATGACGCCGGCCACGGTCGCGTCGACGCGGGTGGAGCGCAGGGGCAGCGCCTCGACGCCGGGCCGCGCGCCGCGAACGCGGAAGTAGGGCGAGAGGGTTTTATTATCACTCCCGGTCCCGGAGCCGGGATCGTCGTCGGGCGCCCCGACGGCGGAGCGCGGGAGCGGGAGGAGGACCAGCAACGAGAAGAGTTGCAGAAGAAGCAGGAAATGCAGGAACGGCAGAGGTGGCGGGAGGCGTTTCATGGACGCGGATTCTCGCGCAGGCCCGTGAAACCTGTGTGAAGCGGACGTGAAAAAAGGATGAATTCGGCGACGGCTCTTTTGCTCTTCCTGTTTTCGCGGGGCGGAGGTTTGCTGGACGGTCCATGTCCGCACCCGCACCCGATACCTTCCCTCATGCCCGTCTGCTCACGGGAGTTTGTTATGGAGCGATGATGAGCCTCTCCATCGGCATCAATCTGCTGCCGGTCTTTCTCACGACACTCAGCCGGCTTTACGGCGGCGAGGCGGGGCTCACGCAGGAGCAACTGGGCCGGCTCGGCGCATGCGCGTTCGGCGGGCTGGTTTTCGGCATCGTCATCACCGGGCCGCTGGCGGACCGGTGGGGCGCGAAGCTTTTCGCGCAACTGGGCAACGCGCTCATTGCGGCGAGTCTTTTCGGGATGGCGTTCGCGCCCGGTTACACGTCGCTGGGGACGGCGTTTTTCTTTCTCGGGCTCGGCTCGGGATTGCTCGACATGGTGCTCAGCCCGGTGGTGGCGGCGATCAACCCGCACAAGCGCGCCGTCGCGATGAACTGGCTGCACTCGTTTTACTGCGTGGGCGCGGCGGTGACGATTCTGGTGGGCACGGTGGCGCTGCGCGCGGACATCGGCTGGCGCGGGGCGTGCCTGGTGCTGCTGCCGTTGCCGGTGGTGCTGATGGTGGCGTTTGCGCTGCTGCGCTTCCCGTCGATGACCACCAACGGGGCGGCGCGGACGCCGATGACGGTGCTGGTGCGGCGGCGCTGGTTCGTGGCGGCGATGGCGGCGATTTTCCTGGGCGGCGCCACGGAGCTGGGCCTCGCGCAATGGCTGCCGGCCTACGCGGAGACGGCGCTCGGGTTTTCGGCGACGACGGGGAGCATGGCGCTGTTATTGTTTTCCCTGGCGATGGCGCTGGGCCGCATGGCGGCGGGTGCGGTCGGCTCAAGGTGGAATCCGTTCGTCATCATGGCCTGGGGCTGCGCGTCAACGGCGGTGCTGTTTGTGCTGGGCTGTTTTTTCCCGGTCGGATGGGTGGCGCTGGCGTGTTGCGTGCTCGCGGGATTCACCGGGAGTTGTCTGTGGCCGACCACGCTGGCGGTGACGGCGGACCGTTATCCGGACGGCGGGGCGAGCATGTTTGGCGCGCTGGCGGCGCTGGGGAATGCGGGCGGCATTTTCATGCCCTGGGTCGTCGGCTGGGTGGCCGACCGGAGCAACCTGCACTGGGGCATCGCGGTGTCGGTGATCGCGCCGGTGCTGATGTTGCCGCTGCTGAAAGGCATGCGGCATGCGCCGGCGGACCGGTGAGAGAGGAGAAGATTTCCGGATTTTACACAAAGATCGCGAAGACCGCGAAGTTTCGGAAGAACCACGTCTTTGCGACTTTTGCGGGCTTTGTGTAAACCGGATTTCCAGAAGACCTCGGCGTTACGCGGCCGCGGCGGCGGCGCGCAGTTCCTCGGCGGTGGTCATGCGCTTCGGGATGACGACCTTGAGGAGGTCGCCCTCGATCTCGGCGCGCAGGGCGTCGTAATCGAGCCCATAGCCGAGACGCAGGTGGAGCTCGTAATCGTGCTCCGCGCCTTCGAGGTGGGCGGCGCGCCAGTTGACGCGGACGAGATGGCGCTTGCGCGCGGTGAGGATGAGGTCGGGGCCGCGCACCTTGAACTCGACGCCGAGCGGTTCCACGTTGGGCAGGAAGACCGAGAGGGCGACGGCGTCCGCCTGCTCCGTGCAGTCGTAGTGCGGCTTGCGGCGGTCAGCGGGGGCGACAACCGGGCTGCTACGGGGACGACGGGCGGCGGGCTTCAGCGGATGGATGATCGTGTGCATGGGAAAAACGGTTTCGGTGAATATGAAGGACGAAGGTGTCGGAAAGATGACGGGCGGATGACGAACGGGTGAAATGACAGGAGGGAGACCGGATCTGGCGGTGTGGTGGTGTTGGAGTGGTGTTGGAGAAAAGGAATGGAGGTGATGCGGTCTGGAATGCGGAAACGCTCCTCGCGGGCCTTTGTTTTCGGCCCCCGGGTTGACAGTCTTTGCGAGCGTTATCCGACGTTGCGGAATGAACTCAGAACTGTGTCAGACCCGGGTGGCGGCCGTGTTTGTTCCAGGATTTGGAAGATTGTTGAACACGACACATCACGGCGCAGCCACGGGCGACAGCCTTCGTAAACGAAGTGCCGGCGCGGGCGATGCGGTGAGACTGGGTGGTCGTGAACATTTCTGGAACGGTGATTGAACATGCACAATGCAGGCTCCGTGCCAAGTTCGATGTCGGAAAAGTTTTGTCGTGCAGGCGGCGATCGGGCAGGCTGCGAGCCATGTCCCGCCTTGCCGATTCCTCAACGACCCTTGCCGAGATCAAGACCCGCGTGCTCGCTTTCGCCCGCGAACGCGAGTGGGAGCAGTTTCACGCGCCGAAAAACCTGAGCATGGCGCTGGCGGCGGAGGCGGGCGAGCTGATGGAGCATTTTTTATGGGAGTCTTCGGACGCCTCGCGGGCGGTGGCCGCCGATCCGGCGAGGCGCGCAAAGATCGAGGAGGAACTGGCGGACGTGGTGATCTACGCGCTGGAGTTCGCCAACGTGACGGGCATCGACGTGGCCGCCGCGATCGAGACGAAAATGGAGCACAACGCCCGGAAATATCCGGTGGAGAAGGCCCGCGGGCGGTCGGCGAAATACACGGAACTGTGAGCGCATGGGCCGGAAGTGCGCCCCTGCGCCCGGCTTACGAACCGCAGCCGCAACCGGGGCCGCAGCAGTGGCCGCCGTTGACGACGGCGTTCTCGCAGTTGTCACCGAGGCAGCCGGCATCACCGGCGCCGCCGGACGGGGAGTTGCCGGTCGAGACCCCGTAAAAACCGAAGCCGCCGGTGATGACGCGCCGCACGGGCTCGCCGGTCCGCGGATGGCGGGTGAGCGGCTTGTCCTTCATCGACTGGTTCGCTTCGAAGCACACGGGTTTCTGTCCGGATTTTTGCGGAATGGTTTCGTAGATGTAGGTGGCCATGACGGAGGGTGAGTGTACGACAGTGAACGTTGATTGACGGCCAGGCAAGACACAGCGGGCGCAGTTGTCGCCGTTGTGAGTGTAAAATTTCCGCGCGCGGCATCGGGGGGGGTCCGCGAGGCTGTTACGTGCGAAACTGTGAGGCGGAGTGCGCGGATCTGTGCGTTATTCCAGTTCGTCACTTTTTTCGTTCACGAGCTGGATGACTTCCTCGATCCTGGCCTGCACGGGCTGACCGCGGAAGCGCGCGGGGCGGCCGTCGCGATGACAGAGCCAGGCATGCGGCCAGGTGGTGGTCGTGCGGCCCGCCCCGGAAGTGCCGCTCACCGGGGGCGGCCGCGGCCAGTAGCCGGGAAGGCGGGCCAGCATGCGCCGGTAAAGTTCCTCGATCTCCGGCGCGGACGGGCTGTAGGAACGACTTTGGTCCGGGGTGGAGCTGGCGGTTTTCCTGAACCATTCGTTGACATACCGGCTGCCCATGGGCTCGACCGTGTCGACCGCCTGCGTCATGGCTTCGTACGAAAGGATGGCGGCCCCGGGCAGAAGGTCTTCGCCGGCGAGTTCGATGCCGATCGCGGTCTCCGAACCCGGCAGCCAGAGAAGACAGGCCCGGGCGGGATCGTGTTTTTTGAGCGAACGCCGGGATGAGTCTTTTTTGACCGGAAACGAGGATGCGTTGTAGCCGACCGAGAGAATAAACCAGCGTTGCGTGGCGCCAAATGAGGCCGGCGGCGGGGCGAGGCGTTTGCGGGCAGGATCGAAGATCCGGAAATCGCGCCGCACTTCGGCGAGCCAGGGCGTGTCGGGCAACACGGGGTTGGCGCGGGCGGTTTGCAGGAGTCGCGCGGCGAGTTCGCGAGCGGCCGGAGAGAGCTTGTCGAGCGGGATGTCGAAGGAGGCGTTGTCGCTGAGGCGGACGACGGCCAGCGCGGTTTCCGATACTCCGGTGATGCGCACGTCGAGACTGCGTCCGGCGGCGTCGGTGAGCGTGTGCTCGACGGGGTCGGCGAGAGGGAGAGTCGCGGCAGGAAGGCTGAACGCCAGAAGGCCGAAAATCAAAAACGGGAGGCGGGCGAGGCAAAACGGGCGGAGCATGGCACGGGCGGAGAACAGGGAGGTGGAGGCGGGAGGAGAGAAAGGGTCAGCCGGTTTCCAGCTCATCGCTGTGTTCGGCGAGGATACGGACGAGGTGTTCGAGCTGGCTGTGGGCAGGAAGCTCCCGAAACCGGGCCGGCCGGCCGGAGCGATGAATAATGAAGGCGTTGAGATGGATGTCGTTGTAATATTTATTCGCGCTCGACAGTCCGGTGACCGCAGGCGGCCGCGGCCAGTAGGCAGGAAGGCGGGCCAGCATGCGCCGGTAGAGGATTTCGAGGTCTTTTGTCGAAGGGTCGTAGCCCAGGCCTTCGTTTCCCGAACGCTTCTTTTTCAGGGCATCATCAAACCAGTCGCGCTGGAAATCGCTTCCGGTTTTCTCGACTGCCTTGCATGCCTCGGCGGTGGCGGCAGCCGAAAGCGTGATCACTCCCTCGGGCAGGCTGGCCGCGGCCTCCTCCAGCTCCCGGGTGCTGCTCTTGCTGAAGCACAAAAGCAGGGGAGCGTCGGCCGGGGTGTATCTTTCAAGATAGCGTTTCAGGTTCGTCACCACCTCTGTCGGTGTGCTGCTGAACACCATCACCACAAACCAGTGCCTCCCCTTCCCCCAGTCGGCGGGCAGCGGGACGAGGCGTCCGGCGTCGCGGTCGTAAACCTGAAAATCCCGCCGCACCTCGGCGAGCCAGGGAGTGTCGGGCGGGTTGCGCGCGGCTTCGGCCTCGGCGGCGGCGATGCGGGCGAGGGTGTCGCGCAACAGGCCGGCGGCAAACTGCCGGTCCGCGTCGGAGAGGTTGTCGATGATCAGGTCATGGCGGTTTTGCGCGCCGCCCGGACCGGAGCCGAAGACGCTGACGCGCTCGATCGTGAGCGTCTTGTCCGTGACCGCGATGATCCGCGCCTGCACCGTGCGACCGAAAATGTCGGTGATCTCGCGCTCGAGCGGGAAAGGGAGCATCACGGCGTGGAGGCCGGACACCCCCCGCGCCAATGCGAGGACGGCGGTGGCAAGCAGGACGAGTCGGGAAAAGCGAGGGAGCGCTCGGGCCGGCATGAACCGGACAACAGACCACGCGGTTGCCTTTGTCCAGCATCGACGCCGCGAGGACGGCAGGCGGGAACGCAAACCGCTATCGGAGCCAGGGCCTGTCCGGACGGGTTTTTGCGCATTGTTTGCTGTTTGTTGCTCGCCGGCTTGCTCCGGGGGAACGATTGCCGTCTCCGGGATTGACGCGCCCGGGCAAAACATGCCTTTTGCTCGTTTTCCCCCTCACATGCCTGCCCGTCCCCCACGTCCCCGAGCCAGTCTGCTGCGGAGCGTCGCCACCCCGGCCGCGCTCCTTGCGGCTGTCCTGCTGACCGTGACGCCCGTCTCTTCGCCCGCCCAGCAAGCTCCCGCCGCCAAGGTCAATATCCCGCAGATTCCGGTCCCCCAGATTCTGGCCGAGGTGGAAACCTCCATCAACAATCGCGACGTCGCCACCGCCGCCATGCTCCTCGACCGCGTGCTCCAGCGCGCCGCCGACGGGGAAAAGATGCCAGCCGGCGTGGATCTCAACCGCCTCCGGCTCACCGCCGCCACGGTCCACTTCCAGACGCAGAATTTCCCCCGCGCCGTCACCGTCGCCGAAGAGCTTCTCAAGACCCGCGATGTCAGCCTCGCCATGCAGGGCGAGGCCCGCATGGTCCTCGGCCTCTCGCTGGCTCTCCAGAAAAAGTACGCCGAGGCCATCCCCGTTTTCCGCGCCGCCGAGCAATCCATGTCGCACCGCGACAAGGCCCTGCTCTACGGCGCCATGTCCGCGCAGCAGGCCGGCCAGCTCGATACCGCCGCCGATGCCTACACGCGCCTCCTCTCGACCGCCCCGCGCGACCGCGACTGGGCCGACGCCGCCCTCTCGCTCATCTCGCTGCGCATCCAGCAAAACCGGCTCGCCGACGCCCGCAGCGGCCTCACCCTCCTGCGCACCGATCTCGCCCAGGTCGACAACCTCTCCGGCCTCAACATCCTCAGCCTCCAGCTCGGCGACGCCCTGCTCAACGCCAGCGATGCCGCCGGCGCCCTCACCGCCTACCGCACCGTTCTCGACAAGGCCGAGTTGCTCCGCCAGCAGGCCCTGCGTACCCGCCGCCTCGAGACCGAAATCGAGCGCGCCAAATCCCTCACCCGCGCCGACGCCTCGCAGATCGACTCCGTCCGCCGCGCCCAGGCCCGGCTCGACCAGATCAAGGCCGCCACCGCCGAGATCGAGAAACTCTCCAACTACGACGCCACCCTCCTCTTCCGACTCGGCACCGCCTTCCAGCAACGCGGCGGCGCCTGGGAGGCCGCCCTCGTTTTCGAGGACCTCATCAAGCGCTACCCGACCGCTCCCGAAGCCGAAAACGCCTGGTTCGGCCTCGTCCGCGCCTGTTCCGACGCCGGCCGGTTCGAAAAAACCAACCAGGCCGCCGAACGCTTCCTCAACGCGTATCCCAACAGCCAATACGGCGCGCAGGCGCTCTACCTGGCCGCCCTCGCCGCCGGCGAGCGCAAGCTCCTCTCCACGCAACTCGACTTTCTCAACACCGCCACCCGCCGCTTCGCCGGGTCCGAACTCGCCGAACCGATGGCGCTGATGAAGGCCAACGCCCTCTTCACCGCCGGCCGCTTCGGCGAAGCCGGCGACACCTGCCGCGATTATCTCGCGCAGTATCCGTCCGGCAAATTCATCGAGGACGCCACCTACCTCGGCGCGATGGCCGCGCTCGCCGACGGCAAGATCGTCGACTCCGCCAGGCAGATCGAAACCTATCTCGCGAAATACCCCGACGGCCGGTTCGTCCCCGACGCCCGCTACCGCCTCGCCGCCACCGATTACGGCCAGCAAAACTACGAATCCGCGCTCCGGCGCACCGAAGCCTGGCTCGCCGACTTCCCTCCCGGCAACCCGCAGCGCGGCGAAGTCGCCTCCCTCCAGGGCGACATCCTGGCCGCGCTCGGCCGCACCGACGACGCCATCACCGCCTATCGCAGCGCGCTCGATCTGCCTCTCTCCGACGACCAGATCGGCTACGTCCTCGACGAGCTGACCCGGCTCTACCAGACCACGCGCGACTACGAATCCGCCATCGCCGTCTGGGAAAACTTCGCCCGCGAGCACCCCGACCACCCGTTCGTCATCAACGCCGCCTACTGGATCGCCCGGCTCAATTCCCGCCTCGGCCGCACCGACCAGGCCCTCGCCCGCGTATCCGAAATCGCGCGACGCTATATCAAGGACCCTGCGCGCGACTCCGTGGAACGCCTCCTCGTCGAGTTCGCCGCCATGCTCGCCCGCCCGCCCCGCGCCGTCGCCGGCCAGCCCCGCCCGCCCGCGCCCACGCTCGACGAGCTCTTCAAACGCGTGGACACCCTGCTCCTCGCCGGCGACGCCCGCCAGTCGCCCACCGCCCAGGCCCGCGCGCTCTTCGTCGAAGCCGAAATCGCCAGCTTCCGCAAAAACCCCCGCCGCCAGGGCGAGCTGCTCGACCGCATCGCCGCCCTCTACCCCGTCGACACCCTTCCTCCCGGCATCCTCGGCAAGCTCGGCGACCACCTCCTCGCCAAAGGCGACCTCGATCTCGCCCGCGCCTGCTATACCCGGATCGTCGCCGCCTACCCGAAATCCATCTTTGCCGACTTCGGCTACGCCGGCCTCGGCCAGCTCGCCCTTCGCGCCGGCAACGGCGAGGACGCCCTGCAACAATTCAACAACGCCATCGATCTCGCCGGCGCCCGTTTCAAGCTTCTCGACGCCACCCTCGGCCGCGCCCGCGCCCTGCTTCTCCTCAACCGCCTCGAAGAGGCCCGGGACCTCTTCGAACAAATCGCCGGCAACCGTTCCTGGCGCGGCGAGGCCACGGCCGAAAGCGTTTATTCCCTCGGCCAGATTTTCCTGAAACGCGGCACGCCCGAAGATCTCGCCCAGGCGCAGGCCCGGTTCCAGCGCGTGTACATTTCCTACAAAAAATTCGTTCCCTGGGTCGCCCGGTCCTACCTCGCCGGCTCCGAGGCGTTTGAAAAACTCGGCCAGACACAGGAAGCGGTGAATACGCTTTACGAGATGCTCCGCGACAAACGCATCGCCGATCTCCCCGAGGCCGCGACCGCCCGCGAACGCCTCGCCTCTCTCGAACTCCGGCTCCCGGCCACGTCCGCCGCCGCCAGCGCCCCGCAGTCATGAAGACCCGCCCCGTTTCACTCCCTTCGCGTTTCATGGGCTCCACAAGCCCCGTGCGCCCCACAGGCTCCCTCCTCTCCACGCTCGCGCCCGCCCTCGCGTTCCTCGCCGCCTTCGTCGCCCTCCCCGCCGCGCAGGCCCAGCGCTACATCATGAAAGACGGCACGGCGGTAAACGCCGCCAGCGTGACCGTCGATGTCGGCGGGCTCGTGCAGAAGATCGCCGGAGGCGCCGCCGAACGCCGTTACGACTTCGCCAACATCGCCCGGCTCGATTTCCCCGAGCCGCCCGAAATCGCCGAGACCGCCGCGCTGGTCGCAGCCGGCAAGTCCGCCCAGGCGCTCCACAAGATCGAACCGGTCTATCGCCGGTTTGCGCTGTTCCCGAAAACCCCCGGCTCCTGGTGGACCGAAGCCGCCGTGCTTCGTCTCCGCGCCCTCCTCCTTCCCCCCGACCTCAAGGTCGATCCAAAGGCCGCCGCCGAAGCTCCGGCGCGCATCCGCACCGCCGCCCGCGAACTCATGACCACCGCGGCCGATCCCGACGCCATCGGCGAGGCGCAACTCGCCCTGGCCGAACTCGACATCCGCGCCGGCCAGCCCGAACTCGCCACGGCCATGCTCAACGAAATCGTCCGCGACGCCCCTGCCGGCGTGAAGGTCCGCGCCTGGCTGCTCCGCGGCGACCTCGCGCTCAAACGCCAGGCGTTCGAGGACGCGCTCGAATGTTACCTGCGCATCCCCGCCCTCTTCGGCACCTGGGATGAGCTCATGCCCGCCGCCCTCCTCGGCAGCGCCCGCGCCTACAAAGGCTACGGCGACCCCGACCGCGCCGAACGCGCGTACCTCGACCTCATCGACACCTACCCCAACAGCCCGCAAGCCACCGCCGCCAAAGCCGAATCCGGACTGTGAGATAATGAAGAATGAAAAATGAAAACCTGCTCACATCATCTCCCGCCTCCCCGTCTCCGTACGCACACAACGCAACCACCCGCTCCCCTGATCTCTAATTCTTAATTATTAATTCTTAATTCCTATGACCCTCCCCCGCATCATCGCCACCGCGCTCTCCGCCCTGGCTCCGCTTGCCGCCTTCGCGCAGTCGGCCGCCGCCACGGCAGCGACCGAGACCGTCAAGACCAAGTCCCTCCTCGAGGAACTCAGCGCTCCCTTCATCCTTCCCTTGTGGATCTGTTCCGCGGTCATCGTTTACCTGGTCATCGACCTGTACCTGAAGACGGCCCGCAAGCAGTGCATCCGGCCGGTCGCGGTCTCCACCCTGCAACAGCAATTTCGTGACGGCGCTTACCACGAAGCCTTCGCCTGGAGCGCGGAAAACCCGTCGCCGCTCGCCAACGTTGTCAACGCGGGCCTGAAGCATTCGCCCAGCGGCAAGCAGGCCGCCGAAGACGCCATGGCCATCGCCATCGTCGGCGAAAACACCAACTACCAGAACCGCATCGCCTACCTCTCCGTGATTGGCGTCATCGCGCCCATGATCGGCCTCACCGGCACGGTCATCGGCATGATCCAGGCCTTCGCCTCCATGGGCCAGGCGGGCGCGGCCGATCCCTCAAAACTCTCCGGCGCCATCGGTCACGTGCTCCACGCCACCGCCTCCGGTCTGGCCGTCGCCATCCCCGCGTTCATTTTCTATTACCTGCTTCGCAACCGCGTCTCGCACATCATCCACGACCTCTCCATCGCGGCGACCGACCTCTTCCGCAAATTCCCCTACGAACACCTCGAACACGTCGAGTTTACCGGCGGCGAGACCTATGCGGGCGTCCCCAACTGGCTCCGCCCCCAGGCGGAGCATCACGAAGAACACACCGCGGAGGCTCACCCCGGCGACGGGCAGGCCGCTCCGGCTCCCGAACCCACGGCCTGAAGGCCACCGGACCGACGGGGTCCCCCCGGGGACACCCAACTCCGAACTCTGAACTCCAAACCCTAAACTCCAGACCACCATGGCCGGCAATGCAGGCGGCGGCGACGGCGAGCCCGAATTCCAGATCGCCCCCATGATCGACGTCCTTCTCGTGTTGCTCATCTTCTTCATGAGCATCGCGACGACGGCTGTCAGTCGTTACGATCCCTCGATCAACGTTCCCGTCGCGCCCGACGCCAACAAGAAGGAGGATTCCGAAGGCGAACTCGTCTTCAACATCGCGTGGAAGCCCGGCGAGCACATGGCGCGGATCACGTACGAGGAGGAGCCGGTCAATTTCGAGACGATTGTCCCGCGTCTCGCCCGCCACCTCAAGGCCGACCCGAAAGTCCGCGTCCTCATCCGCGCCGACGCCGAGACCCCCGTGTCCTACATCAACCAGGTCATCGAAACCGTCGCCAAGGCCGGCATCGTCGACGTCACCTTCGCCACCCTGAACCGATGAAAGGGAACCTCCGGAAATTGACTCTTTTCAATCAAGTTAACCACTCATGCACACTCATGGGCACTCATAATGATTCGGATGAAAACCGGCTCAATATCATCCGGTTATATTTTAATCAGGTTCCTTCATTAGTGTCCATTAGTGGGCATTAGTGGTGAAAAAATGTATTTTTAGAACTTCTCTTCGGCCTTCAGCCCTTTCCCCATGCGTCCTCCGATAAAAAGCGCCAATCCCGATGTCGGCTTCCAGATCGCACCGATGATCGACGTGGTGTTCGTGATCCTCGTCTTCTTCATGGCGCTGGCCGCGCAGATCCGCATCGAGCAGATCCTGCAGACCAAACTTCCCGGCGTGTCGGTGGCGAGCGAGTCGGCCGAATTCGTGGACGAGCAAATCCTGCAAATCGACGACGGCGGCGAAGTCTCCCTCAACGACGAGACCTACGACAACGCCGCCAGCCACGAGATGCCGCAGCTCACCGCCACGCTCATCCGTCTCAAGGAGTCGAGCGACGCCGCGAAGAGCAAGGTCGTGGTCACGCTCATCAGCCACCCCGACTCGCCCTATTACCGCACCATCGACGTGCTCAACGCCCTCGCCGTCGCCGGCATCACCAACGTCACCTTCACCGCCGCCGACGAATTCTGACCACTGCGGAGCGCAAAACAACGCCAGCCTGCCCTCCCCTCCTCTCCGTCCAATCGAAAATCCGAAATCCCCGATGTCGTCCCCTCGCGCCAAAAAGACCCTCTACGAACGCCTCACGAGCAGCGTGCCGCTGCTGGTCACGGTGATTGTGCACGTCATCCTGATCATCGTGGCCGGCGCGTTTGTCGTGCAGGAACAGATACTGAAACCGAAGAAAAAATTCGAGGCGGCCGCCGCCACCGAGTCCACCGCGCAGAAACAGATCGAGCATCGCCTGCAGGTCGCGCGCAAGAGCAGCGCCTCCTCCAGCAGTTCCAACCCGGTCTCGGCCAACCGCATTTATTCCACCGCCGAGGGCGCGCTCCAGTTGCCCGAGATGCCGGCGCTGCCCTCGATGGGCGCGGGCGGCTTCGGCGGTTTCGGCGGCGCGGCCGGCATCGGCGTCGGCACGGGCGGCGGCATGGGCGGAGTCGGCTCCACCAACCTCGGCGGGCGCGGTTTCATGTCGATGTCGTTCCTCGGCATGACCAGCCAGAACGTGCAGAAAATCGCCTTCGTGATCGATATCGGCACCGACCTGATGGATATCCGCAAGGGCGGTTTTCTGGCCTTCAACATCATCCGCGAGCAGATCATGCAGCTCGTCGGCACCATGCCGCCGTCGGCCGAGTTCGGCGTCGTCCTGTTCGAAAACGGCAACTGGGGCAATCCCGGGCGCGTTGCGCCTTTCCGCACCGAACTCATGCCGGCCAATGTCGCCGGCAAGGAGGAGTTCTTCGCCTGGCTCGCACCCATCAACACCAGCGCCAACCGTACGGGAGTCAGCTCCATCTCCAACCCGCGACGCTGGACGCCCAAGCCGCTCCCCAATGCCGGCCTCGACGACAAGCTCCAGATACCCGACTGGACGCGCGCCCTGCACCTCGCCCTCGAGATGCAGCCCGACACCGTCTATATTATCACCGGCAGCCAGGGCAGCCTTCGCCGCCGCGCCTCCGACGCCGAGATCGCCCGCCGCAAGAAGGCCTACGACGAGCGCGTGGAGGCGCTCAAAAAAGAGGGCGTCACCGACTACAAGGCGGCGATGGCTGCGCGCAGCCGCGCTTTCGCCAAGGCCAGACAGGAGCTCGACGAAATCAACAAAAAGCTCGTTGCCCAGGGCAAACCGCCGCTCGTCGTCCGCTACAACGAGCGCATTTTCGAGAAAGACTTCCAGGCCGAACTCAAAAAACTCGGCTACAGCATCAAGCTCGACACCACGGGCTGGGAAACCAAGGACGGCAAACCCGTCCCTTGGATCAACAACGATCCGTGGGACCGCGTGCCCTTCACCGAAGTCTACAACCACGTTTCCCGCCTGCAAAATGCGCTCGTGCCAAAGAAGGCGGCGATCAACATCTTCCTTTTCGTCGGCCCCGGCCAGGAGCCGAAGGACCAGATGGAAAACCTCGGCAAGGTGGCCAGTCGCAACAGCGGTCGTTTCGAACTGCTCACGACCAAGCGCCTCGAGGAAATCAAGCGCCGCGCCGCCGAGGAGGCCGCGAAACGCTGACCGATGCGACGAGGCGCAACGCGCCTCGCCTCCGGACCGTACGAACCGTGCGACGCTACGCGTCGTCCAGCGGTCTGGAGACCGCCGCTCCGTGTGGCGCGGACGTCCCGCGCGCTTCCGGATGGCAATTTGCCAAAACACGTCTTTGCCTCTGCCTTGTTTCCGGCCACTTTCATTTTCCGCGCCCGCCTCTTTTTTCGCATCCGGGCCTGAACCCGAGTCTTCATGAATTTCCACGACCTCATCCTCGCCCGCCTTGCCAGGCCCGATTACCAACCTGTTAACGAAGCCCGGCTCGCCCGCGAGATCGGCGTGGACCGCAAACAACGCGGAAACTTCCGCCACGCCCTTCGCAGCCTCCTTTCGCGCGGCGACGCACAGATCATCGCCGGCGACCGCATCGCCCCGCCCGCCCGCGCCGGCTCTTCCGGCCGCAGTGGCCGCACCGGCGGTGGCGATGCCGATGTGCTCGTCGGCCGCATCCAGTTCCGCGCCGGCGGCTCCGCCATTTTCTTTCCGCGCGCCGTCCCCGGCCCCGATGGCCAGCCGCCCGCCCGTTCCACAATCGAACCGGTCCAGATCGGTTACGACGACACCGGCACCGCGCTTCCCGGCGACACCGTCGAAGTCCGCCTCAACCGCCCCCGCCCGGCCCGCGCCGCCCGCCCGCGCCAGCAACGCGGACAGCAGTCCGCCAAAGACGCCGCCCGCGAGAACGAACTGCGCGGCCGCGTCGTCAACATCGTCGAGCGCGGCAGCGCCACCATGATCGGCACGCTCCGCCGCGTCCGTTCCAGCTATTACGTGCAGCCCGACGATCCGCGTTTCCAGCACGAGGTCGCTGTTCCCGACCCTATAAAAACCCCCGCCTTCGCCGCAGTGGCACCCGTAGCTGCGGGCGCAAGCTCGCAGGCCGCCGGCAAAAAAAACGCCAAGGCCAAAGCCGCCGCCACGCCCGCCAAAAACGCCCGCCCCATTTTCAAACCCGTTCCGCGCGGCGCCGCACCCGGTGCGGCACCATTTTCTGCCAATCCCGCAAACCCCACAAACCCTGAACTCCAGACCCTGAATTCCAAACCGGCGGCGAACGCCGCCGCCATCGTCCCCGAAGTCGGCGACAAGGTGGTCGTCAGGCTCCGCGAGTGGACCAACCGCCACGCCATCCTCGAAGGCGAGATCATCGAGCGCCTCGGCAAGACCTTCGAACCCGGCGCGGAGTTCACCGCCATCCTTCGCAAGTACAACCTCGAACCCGCCTTCCCCGACGCCGTCCAGCGCGAGGTCGCCGGCCTGCCCGACAAGGTCCGCTCCGCCGACATCACCGGTCGCCTCGATTACCGCGACATCCCGACCTTCACCATCGACCCCGACGACGCCAAGGATTTCGACGACGCGCTCTCCATCGAACACCTCGACGGCGGCCGCACCCGCATCGGCATCCACATCGCCGACGTCTCCCACTACGTCAAACCCGGCACTGCGCTCGACAACGAGGCCCGCAAGCGCGGCAACTCCACCTACCTCGTCGGCGCGGTCATCCCGATGCTGCCGGAAAAACTCTCCAACGGCCTCTGCTCGCTCGTCGAGGCGCAGGACCGCCTCGTCAAGACCGTACAACTGACCTTCGACGCGAAGCGCCGCCTCGTGGACACCGCTTTCGCCAGCGCCGTGATCCGCAGCCGCAAGCGCCTCACCTATCGCCAGGCCTACGCGCTCCTCTTCGAAAAAGACCTCGCCGCCGTCCGCGCCCTGCCGTTGCCGCCCAAACACCAGACCGGCTCCACCGGCCGCGCCCTCTCCTCGCTCAAGGACGCCGAACTGCGCGACCTGCAAACGTGGATACGCCAGCTCTGGGATATCGCCTCGCACCTGCGCCGTTCGCGCATGCGCAACGGCTCGCTCGATCTCGACATGCCCGAGACCAAGGTCTTCGTGGACGAGCAGGGCTACGCCGACCGCCTCGAAAAGATCGAGAACGACGAAAGCCACCAGCTCATCGAGGAGTTCATGCTCGCCGCCAACGAGGCCGTGGCCCGCCTCACGCGCGGCAAGCGCCTGGCCTCGCTCTACCGCGTCCACGACGATCCCGACGCGGAAAAGCTCGGCGAGTTCCGCGACACCATCGCCACCGCCGGCATCAAGGCGGGTGACCTCACCAAACGCTCCGAACTGTCAAAAGTCATCACCGCGCTCGACCAGCATCCGCAGGGCCACCTCCTGCGCACGCAGCTCCTGCGCAGCCTGAAAAAAGCGTGCTACCGCTCCACGCCCGACGGCCATTTCGGCCTGGCGAAAAAGGACTACACGCACTTCACGTCGCCCATCCGCCGCTACTCCGATCTCGTCGTCCATCGCGTGCTGGAAAACTTTCTCGACCAGCCCGGCAACCCCGCTGGCAAAACCGCCGCCGCGAGCACCGGGAAAAAATTCCGCTACTCCGCCTCGCAGATGGCCGAAATCGGCGAACACCTCAGCCTCACCGAAACCAACTCGCAGGAGGCGGAGCGCGAGAGCGTGAAGGTGAAGCTCGTCGAGTTTTTCGAGCGCGAGCTGCACAAGCGCACGCCCACGCGCTTCGCGGCGATCATCACCGAAGTACGCCCGCACGGCCTCTTCATCGAACTGGCCGAGTCGATGACCTTCGGTTTCATCCCGGCGTCGGAGTTGTCCGCCGGCGGCGACGATTATTACCAGCCCACCCCCGACGGCAGCGCGCTGGCCGGCAAGCGGAGCAAACGCCGCTTCGCGCTCGGCGACAAAATCGACGTCCACGTCGCCAAGGTCGACCGCTTCAAGCGCCTGATCGATTTCAAGCCGGCGCCGGCCTGAGGTCCACCGCCCGGCAGACCACCGGCGGAAATCACCTTGTCTTCCTGCATCAACGGGAATGTATGGGATCACGTAATCCCATTTCCCTCATGCAAAAACATCGCGGTTCCGGGTCTCGCGTCATCCTGCTCCTTCTCCTCCTGTGCATCCTCGGTTTCGTGCTCTTCAACCAATACCGGGAGGCCAAAAAAACCGATGGTACGTCATCGCCGCCATCGGCAACACCAACGGCGACCGCAACCGCAACGACGCCCGTCGAAGCGGCAACGCCCGCCGCAATCACCCGATCCCCCGGCCTGCTCTTGCGGCACTACTTGAACGCGGGCGATTACGACGCGCTTGAGGAGCTTTACACACGCCTGGCAGCAGGGCCGTTTCGCATCGAGGACCGATGGCCCGGCATCATGGTGTATTTCGAAGGCGTGGAAGTCCGGCGCAACAACCCGGAGGCAGAGTGGACCCGGCACAGGCAGGCCATCGAGGCCTGGTGTGCGGCGCGTCCTCAATCCGTCGCCGCACGGCTCGCCCTCGCCGAGTATTACAACAACTACGCCTGGAAGGCGCGCGGCACCGATTACGCCTCCGAGGTCAGCGCCGGGCAATGGAAGCTGTTCCACGAACGACGCGACAAGGCGCTCGCCATCCTCCGCGGCACGGATAACGACGCAGGCGAAAACAGCGGCGCGGTGAAAACCTCCTTCTACGGACGCTATCTCGCCGCGCGTATTCTGGGACCGGACGGTTCGACGTTCCCGGAGGCCCGGCGCATCCTGGACACACTCGCTGCCGAAGAGCCCGGTTTTTATCCAGCCTGCAGCCTTGTCGCGCACTATCTGCTGCCCCGCTGGCATGGCCGTCGCGGGGATCTCACTCGTTACGCCGAGACCGCCGCAGCCAGGGTGGACAAGGCCTTCGCTGACGGCCGCTCCGGCGACATCCTTTACGCCTGCCTGCTCGCCACGGCGTCCAACACGGATGACGAGAATTTTGTTCCGTATCATTCGCCGGACTACAAGCGCATCGTCCGCGGCTTCGAGGCGCTCCTGGCCGGCGCCTCCGGAGACCGGATCGAAAACCTGTCACGATTCTGTCAGGTCGCCGGGCGCATGGAAGACTGGCCGCGCGTCCGCCAATTGCTGGGCGAAATAGGTCCGCCCTTCCGTTTTCCCGAAATTGGCGGGCGAGCCTTTTATGGGGAAATGTTGCGCAAGTCCGGCCTGCGCGCCGAACTCGATGCCATCGACCAACTGGAACTGCAGGGACGCTCGGGCGAGGCGCTCGAACGTTACGAGAGCCTCGGCGGCGCCGGTGGCGCCAATCGCTGGTTGACCCGGTATTACCTGAGTCATGGCGACGCCGACAACTATGCCGTCTGTGATGGTGCGGTGAACCTCGCGCTTTCCTTCCGCGAAATCCCCACCTTCGTAACCCTCGCCGAGCAATGCCATGTCAGCCTTGCCCTGCGCGACTTGCAGCGCGCCCACGACATTGCCGACCGTTTTGACCGCTATCGCACCACTACACCCGTCGCGCGCATTGCGCTGTACGAGATCGCCCTCCACCGGGGCGAGACCGAGGCCGTCGCACGTACTCGCCGGGCTCTCCTCGACCTCCAACTCCCGAAGTCAAAGACATGGTCCATCGCCCGCGACCTGCTGTCCGGCAAACGCAACCCGGCAGACATCCTCGCGGGAGGTTTCGACTGGCTGGGCGAAAGCGATGCCCCCGACACGGCCGCCGCTTGCGCCTTGCGTTGCTACGAACTCGGTGAAACCGAAGCCGCTCGCAACATCCTGATCACCGCGCTTGCCGCCGGCACGGCCACCCTCAATGAAGATGCCCGCATGCGGGCCCTGCTACTCCGGCCTCCGGGAGCATGATGGTCGCTGTCCGCCTTCCGTCGTTCACAACTCTGCGTCCGGATGCACGGTGACGTCGTCGAGCCAGAGTCTGGCCTTGCCGCGGGATTTTCGCAGTTCGGCGATGAAGGTGGCGCTGGCGATGAAGCGCGCGGGCGCGTCGAACTCTACTCGCGCCTCGCGCCAGCCGGCGGCATCGGGCGCGGAGAGCGCGCTGCCGGTGATCCGGAGCGGAGTGCCGTTCCGGATTTCCAGACCGGCGCTCGTATCCGGAATCCGGATATCCAGGACCGGACGATTGCCGTCGAGGTCGGAGAGGAACAACGAGCACTGCGCGAGGGCGGCGCCGTCGCCTTCCCGGAACCACCATGAAAAAACATGGCGGCCGGCGGGCAGCCTGAAAAAGGCCGAGGTCAGGCTGGTGCGCTGCGTGAAGGGATCGCCGCGATCGAGATCGAAGCGGAAGGCGGGCGCGGCGGCATGGAAGGTTTCGGTGTCGAGCGTCGCCATCTTCTGGCGGCGTTTCATCAGCTCGGTGGCGGTCAATTCCTTGCCCTGCACGAGCCGCCAGTGGCAGGGGTAGAGCCACGGGGTGGCGAAGCGCGGCTTGTAACCGGTGCGGGTGGTGCGGGCGAGGAGCGCGTCGTAGGGTTCGTAGTGCGCAAAATCGCCGTTGGGCAGCGTGTCGGCGGCGGCGCGCCAGAGGAGATCGCGGGTTTCATCGACGAACCGGGCCTCGTCGAACTCCGCCGCCGCCGGGCCGCGCGGAAGGATGGCCGCGCCGAGGACGTTTTCCGGCCGCTCGGCATTGATCATGGCGTTGGCGTAAAGGGCGCGGAGGGCGAAACCGGCCCAGCGGCGCTCTCCGGAAAGCCGGGCGTAAGCGGCGGCGACGGGAAACAGGAACGCGCCGCGGCCGTGGGCGTATTCGGTGACCATGAGCGGGAACGACTCTTCGGCGGGCAGGCCGGGCCAGAGTTGTTCGAGGTGGAATCGATACGTGCGGTCGAGGTCGAGAGCGATGTGGAATTCACGGTCGATGTGCGCGCGCAGGCGGGCCTTGAGCGCGGGAGCGTCGTCCGCGAGGTCGTGCATGTGAAGGAGCCCTTCGAGCCCGTACCAGAGCGCGAAGGGGACGATGCCGCTGGCGGGCCAGTAAAAGAGCGACCCGTCGCGCGGTTGCGGGGTAAGCTGCATGAGTTCGGGGCGCTTGCGGGCGGCGTCGGCGAGGACGGATTCGGCGTGGTCGAGCTGGCGGACAAACCGGTCGCGATAACGGACGTCACCCGTGAGCTGATACGCACGGGAAAGGGTCATGAGGAAGAAGCCGAGGTTGCGGCCATACGAGATGTCGTTGTCATCCGGCGGGAGCGCGAGCAGGGTGGCGAGGTTTTGGTGGATGACCTCGCGGGTGCGGCGCGAGCCGGTGAGCAGGTAGTGGGCCATGATGCCCTCGGGCCAGGCATGACCGAAATCGTGGCCGCCGATGGTGTGGTTGACGCTGTGCGTGATGGTGCGGCCGGTGACCTGCTGGATATCCACGTCGCGGTAGTGCGTGGCGCTGGCAAGGCCCTGACGGAAGATCGCGTCGGTGCGCATGCGGCTGCCGCGGAGGAGGGCGGCGTAGTCGCGGTAGGATTCCAGGTTGGCCCAGCCTCCGTCTCCGCCGGCGTCGCCATAATCGAAGAGTCCGTAGTAGTGTTTCTCTTCGATGACGGCGGGAGATTGCCCGGCGAGGCCGTCCGGCGAGGAAAGGCGCTTTTCGATGAAGGGGAGGCGGGTTTCGTCGGCGGGGGCGAGAGGCGTGAGGATATCGGTTTTCGCCAGCCAGCCGGGATCGACACGGGCGAGGACGGTTTCGCCGCCGGTTTCAGATTTCAGATTGTCAAGCTGTCGGCCTGCCGCCTCGGTAGAAATTCCGGATTGGCCGGAGACCGCGCGGAGCCGGAATTCGCGGGTGACGGAGAGGCCGGGCGACCATTCGAGGCCGATGACGGGAGCTGCGGGCCAGACGTAGCCCGCGAGGCGGCCGTCGGGGGCGGCGGCGAGCATGGCGGGGTGCTGTTGCCAGGCGTTGCGGACGTCGAGGAAAAGCGTGGAGGAGGCGGCGGTCGGAAGGCTGAGCCAGAGCGGACCACGTTCGCCGGCGCGGATGTCGGCAAGGCGGCGGTCGCGGACGATGCCGCGGGACCATTCGCCGGCAGCATGGTTGAAGGACTGGAGAGCGGCGAGGCCGGTGTCTCCGAGAGGAGCGTCGCTCCAGGGAAGCGTGACGGGGGTGCGTGCGCTGATTCCGGATGCGTGGGTGACGAAGGCGACATCGCGCAGGGCGACGGTGTCGTTGGCCGTGGTGCTGTTCACGAGCGTCAGTTCGATGTCGGGGCCGGGCTGGTGTTTCCAGAAATGCAGGCGGCAGATGAACTGGAGAAGCGCATGTTCTCCGTCCTGCGTGGCGAGGAGGCCGCGTTTGGCGACGGTGATGCGCACGGGGCCGTCCTGCTCGATTCCGGTGACGATTTCCGGGCTGTAACGGGAACTGTAATACGCGCCGTCGGCTCCGGTGGCTTCGATGACCGCCTGCCCGAAAACGGTGACGCCGGTGGCGGTGTCGCGGATGCTCTCCCAGAGCGCTCCGCTCTGCGAGCCGATGTGCGCTTCGAGGCCGGCGAAGGTGATGCGGCCCTGGAAAGAACCGGCGGTCGGCCCGGACGGAGTAGCCGGGGCGGACCGGTTCTCCGGACCGCGCCCGTAACCGAGCAGCCAGCGGTTTTCGCCGGGGGTCATGTCGGCCTCGAAAATCACGCCGAGCGACTGCACGCTGCCGTCGCCGGGCCAGCGGGCGAGGATTTCGGTCTGCACCGGGATGGCGGGCGCGTCGGCAGGCGCGCCTTCGCGGACGAGCGTGACCGGCCCTGTGCCGTCCCATTCGCCGGCGGGGAAGGGCACGCCGAGGGAAAGCGGCACATGGCGACGCGGGTTTTCTCCGGGCAGGATAGCAAAAAGCGGAGCGTGGCCGGCTCCGCTTCGGGTCATGCGCACCGGCACCGGCGCGAAACCGGAACCGGGCGGCGCGGTGAGCAGCACGAAGCTGCCGGCGGGGCGGCGTGCGTCGCGCACGGAAGGACGGAAGGCGGTGGCGCGCTCGCCCGGTTCCCATTGAGGGTTGTCGATCCGGAGCGTGGTGGTGGGATCGAGGGAGGTGATCCGGAAATTGAGCGGCCCCTGGATGCGGCCCTGGCGGCGCACGTGGCGGTGGGAGTCCTTTACGGTGATTTCGACACGCTGCCAGTCGCGCCCGGCGCGGATGTCGCGGGTGTGGGTCTCGCGGTCGTGGAGGCGGTAGGTCTCGACGGCGAGGCGGGCCGGCGCGTTGTCACGGTCGGCCCTGATCCGCACGGAGAAAGTCCACGGCGGTTTGGGCAGGGTTTCCCAGACTTCGGCGGGAATGCTCAGGGTGGAGCCGCCGGGAATGCGGATGGCGGGGGATTCGCCGGGCGCGGGATCGAGGACCGGAACGGAGGCGTCGCCGGCGGGCGCGAGATAGCCGATGTCGCGCATGCGGTGCCAGAGGAGCGCGTCGGCGAGCAGGCCGGCGTTGGCAAAGCCGGCGTTGCGGATGAAGTTGCCGCTCGCGGCGGAGGCGGCGACCGGCACGGAGGCACCGGGAGTGACGGCGGGCGTGCCGAGGTGGAGGCGCAGCGGACGCGGCGCGCCGGTGGAGGGTTCGGGATCGTGGAGCGTGGTGATCATGAGAAGGCCGCCGGGAGCGGATTCGCCGGAGCGGAAACCGAGGCCGGAAAAAGTCGCCGGTTGCGCATCGCCCTGCGCTTGCACCGAGAGCGCCCACCGGCGCTGTGCCGGATCGACGGATACGATAAAGGTCGTGGTTGCGCCGGGACGGAGAACGACGCGCGTGCGGGTGGCGGCCACGCCGCCCTTGCCGTCGCCGTTCCAGAGGACGAGCTGGTGTTTTTCGCGGATGGAAAAACCCCAGGTCTGGCGGGCGTGGGTCGTGTAGTTGAAGGCGGGCGCGTCGAAGACGTGGAGCACGTCCTTGCCGGCGTCGGCGGCGAAACCGGCATCCTCGTCGAGGCGCAGGGTGAAGGTCAGCGTCCAGGGACCCGTGGGGCCGGTGGTGGGCACGAGTGGCCGGAGCGGGAAGGCGGCGGCGCCCCGCAGACCTTTCTCGTGCGAGGAGGCTTCGGGGGTGAAGGCGAGGATCTGGCCGCCGGCATCGGGTGTGGCAGTGACGGTGACGCCCTGGCCGCGGGTTGTCGGTGCGGGCGCGCCGGGGAGCGCGGTCGCAAGGAGGAGAGCGCCGAGCGCGAGGGACGCGGCAATGCAGTGGCGAGGGAGGCGGTCGGTTCTGGTCATGAAAGTGAGAGGAGCGTCCGGATGCGCGGACGTGGTTGCCGTGGTGGCGCGTCAGTGGCCGCGCCAGAAAAGGGTTTCGTCGAGAAGAGGGTCGAGTCGGGCTTGGGTGAAGGCCTCGACGTGGCCGTCGGCGAAGGCGATGTTGATGCGGCTGCCGCCGTGGAGGTAGGGAAAATCGGGCGCGGACGGGGCGAGGCGGAGTTTGTTGACGGCGGTGGTCCGGGAGGCGTCGGTTTTGGAGGAAGGGGCGGCCACGTAGTGGAAATGGCCGCGTCCGGCGATGAAGGCGTTGTGCTGCACGGAGTCCATGAAGAAGGCGGTGCGCGAGGGATGGGAGAGTTCGGAAAAACGGTGCGGAGGCGGATAGGGTTCGGGTGTGGCCTGGTTGTCGTTGCCGCTGCGGAGCCAGCCGTTGATCGAATAGGTGCGGTTATAGGTCCAGAGTTTGTCATGGGTAGGCCATACTTTCTGGGCCGTGGGGCAGGTCATGATGGTGTCGTGCTGGTCTTTGGTCGGGTCGTAGGCGTCGAGTCCCAGGTAGCTGGCAATGCCGCCGGACTGGCCGCCGGGTTTGCCGGGGTCGGGACGGAACCAGTAATAGCCGGGGAGGAGGTCGCGGTTGTCGTGTCCGTACAGAATGCCGGCGGCGGCGATCTGGCGGAGATTGCTGGCGCAGCTGGCGGTGCGGACGGATTCGCGGACACGGCCGGTCACGGGAATGGTGATGGCGGCGAGGATACCGATGATGGCGATGACGGTGAGCAATTCGACGAGCGTGAAGGCGCACCGGCCATGGAAGCGACCGGCGGCGGCGATACGGTTGTGAGGCAGGTTGGCGGGGAGCGGGGGCATGGCGTGATGGCGGGGGCGGGGACGGGCGGTTTTGCTTCCCCGACCGGGCGACATGCGGACGGCGGGGAGGCGGGAGACGGATGTATTCAGGTACGGATGACGCGACGGCGACGGAGAACGATACCGGCAACGAGGAGCGTGCCAAGTCCGCCGAGGAACGCAGCCGCGCGCGGCTCGGGAATCTGCGAGAGGGTCACGCCGCCGAGGGAATACGACCAGGAATCGGTCGGGCCGTCCATGAGCGTGTTGAGGTGAAAATAGCGCCCGGTATCGCCAAGAGAGGTGGCGGCGGAGCGAAAGCCGAGGCTCGTGGACGTGACCGTGGAGACCGGGTTGCCATCGGTCGTGATGGAGGCGGTGTAGCTGAGCGTGGCGGGATCGACGTCCACGGTGAAGGTGTAGACCTTGCCGGTCTCGACCGTGATGCCCGAGGAGACAAAGGCGGCGGAGCCGCCGTCCCGGTTGCCGTTGTTCCACTGGATGGTCTTGCTGTTGCCGGTGATCTGGAAGGCCCATGAATTGGTGGTCCCGCCAACCGCCACGCCGGTTTGCTGCGAGGGCGAGTCGAAGATGCCGATATAGTCGGCGGAGGAGGTGAAGCCGGTGAGGTCGTCGAAGGTCAGGGAAAAGCTGACCGTGTAGGCCCGGGTGACGTCGATGACGGCGGAGGCGCCGCTGTAGTAGGCGCGATTGAGCGAACTGCGGCGGGCGGAAGCGGGGCCGGCGGTGACGGAGATGGTGAGCCAGTCGTTGGCGCCGATGACCGGGGTGACGGTGGCGTTGGTCTGCGAGGTGCTCCAGGCGGTTTTCCAGCCCTCGCCGACGGCGCCGGTGAACTGGTGCGAGGCGTCGGTGGTGCCGAGGCCGCCGGTGAAATCGGCGACGATGGTCGCGGCGGAGGCGAGCGGAGCGAGCAGGCAGGCCAGCAGGGTGACGAGCGCGGGGAGACGGAGAGCGGAGAACAGGTTTTTCATGATGATGCGGGTTGTCGAGGTTCGGGAAAACCGGGCGAGGGAGATTGGGGCGCGGCCGGCCGGCGGCTTGCAACGCGGGCGTAACTCATCACGATGAGCCAGCATGTCGAACCAGCGCGCCATCGCCGCCGAACTCGGGCTCAACCAGGCCACCGTGTCGCTGGCGTTGCGCGGGCATCCGTCGATCCCGGAGCGGACGCGGCGGCGGGTGGAGGCGGTGGCGCGGCGGCTCGGTTACCGGCCCAACGCCTATGTGTCGTCGCTGATGGCGCGTATCCGCGCCGGGCGGCCGACGGCGGCCAAGGGGTGCATCGCCATCCTCATGGACGCGCGCTCGGCGGCGGAGTCGCTGGCGGCGACGAGCGAGATCTACCGGAGGCAGCACGCCGGCATGCTGGCGCGGGCGGCGGAGCTGGGATTTGCCACCGAGTGTTTTTACCTGCGCGCTCCCGGGATGAGCGATCGCAAGCTGGACCGCATTTTCGACGCGCGCGGTCTTGCGGGGATCGTGCTGGCGGCGCCCAGGGTCGGAACGGCGCCGGTGCGGCTGTCCTGGGAGCGGTATGCGCTGGCCACGGTGGCCTACACCTGGAGGCATTGTGTGGAAACGCACCGGGTATCGACCGATTACCGGGACCAGATCGATGTCGTGTTCAGACAACTGCTGCAACGCGGCTATCGGCGGATCGGGGTGGTGCTGCCGCGATTGTCGCTGTACGGGCGCAGCCCGGTATTTTATTGGCAATACAAATTGAGGGAGGGGCTGGAGGAGGGCCGGGAGAGACAGCCGGTGCCGGTGTTTCTGGGGCGGCCGGGAGAGACGCCGCCGGAAGAGTTCCGGCGATGGTTCCGGCGGGTGCGTCCGGATGCGCTGGTTTGCCAGACGGGCGTGGAGACGGAGTGGCTCGACGCGATGGGCGTGCGTGTGCCGGAGGATGTCGGCCTGGTGTGCGTGAACCGTCCGCTGGCGAGCCGGTTTTCCGGCGTGGAGGAAAATTTCGAGGTGATCGGCGGCATGGCGGCGGAACTGGTGGCCAACCAGATCATCCACAACGAGCACGGCCTGCCCGCGCATCCGCGGAGCATCCTCATCCGGGGAACGTGGGTCGAGGGGGCGACGCTGCGGCCGGCGGAATAGACGATGACGGCAACACGTCCGGGAGCCGGACCGCGGTCACACGTCGCCCTTGCGGCGGCGGGTGTCCTTGTCGGATTTCTCCATCGGGATTTCGTTATCCGTGCGCAGCATGAGGACGGGCGTCTTCGATTTCACCCAGACCTGCTGCTCCTTGAAATGCTTGGCCGGGATATTCTCGATGGCATCGCCCATCGTCTCGGCCGGGAGCATCCGGCCTTTCTTCGTGGTGTTGAATTCGTAGGCAGCCTTGTGAATGCGCTCCTGCGTCGTGAGCACGCTCTCGTTTTCCGGGATCTGGAGCACCCAGCCGGTGAGGTCGTTTTCCGGGAGCGTGCCCTCGGGATCGCTGATCAGGATGCACCACTGCTTCTTGACCGGAGGCGGCTTGTCCTCGTCGACCTCCGGCTGCGCAATCTGGTTGATGTCCTCGAGTATCTGACGCAGGAGGGCGGGATCGACCTGGTTCTTCTGGAGGACTTCGGCAACCTTGTTGACTTCGATTTTCGGCATGGCGTTCGGACGGATTTAAGGGCACCAAGGCAGACAGGTCGCTGTCAGGCGGCAATCAAAACATGAGCGATTCCCCATCTACCACCTTCCCCGGCGTGGCCCAGCGGGCCGATGAACTGTTCGATGTCGTTGACGATCAGGACTGTGTCGTGCGCCAGGAAACGCGCGGCGAGGTTCACCGGCAACGCCTGCTGCACCGCGCGATTCACGTGCTGGTGTTTGACCGGGCGGGGCGGATTTTTCTGCAAAAGCGCTCGATGGCCAAGGATTCGGAGCCGGGGCGCTGGGCGTCGTCGTGCTCGGGCCACGTCGATGCAGGCGAGGATTACGACACCGCCGCCGTGCGCGAACTGGCCGAGGAGATCGGTGTGCGGGTCGCGGAGGCGCCGCCGCGCTGGCTGCGCGCCGGCCCGTGCCGGGAAACGGGCTGGGAATTCGTGTGGGTCTACCGGCTGGAGCACGAGGGTCCGTTCGCGCTGCACCCGGCCGAAATCGACGACGGCCGCTGGATCACGCCGGCAGACCTCGCCCGCGAAGTCGCCGAAAACCCGAAGGCGTTTGCCCGCTCGTTCCTGTACCTGTGGGGGTTGCTGGGGGAGCGGGAGAAGGAAGGGGAAACCGCTAAAGAACGCTGAAGGCCGCTGAAACCCGACCGTTCATCAAGACCAACCGCGAATTATCGCGAATGGCCGCTAATAAAATGCAATCAATTGATTAACAATTGGAAATAAATATTTTTACATTCGTAAAGCTGCCCTGAAAAATCGTGCACGGAAGCGCATGATTTCGCTCGGTGCGGATGCGTTCCGGATTCAATCCGGGATGGCCACAAAAAACACAAAATTCCCGTCTGCCCGACGGGAATCTCCCGCGCGCTTATAAGCGCAATGGAGGATTTCATCCGCGGTGTGTTTTCTCGTGTTTTTCGTGGCCATTCTTTCCCACTCTTCATTCGCGTCCATGTCAGACTGTCGCTGCGCTCGGTACGCGGTTACGGTCTGGATTCTTCGGTTGCGGCTGAGCCGCCCCAGGCTCATTCGCGGTTAAAACCCGGCTCCCTGATTTTCAGCTTTCAGCTTCCGGCCTTCGGTCTTTCCCTCGGTGCCATGTCCGCCGCCCAAGCCGAAAAACCGTTTGTTTTTGTCTGCGGAGCCGATGACTTTCTCGTCAACCGGCTCGGCAAGGCGCGTTACGAGGAGCTGGCGCAAGACGTGACGGACGAGTTCTCGCGCGAGGTCGTCAGCGGCTTCGCCAACAATGTCGGCGAGGTGGCCGAAGCGGTGAACCGGTTTCGCGAGAGCGTGCAGACGATTTCGATGTTCGGCGGGCGGCGCGTGGTCTGGCTGAAAGACGTGAACTTCCTTGCCGACACCGTCACCGGCCGCGCCGAAAGCACGCTGCGGCTGGTCGAGGACCTCCAGCAAATCCTCGGCTCGGTCAACCCGGCGGAGGTGTCGGTCGTGGTCACGGCCGCGCCCGTCGACCGGCGGCGGGCTTTTCCCAAATGGTGCGAAAAAACCGCCGACTTCACCCTCGTGGGCGGCGACGCCGACAACGCCGGGGAGGCGCTGGCCGGCGTGGTCCTGGCCGAAGCCCGCGAACAGGGGGTGACGTTTGGCGAAGGCGCGATGCAGATGCTGCTCGCCCGCACCGGCGCCAACACCCGGCTGCTGATCGAGGAGGTGCGCAAGCTCGCCGCCTACGCGGGCGACGCCGGCGACGGCGCAGGCCGGCCCGCGGTGATCGAGGAGGCGCATGTGGAAGAGATCACCCCCAACGTGGCGGAGGGAGATTTTTTCGAGGCGGCGGAGGCGTTTTTTTCGGGCAACCTCAAGTGGACGCTCGACGCGCTGCACCGGCATTTCTACGCGGGCGAGCATTCGCGGCCGATCCTCTCGGCGCTGCTCAACCGCAACCGCATCCTCATCCAGGTGCGCGCGCTCATCGACGCGGGCGACGCGCGCATCGGCGGGCGTGGCCTCGACGGCCTGCCGCGTGCGAAGGGCGTTTACGAACATCACTTCGCCGGCGCCACGGAGAAAAGTTCCTACAACGTCTTCACGCAAAACCCGTGGTACGTGGGCAAGCTCGCCGGCGGCGGGAAAGCGCTGCCGCCGCTGCGACGGCTGATCGACAACCAGCAGGAATTCATCCGCGCCTTCGAGGAAGTGGTGCAGCGCCCCAACGAACAGGAAGACGTGCTGCGCGAGATGGCGGTGCGCTGCCTGTCGGGGGCGTGAACGGACGAAGGCCGCAGTAGCGGGCAACACGCCTCCGGCGTCTCCGGTGTTTTTGATTTTACACAAAGGTCGCGAAGACCGCGAAGAATCGACCAAGGCAAAGAATCGACTTCCCCGCATTCCGCCTTCTTCGCGTCCTTTGCGACCTTTGTGTAAAAAATCCGGGTTTTTTTCAGGTCGCCGTCTCGGTGTAGCGGCTTTCGCGGATGACGGTGATCCGGATGGTGCTCGGGTATTGCAGCTCGTCCTCGACGCGGCGGCGGAGCTGCTTGGCGATATCATGCGCCTGCTCGTCGGTCACGTGCGCGGGGTTGACCACCACGCGGACCTCGCGGCCGGCCTGGATGGCGTAGGCCTGCTGGACGCCCTCGATCGACATGGCGAGTTTTTCGAGGCGTTCGAGGCGTTGCAGGTAACTGGCCATCGCCTCGGCGCGCGCGCCGGGACGGGCGGCGGAAACGGTGTCGGCCAGGATCACGAGGCCGGCGTAAACCGTCTCGGGCCGGACTTCCTCGTGATGGGCGGCCACAGCATTGACGACGATGGCGGTCTCGCCGTGGCGCTTGATAAAATCGGCGCCGATCGTCGCGTGGCTGCCTTCGTAATCGCCGTCGATGGCTTTCCCGACGTCATGCAGGAGACCGGCGCGCTTGGCGACGTTGGGATCGAGCCCGATCTCGCTCGCCAGCATCGAGCAGAGGAAGCCGACCTCGACGGAGTGATCGAGGACGTTCTGCGTGTAGGAAAACCGGTATTTGAGCTTGCCGAGCAGCGTGATGATTTCGGGGCGCAGGCCGTTGACGCCGAGGCGCTGCACGGCGTCCTCGCCGGCCTGTTGCACGTTGATATCCACCTCCTCGCGGGCGCGCTGGCAAAACTCCTCGATACTGGCCGGGTGGATACGGCCGTCCTTGATCAGGCCGTCGAGCGCGAGGCGGGCGATCTCGCGCCGTACGGGATCGAAGGACGAGATGAGCACCATCTGCGGCGTCTCGTCGATGAGGAGCGTGACGCCGGTGGCGGCCTCGAAGGCCTTGATGTTGCGCCCCTCGCGGCCGATGATGCGCCCCTTCATGTCTTCGGAGGGGAGCTGGACGATGGTGGCGGTGAGATCGGTGTTGGGGTGGGAGGTGAGCCGCTGCATCGCGGTGACGAGGATGCGGCGGGCCTCGTTTTCGAGGTCGCGCTCGGAGCGTTCCATGAACTCGCGGCGCATGGCGCGCAGTTCATCCTGACACTCCAGCATCACCTCGTCGCGCAGGGCCTGGCGGATCTCCTCGGCGTCCATCTGCGCCATCCCCTCGAGACGCTTGCGGACGGATTTGGAGAGGCCGCGGATGGCGTCGCGCGCCTGCTGCATGGCGGCATTTTCGCGGGAAAGGCGTTCGGCGCGCTGTTCGAGCTGGTGGTCGAGGAGGGCGAGCGATTCCTCGTGCGAACGGATTTCGCGGAGCTTGAGGTCGGCCTCGATGTCGCGCCGATCGAACTCGCGATTGAGCTCGGCACGCCTGGCGGCGATCTCCTCCTCGGCTTTCTGGCGGAGTTCGTTGGCGGCGACGGAACCCTCCCGGCGGGCGACGTCGAGGAGTTCCTGCGCCTGTTCCTCGGCCATCCGGCGCGTCTGCCGGAGAAATGCCCACACCACGATAAAACCCGCCGCCGCACCCATCAGAAGCACGATCGCCCAGGTCCAGTAAGGGGGAGTGGCCTGGGCGAACAGGATCAGGGAAGCGGATGCACTGTTGAGCATTAGCTTCCGGAATGCGGATGTTTGGACAGGATTTCAACTTTCTTCGCCACGCCGGTTCTGGTCGGGTGTAACGGATGTTACGCAGGCGGCCTTGAAATGGCGCGGGGGTCTCGCCTGCTGACGGCGAAGCCGCCGGATCGAGGTGGCACGGGCATCTTGCCCGTGGACGGCGCTCCGCGCCGCAAACGTCCCCTTCCCCCCCGCCTCTCCCCTTCTGCAAACCGGCGATGCTGCGCGTCGTCCACAGGTGCCTGGCAAAAAAGCCCGTGCCACGCGGAGAGGCAACGCTCACGGGCAAGATGCCCGTGCCACTTTTTGGGCCAAGCCGACCCCCCCTTTCAATTACACCCGGGCGGGTGAGGCGCTTGCCTCCGCCGGTTCCGCCCTGCCCTGCCGCAACAATTCCCGCGGAGCGATCCCGTGCACCGCCTTGAAGCAGCGGCTGAAGTGATACGGATCGTCGAAACCCACGCGCTGCGCCGCCTCCTTCACCAGGCCGCCTGTCTCGACCAGGAACTCGGCGGCGATGTTCATCTTGCGCCGCAGCAGGTACTGGTACGGGCTCGTCCCCTGGAACCGGCGAAACAGCCGGCACACGCTTGATTCCTCGATGCCCGCCGCGCGCGCCACTTCGGTCAGCGTGTGCCAGTGCTCGGCCTCGGCGTCGATCAGCGCCTTGCATTTCTGGAATGTCGCCCACGCGTGGTCGCCCGCCGGCTCCCAGCGCGCGCCGTCCTCGATTTTCAGCAGCAGCAATTCGAACAACTGCGCGCAGATCGCCGGCGCGAGCGGCCCCGAACGCTGGCCCTCGCGTATCAGATCCTCCATGACGCTCCGGATCTCGGCGTGGGCGGCGAGCACGCGGGCGCGGCCGTTGCCGAGCCCGGCCCGGGCGATGCGCGGACGCAGCCCCGAGCCGGAGGCGCAGACAAAGTACTTCAGCATCGGCTGTTTCGGGTCCGTGCGGATCGCGCAGCGCGTGTCGGGCGCATAGGCGTAAACACTGCCGGGCCGCAACGCCTGCCGCAGCCCGGCCAGTTCGACCCAGCCGGCTCCCTCGGCCACGTATTCGATGCCATGGTACGCATAGGAGCGCCGCGAGATGTCATAGTCGGAGCGGCACCGCTCGCGCCCGCCGAGCGTCACCGCCACGCCGCGTCCACCCGGCGAGGGGGCGAGGTTGGGGAAAAAATACCGCGACTCCGTCACCTGCGGTGAAAGCAGATCGGCGTGGCGGGCCTGGTTGACCTGGATATCCGGGTTTATTTTATCCATCAAGTCCCCACCTTTATCCATGCCTCTCGCATCGTGTCGAGAGGGATAAGTGCCAGAATGAACAAAATCAAAGCGGTCGATTTTCTTCAGGTATCGTGTCGTGATGCCGGTCGTCCGCCTGATTCCAGACTGTACTCATTCCGTTCCTGATACCCATGAAAAAACTCCCGAAAAAGTCGATCTATCTCGTCGCCAGCGGCGACCTGCGCCAATCCGCCAACGAAACCTGCTGGGCCGCCCAGGCCGAGATGGAAAAACAGCTCACGAAGGTCGTGGCCTCGTTCGGCTACAAGCTCGTCCGCGCCCATCCCTACAAGCCCGCGCTCAAACACGGGTTTATCGCCTCGCAGAAGGAAGGCATGGAGGTGTTCGCCCGGATGGACCCGACTGCGCCCGTCATCGTGGCCGAGTCCGTCTGGCAGTACTCGCACCACGTCCTCCACGGGCTCGTCGGCCGCAAGGGACCGATCCTCACGGTGGCCAACTGGTCCGGCACCTGGCCCGGCCTCGTCGGCATGCTCAACCTCAACGGCGGCCTCACCAAGGCCGGCGTGAAGTACTCCACCCTGTGGAGCGAAAACTTCGACGACAGCTACTTCCTCAAAAAACTCGAAGAGTGGCTCAAGACCGGCGTCACCTCGCACAAGACCACCCACGTCAAGAGCCTCGCCCGCGCGGCCGTTCCTCCCAAAGCAAAGGCGCTCGCCAAAAAACTCGCCGACGAACTGCGCACGAAAAAATCCATCATGGGCATTTTCGACGAAGGCTGCATGGGCATGTACAACGCCATCATCCCCGACGAGCTGCTCTTCCAGACCGGCGTTTACAAGGAGCGCCTCTCGCAGTCCGCTCTTTATTACGGCGCCACCCAGGTCAGCGATGCCGAGGCCAAAGCCGTGTTCCAGTGGTACAGGAAGAAAGGCTTCAAATTCCACTTCGGCAAGGACGAGGCCACCGAGCTGACCGAGTCCCAGGTGATCTGGCAGTGCAAGCTGTACATCGCCGCCGTGCGCATCGCACAGGAATTCGGCTGCGAGGCCATCGGCATCCAGTACCAGCAAGGCCTGAAGGACCTCATCCCCGCCTCCGATCTCGTCGAGGGCACGCTCAACAGCTCCGACCGCCCGCCGGTCAAGGGCGCCGACGGCAAGGTCATCCGCGAAGGCGAGCCCATCCCGCACTTCAACGAGGTGGACGAGTGCGCCGGCCTCGACGGCCTGCTCACCGACCGCGTGCACAAGGCCCTCGGCCAGCCCCGCGAAAACACCCTGCACGACCTCCGCTGGGGCGACTACGACCAGAGCGGCTCGACCGACGAGTACGTCTGGGTGTTCCTCATTTCCGGCGCTGCTCCTGCCGAACATCACATCGGCGGCTGGGCCGGCAGCGAAGGCTTCCGCCAGTCGTCGATGTATTTCCGCCTCGGCGGCTCGACGCTGCGCGGCATCGCCAAACCCGGCGAGATCGTGTGGAGCCGCGTCTTCATCGCGGACGGCAAACTCAAGATGGACCTCGGCCGCGCCAAGGTCGTCGAACTCCCTGCCGAAGAAACGCAGCGCCGCTGGGACGCCACCAGCCCGCAGTGGCCGATCATGCACGCCGTGACCTACGGTGTGACGCGCGACCAGATGATGGCCCGCCACCAGGCCAACCACATCCAGGTCGTCTACGCCAACAGCGCGAAGGAAGCCGACCTGGCCATGTACACCAAGGCCCAGCTCGCCGCCGAACTGGGCCTCGAGGTCAGCCTCTGCGGCACCAAAGCCGACGGAAAACCGTTCTGAGCCGGCACAGCCGGGATTCCCGGTAGTGCCGCATCCCTGGCCTCACGGCGCGCAATCCTCCCGGGTTGCGCGCTTTTTTCTGTGCCCGCATATTGCCCCTTTGTTTTTCTGATTTATAAAATACTTATAAACAATATATTATACGATAAACAATCAAATAACCATGATTTGTTCTTGATTTAGTAATCAAAATAGAGTTTTGATTGATGCGTAAACCCCATGATACGCGCTATCCCGATTCCCCTCTTCCGGTTCACCCCTCTGGCTCCCCGCGCCATCGGCCCATTGCTGGCGATATTCCTTTTGCCGGTCGCATTCCCGGCCATTGGCCCCCGTGCCCTCGGCGCAACCGGCGCCCCTTCCCCATCCACTTCCGGTATTATCCCCGAACACGGCAAATACAGCGCCGCCTACATGGGCGACTGGTCCACCCTTCCCACTGCCGACAAACTTCCCCGTCCCCCTCTCCCTGCTCTTCCCGCGTCCGTGGACACGACCGGCGACACCGGCAACGCCGTCCCCGACTCCGCTCTCCGGATCGTCAAAGGCGAGGCCATCCGCCGCCAGTGGCTTCATCAGGAAAAAGTCCGCCTCTCCGATCTCCGCCTCGCCGTCACCTGGGATCCCACGCCAAGCCACAAGGACCACACCACCCTCTTCCATATCGCCGATGCCGGGGAAGTCGTCATCGAAAACCTCACCATCATCCAGGCCGATCCCGACTATCGCGGCTACCACACGATCCTCGTCGAAGGAGCCGACCGCGTCATTGTCCGCAATGTCCAGCTCGCCGGCTCCGTCCAGTCCTTCCACCTGCGCATTGAAGGCTGCCGCGATGTGTTCATCGACAACCTCGAAATCTCCGGCATCGACTATCACCGGCGCGGTCGCTTCCGCGCCGGCGGAGGCCTCTGGCTCAATAACGGCAACACCGGCCGCCTTGGCCACAACGGCACCGGGCTCTGGACCGAATACGCCCGCATGCCCGGCTGGCAGGTAATCCAGAACAGCTACTTTCACGACGGCACCGAAAGCGACGGCGGCGAATGGCGCAACCAGGACGCCGTCCTCATCCATCACCCCGGTCACGGCGTCCTCTTCAACAATGTAGTGGAAAACTGGTTTCATCCGCCCATGGACGGGGGATTCGACATCGGATTCCGCCGCGCGGAACCCGAATACCAGGACCGCTTTTTTCGCGTCGAACGCAATATCCTGCGCAACGTCACGTTCATCAAAACCCCGGCCGCCGCTCCTGGCCCCAACACCCTCTTTTACGCCAACAATCTGTTCATCAACACCCAGCTCGCCGACTACCACAAAGGAGCCGCCAACGACGTTCATTACGTCCACAACACCTGCATCTACGACCTTGCCAAAGCCCCCGTGCCCTTTCGTGAGCTCGCACGTCGCGGAGCCTCCGGCTACGCCAGTCTCTGGAACTACGGCGCCCCCACCCATCTCGCCAATTCCCTTCTCTACAGACCCGCGCCCTCCCCCGCCGACGCCTCCCCGTTCACCGTGTATTACGCCAACAAGGACGCCGCGCCGGACAAATACCTCCATTTCAAATCCGCTTTCAACACCTGGGCTCTCTCGCTTTCCAATCTCACCTGGCTGCGCACTGCCCGCGACGGCGCCAGATACAAAACCCTCGACGACTGGCGCCGGGCCACGGACTCCGACACCGGCAGCGCGCTTGTCGACCCCGGCGCCATCCACTTCGCCAACTACGCCGCCGACGACTACCGCCTCCTGCAAAACCCCGCGTCCGGCAACAGCAGCGCCTTCCCCGGTCCTGCCACAACCACCCGCTATCTCGACCCCTCCGACAAACGCATGCAAGTGAACCGCGATTTTTACGGTCAACTCCGCAGTCAAGATCCGACCTCGCCCACCGCGGCGCCCGCGCCCGGAGCATTTAACGTGGAACCCGCCGCCGCTCGCCCCTGAATACCCGGGTCCGCACACTGCACACCATCATGCCCGCCACCACTGCCACACCCGCCACCCGCCCTGCCTCCGGCCAGACCACCAAGCTCAAGGCCATCTATCAGCTCCTTGAAGACCGCATCACCAGCGGCGTCTGGCCCGTTGGCACACAAGTTCCCACCGAAATGGAACTCGCTGAAGAATTCGAATGCGGCCGTTCCACTGTCAGCAAGGCCCTTGCCTGGCTCGCACACGACGGCTGGGTCGAACGCAAAACGCGCGCCGGCACCCGCGTCCTCCGCGCCACTCCCGGCAAGACCGACGCCCCCGCCCCCCTCAATCTTGACGCCTGCGCCTTCATCTACCCCAGCGAGCAGCACGAAGGCGTTCGTCGCATCATGACCGGTTTCCAGATCGCGGCCCATCGCGCACACCGCCAGACCGTCATGCTTTCCACCGGCACCGATTTTCGCCGTGAAGCCGAGGCCGTCGGCCGCCTCGCCGAATTCGACGTCAAGGGCGCGGTTCTCCTCCCCGTTGTCCTCAACCCCAAGGACTATGTCTATTACGCCCAGATGCTCCTCGCCTGCCGTTTCCCCGTCGTGCTCGTCACGCTCGGCATGACTGCCATGCGCCGCCCTTCTGTCGTTCTCGACGGCTTCCATGCCGGCCACACCGTCACCCGCCATCTTCTCGACCAGGGACTGCGCAACATCGGCTTCATCGCCAACCAGGCCTGGATTCCCGTCGCCCAGAACAAACACACCGGCTACTCGCGCGCCATGGAAGAAGCCGGCCTCACCGACATCGCCTCTGCTCTCGCCCACCGGGATGCCGAGATGCAGCCCAGCTTCGAAGACCCGCTTGCGGAGCCCGAACGGATGGGACGGCTCTACCTGCAACGCCACCCCGAAGTCGAGGCCGTGGTCTGCGCCAGCGACTTTCTGGCGCTCGGGATGCTCCGCGCCGCACGCGCCCTCGGACGCCACGTCCCCCGCGATCTCAAAGTCGTCGGCATCGACGATTACGCTCCGGCTGCCGTCGCCACCCCTCCTCTCACCACCTATCACGTTCCCTACGAACGCATGGGCGAACACGCTTTCGAGCTTCTCGACAACCTCCTCGGGGACACTCCTGTGCCACCCCTCGATGTTCCACTCCGCGGAGAACTCGTCGTGCGTGCCAGCTCCGGCTGACCACTTTTCACCCGATTATCACCCAGGCCACATCCCCCGGCCCCCGCCCGTCCGGCGGCCCGCATAGCCCTGCTGTGCGCCCGCACATGTGGCTCCGTATCCATCTCCCGAACACAACTCCCGATGTCACAAACCATGAATCCCGCCCGCCTCCACCTCGCCACCACCGCATTCGCGGCCCTCGTTCTGGCTGCCTCGGCCAGTCTCGTCATCACTCCTCCCCTCGTCGCAGCCGAATCCACCTGGGATGGCGGCAGCGCCTCCACCTCCAACTGGACCGATCCCGCCAACTGGACCGGCGACACCCTGGTCCCGGGTGCGAACGACACCGCCATCACCCTCGCCGGCACCACCCGCACGACCATCAACCTCAACGAGAACTACACCCTCAGGACACTCTCCATCGCCAGCGACGCCGGAGCCTTCATCCTCAACACCGACTCTGACAAAATCCTTTCCATCCACGGCGCAGGCAGCAGCGCGGATGCTGTCACCAACAACTCCGCCAATCCCTTCACCATCAATGCCGGCCTCAAGCTTCTTGGCAGCACCCGTTTCTCCGCCGTCTCCGGTGACATGAAACTCGGCAAAATCGACCTCAACTCCAGCGGAGCCTACTTCCGTGCCCTCGCCGGCCGCACCATTACTCTGGCCGGCGAGATCAGCGGCTCCGCCACCCTCGTGGAATACACCGGCTCCGGCAACTACCTCATCACGGCGGAAAACACCTACACCGCCGGCACCCGCATCCGCAGCGGTTCACTGCGCATCGCAACCTCCTCGGGCGCATTCGGTACGAGCGGCACCGTGACCCTGGGCTACGCCTCCGTCCCCGGGCAGAACCTTTCCATCCTCACCGAAACCGCCGCCAGCGTCACCAACCGGATCAACCTCGCCCATGCTTCCGGCAACACCTACACGCTCGGAGGCAGCTCCGCCGACACCTCCAGCTACAGCAGTATCCAGTTGGCCAGTACCCAGGACGACATCACGCTCTCCGTCACCGCGGCCGCCGGTGGCCGCGTTGACATAACCGGCAACGTCACCGACTCCACATCCGCCACCGGAGCCGGCACTCTCGACAAAACCGGCGCCGGCATCGTCGCCCTCCACGCCGCAGGCAACACCTACAAGGGAGCCACGAACGTCACTGCCGGCACCCTCCTGATCAACGGCACGCTCAGCGCGGACGGAGCAGCCGTGACCGTCCGGAAGGACGCCATCCTCGGAGGTAACAATGGCACCATAAGACGCGCCGTCACCCTCGAGTCGGGCGCCATCCTCTCGGCTGGCGAAATCGACCCGGCCAGCGGCGACAGTCTCATCGGTCTCCTCACCTTTGCCTCCGGCCTCACTCTGGCCTCCGATTCCGTCCTTGCCTTTGACATCGGTCCGGCGGGTAACGACCGCATCAACATTACCGGCGGCACCCTGACTCTCGACGGAATCCTCGACATCAACGCCGTCGAGGGATTCGACGCGGGCACCTGGACCCTCCTCAGCATCACGGGAGCCACGCTTGTCGACAACGGTCTCATCCTTGGCACTCTTCCCGCAGGTTTCACCTATGCACTCGACTGGCAATCGGCGGGCGGCACCCACAATCTCAACCTCATCGTCACCGCCATCCCCGAGCCTGCCGTGACCGCCCTTGCCACTGCCCTGATCATCGCCCTCGCCCCCCTCACATTTCTCACCCGCCGCCGGACCCGCTGACCCGACTCCCCGATCATCATGAAAACGCCCCGACACACCACCGCCTTCACCCTGATCGAACTCCTCGCCGTCATCGCGATCATTGCCGTGCTGGCGTCAATCGTCATCGCCACCGTCGGAAAGGTCCGCCGTTCCGCCGCCCGGGCCGAAGGGGTCGCCATCCTTCGCGGCGTTGGCCAGGCCATCCTTCTTTATGCCAACGACCACAAAGGCAAACTCCCCGGCCCCCTGTACCTGAAACAGGTCGCCATCTACCGGTCCGATACCAGAACCCTCCTCCATCACATCGGTCCCTATCTCGGAGCGCCATCCACCCCCAACGGCGAAATTATCACGGCCTGCCGTCCCCGGGCATGGAGTGAACTGCTCGCCCGGGTGCCGGACGCCTCCATCTATCGCCTCGCCTACGGCGAAGGCTCCGACCCTTCCGGCAACAAGTATTATCCCTTCGGCAACACCTCGCTCGGCAAGGACCCCATGACCCTCGAGGCCATCCCCTGGCCGACCAGGGCCTTCGCCCTGCGTGACATCAGAAAAAGCGATGATGCCGCCAACTCTCCCCTGCCTGACAACAGCACCATCTGGGGCGACGTCCAGCACCTCCTGTTCTTTGACGCCCACGTCGAGCGCCGCCCCCTCTGACCAGCCTCTCTCCGGCATGTATCCATTTTCAAACTTCGCGTATTCCGTGTTCCGGATCTTCGCGCCTGCCATGATCCTTACCGCGGCAACCGTCGTCGCCCGCGCGGATGTCACCCTCCCCGCACTTTTCTCCGATCACGCCGTTCTCCAGAAATCCCCCCGTGTTCCCGTCTGGGGTCGCGCCACGCCCGGTGAGACCGTCACCATCACACTCGACAAGGCCACCGCTCTCGCCACCACCGGCCCCGATGGCAACTGGCGTACCACCCTCGACCTCTCCACTCACGCCCCCGGTCCGCACCAACTCGTCATTCAAGCCACCAACACCCTCGTCGTCCCGGACGTCCTCGTCGGTGAAGTCTGGCTCGCCTCCGGTCAGTCCAACATGGAATGGCCGTTGCAAAAGACCACTGACGCTGCTGCCGGGATTGCTGCTTCCTCCAACCCCCGCCTGCGCCATTTCGCAGTCAAAAAGAAAACGTCCGACACTCCCTCCACCTCCCTCGAAGGCCGCTGGGAAATCGCCGCTCCGGAAACCTCCGGCAACTTCAGTGCCATCGCCTGGTACTTCGGCAAGACACTCCAGCACGAACTCGACACCCCCGTCGGCCTGATCAACGCAAGCTGGGGCGGCACACCCATTGCATCCTGGACCAGCGCCGACGCTTTTGCCCGCGACTCCGCAAACGCCGCCGACATCCAGCGCCAGCGTGACGACGTCCTGACCTTCCCCGCCCGCATTCGCGTCTACGCCCGCGCCATGCAAGGCTGGATGGAAAAATACCAGCGTATCGACAAAACGACTGCGCAATCCGTTGCTTCCCTGCCGTCGCTCCATCAGCCGATCGATAGCACATGGATGCCTGTCACCCTTCCCGGCCTCGACCGTGCGGCCGGTCTCCCCGAGGCCGGCGCCATCTGGCTCGCCCGCAGGATCACACTTCCACCGGAACGCGCCAATCTTGCCCTTGTTCTCGACCTCGGACGTATCGACGGATTCCATACCGTTTACTGGAATGGCGAGGAAGCCGGACGCTCCACGCCGCGTCAGGGAACCACCCCCTTTGTCCGCGTCATCGTTGGCAGTTCCCGCGTTCGCACGGGCGACTCGATCCTCGCCGTGCGCATTTTCAATCCTGTCGAAAAACCCGGCCTCACCGGCGGACCCTTTCGTGCCGGGACGATCCCGCTTGCCGGCCCCTGGTATGTCCGGACCGAATTCTCCCTTCCCCCCCTCTCGCCCCAACAGCGCGCCTCCCTTCCCCGGCGGCCTGTCCAGCCTCCCGAACGCAGAAAAACCCCCTCTCTCGTTTACAACGGTATGATCGCTCCCCTCATCCCCTATGCCATTCGCGGCACCATCTGGTATCAAGGCGAGTCCAACACCGGTCACGCCTGGCAATATCGCACCGATCTTCCCCGCCTCATCAACGACTGGCGACGGCAATGGGGGCAGGGTGATTTCCCGTTTCTCGTCTGCCAGCTTGCCAATTACGGATCCAAAACCGCCGATCCTGCCGCGCCCAGTCGCATCGCCGAACTCCGCGAAGCGCAAACCCTTGCTCTCGCCCTTCCCCACACCGGCCTTGCCACCCTCATCGACCTGGGCGAGGAGCTCGACATCCACCCGCGCGACAAACGCACACCCGCCCGACGCCTTGCCGACACCGCCCTCTCCGTCGCTTATGGCCGTCCGGACGCCCCCGCCTCCGGTCCCGTATACCTGAAAAGTACCCGAATACCCGCGCCGCCCGGCGAATCCGCCGGACGCATTCGCATCCATTTTATAAATACATATGACGGACTTGTGGCCCGTCCCCTGCCCGCCACCTACCGCGTCCGTTCCACTGCCGGTGCCGGCGAGATCCCCCTGGTCCGCAATGCTCCTGCCGGCAGCCAGCTCGAAGGTTTTTCCATCTGTGGTGAAGACGCCCGCTGGACCTGGGCGACTGCCTGCATCGAGGGCGACACCGTCCTTGTCTGGTCCGACGCCGTGCCGCGCCCGGTTGCCGTCCGCTATGCCTGGGCCGACAATCCCACGTGCAATCTCTATAGTGCCGCCGGCCTTCCTGCCGTCCCCTTCCGCACCGACACCTTCCCCGTCTCCACCGAAAACCCCCGGTGAACGGGGAGTTGGCCCCTGCCGACCGACTCTGGCCAACCATATCTCCGGACTTGCAACGCTGCCCCCCGCCCGCCCGAATCGGACGCTTCGCCAATGCCGTATCGCCGGCCGACGCCGGCAGCCGCATCCCGCTTCGTCATCCTGCCATCATGCGCAAACGCTCCCTCCTCTCCGCCCTCGCCTCGCTCGTTCTCGCGTCCGCCCTCCAGGCCGGCAATTTCACCTTCGAGGTGAAGACCGACCGCCCCGCCGTGGATTACGCCATCGGCGAACCGATCGTCTTCACCGCCCGTCTCCTCGAAGACGGCCAGCCTGCCACCGGTCCGAAAATCACCTGGATACGCGAGGGCGATGATCGCCAGGTTGAAAAAGGCGAAGCGTCCGCCTCGCCCGATACGCCTCTTGTCGTCACCACCCGCAGCGAAACGCCCGGCTTCATCCGCCTGAAACTCCAGGCGCTGGATGCCGATGGCAACCCGCTCAAAAACGGTGAACGCGCCGTCGCGTACACCGCCGGGGCGGCCGCCGATACGGCGAAGTTCGAAGTCGCGCCCGAGCCGGCCGATTTCGACGCCTTCTGGGCCCGGCAAAAGGCGCGTGTGGCTGCGGTGCCCCTGAAAGAACTCGAACGCGTCCCGGTCAAGGTCGGCACGGCGGGCGTACTCGGTTACGATATCAAGGTCAGCAGCGCCGGTGCCAAACCGCTGTCCGGCTACCTCTGCCTTCCGGAGGGCGCGCAGGCGAAGTCGCTGCCGGCCAAAATCATCTATTTCGGTTATGGCGTGTATCCGGTTTCCAAAAACGACGGCGCGGCCAAAGACAGCATTGTTCTCAGCGTCAACGCGCACGGGTTCCTCAACGGCCAGCCGAGGGAGTATTACCGGGACCTGAGCCAGGGAGAGCTGAAGGGCTACGCCTTCAACGAAAAGGAAAACGGAAACCCCGAGACCACCTACTTCAACGGCATGATGCTGCGCCTCATCCGGTCGCTCGAATACGTCAAAAGCCTGCCCGAATGGAACGGCCGGGATCTGACCGTGGAAGGCCACAGTCAGGGCGGCCTGCAAGCCGCCCTGGCTGCCGGACTGGATCCCGCCGTGACCCGCTGCATCGCCAACCAGCCCTGGATGTGCGACGTCGGCGGCGCGGCCATGGGACACCTGCGCGGCACCTGGCACATCAAGCCGACCCCCGCCCTTTTCTATTACGATCCCGTGTACCACATTCGCAGATACAGCGGCAGCCTGAAGCTCCTCGCCGGCCTCGGCGACTACGTCTGTCCGCCCTCCGGCATGGCCGCCCTGTTCAACAACGCCCGGGGCTCCCGCGAGATCGTTTACACGCAGGGAGCCGGCCATACCGGCACGGCGCGGGGCGAACAGTTCACCCGCACCGCTCCCTGAACCGGCGCACCGCGCCGCCAGCCCCCCCCCCGGTTCGTGCCGGCTCAGGATTTCCCGGAGGCCGCGCACGAAGCCCGCTCCACCAGCCGCACCGGCAGCACGATCTTGCCGCTCGCGGCCGGGCGCCCCTCCAGCGCCTGGCGCTCCACCTCGGCCAGACCCGCCCGCCCCATCTCTTCCAGCGGAAAATGGATGGTCGTTATCGCCGGGTGGCTCGTCGCCGCGCCCGCCTCGTCGTTGAGCCCCATGACGCTCACCTCGTCGGGCACGCGAAATCCCCGCGCCTGCAGCCGTCCCGCCGCGCAGATCGCCGCCGTGTCGTGGAAACAAAAGAGCGCCGTCGGTCGTACCGCCTGCTCCTGCGCCATGCAATAATCCACCGCCGCGGACACCTCTTCCGTAGCCAGATTTCCATGACACAGCAGATGCGGCAGCAAGGTCAGCCCCACCTCGCGCATCCCCAGCGCGAAGCCGCGCTCGATTTCCGTCTGGTTGTAGAGCGTGCTGCCGAACGGCCCGGTGATAAACGCGATGTTCCGGTGCCCCAGCCCGTACAGATGATGCACCGCCAGGCGCGAAGCCTCCGCGTAGTCCGGACAAATGCTCAGGAAGCCGGGCATCTCCAGGTGCTGCCCGAGGTACACAAACGGCCGTCCGCTCGCCAGCAGATGCTGCACGAGCGAGGGGTTCGGCGCGCTGGCCACGACAAACTTGCTCGCGCTCTCGTCCCGCAGGGGCAGCGGCAAGCGCTCCGGGTGGCGCACGTAATCCGTATCGAGATCGTACAACGCATACGTCACCTGCTGCTCGCTCTGTTTCATCGCCCCCATCACGCCGGCGAGCATCCGGCCGAAATAATGGTTTTGCGCGCCGTCGGGCGTGCGGCTGTTGACCATGAAACACACGGCCCCGAGCTGCGGATGGATGCGCGCCCGTGCCGCCTGGCTTTTGGGCTGGTAGTTGAGTTTCCGGCACGCCGCGACGATCCGCTGCTGCGTGCCCTCGCTCACGCGGATGCCGTAGTTGCGGTTGTTGAGAAACGACGACACCGCCGCCACGGAGACCCCGGCATGGCGGGCGATTTCCGTCATCGTCACGGATTTGGCGGGAGCTTCGGAGGGCGTTATCATGATAAAAGTGATAAAAACTTTATTTTCGCCTCCATGTCACGCTTCTTATTCAGGAAAAATCCATCCCTGATCCGCCTCATCGAAGGAGTGGACAGCATTTTGATAAAAATTTTATTGACTTGATGACCGACCTGACGCATCCCTGTTCCCCGTCGCAACCCGAATCCCCCCGCCACGATGAGCACCGTTACCCATTTCGCATTTCCCGTCGTCCGCCGTCACTCCCGTCGGGCCTTCACGCTGATCGAATTGCTCGCGGTCATCGCGATCATCGGCGTGCTGGCAGCGATCATCCTGGCGACCCTCGGCAACGTCCGGGCCAAGGCCCGGCAGACGCAGTGCCTCTCCAATCTGCGCCAGCTCCAACTCGCCAACATCCTGTATGCAAATGACAACAAGGGGAGGTTCATGCGTGTCAAGAATACCGATGGTACCGGCAAGTGGCACGACACCAGTACATTTTTGCGTTATCTCGGTGATTCGAAATCCAGCGGGAGCAAGCTTCCCCTTTCCATGCGTTGCCCGGACAGGGAAGATCCGGCCCAAACCGATTCCGATCACACTGCCTACGGTTACAATTTTACAGGTCTTGGCCCGGAGGCACAGGCGCAAGGCATCAGCCAGACAGAAATCCCGCGTCCCAGCCAGACACTCGCATTTGCCGACGCCGTTGATTACCAGGTCAACAAGACCAACTCCGACAAATACACCGGGGCTGCCAAAACCACACAGGCCGTCGCCTACAGGCACGGCGGCAGAATCAACATCGCCTACTGGGACGGCCACGTGAACAGCCGCCAGCGCAGCGAGGTCGCCAACAATTCCACTCTGTGGGACTCGCTCAAGTAACTCCTTGGCAAACTTCCACACACCACCACTGAAAAACCAAACCCTTGATGTAACAAGAAATGGATACAATGAATACAATAAAAACATCCCTCCTTGAGTCGGGCGGGGGTATCGTCCGTCTGATGGCATTGCTGCTTGCCGGAACCTCCACGTTGACTCTGGCGACATCTGCTGCAGCCGCGAACCAATATACCCCCGCGGCGGATAGCGGCATCCGCTCCGATTCACCAGGCATCAACTACGGGACCGACGAAAACATACAGGTGCGCGGCCATACAAACTTCCGCCGGGACTTCTATGTGCGTTTCGACATCAGCGACCTCACCAGCCTGAGCGGCGTCACGGTGTCCGATGCCTCGTTCAGCATCACACTCTCGGGCAATCAAAGCACCCGCGACAGCGGGAATGCCGCGATCAATGTCTATGCTCTCAATGCCGATTATACCGCTACCGTGGAGCAACTCGGTTTCGATTGGGGTGAAACAGACCTGACCTACAACAACGCCCCTGATATTTCCGCTGCCGCCCTCGTGGGCACGTTCGACATCTCCGGCCTGCTCGCTTCCCGCGGAACCACCTACACGATCACCGGCACGGCGCTGACCTCGTTTCTCAACGACTACCTTGCCGCCGGCGGTTCCAGCAACCTGACTTTCATAATCCGGGAAAACGCTTCGGGTGCAGGCGGCTACCTCCAATTCGCCTCCAAAGAAAACGTCACCTATGACGCCCCATCCCTGTCGATCACTCACGGCGTCATTCCCGAACCTTCCACCTGTGCCGCACTCGCCGGTGCCCTCGCTCTGGCGGGAGTGATTGCGCTACGCCTTCGTCGTTAAAGTTTCCCGGGTATTCTTTTCGTCTCCTTTTCCCATGTCCCCCTTTCCCTCCAGGGAGCGTAGCCTGCGTCTGTCCGCCCTGCTGGCTTTGCTCATGATCACCAGCGCGGCGGTCCGGGCGCAAGCCGCCGGAGCCGTCCTCGATCTCGCCCCTGTCGCCGACACCTATCTCCAAGGCGGCGATCAGGCCGATACCAACTTCGGCGGCAACGCCACCCTCCACGTCCGTGGCTCCCGCAACCGCAGCTACCAGCGCCTCGCGTGGCTGCGCTTCGACCTGACCCAAGCCGCACACCGTATCCAAGCCGCCACGCTCAACCTCAGCCTCGCCTCGATTTACCGGGGGCGCCCCGCCTCCACCCTCGACATCTTCGGACTGGCGCCCGGCACGGCGCCCGACTGGGACGAGGCCACCCTGACCAACGCCAACGCCGCCTGGCCGGCGACCTCTGCCCACGAAGCGCCGGCGAACGCCATCCTCCTCGGGTCCATCGCCGTGCCCGCCACCGGAGGCGCCTCGGGCGGGGCTATCTTCTCCCTCTCCACGCCCGCGCTCGTCACCTTCCTCGAACAGGTCCGCACCGCTCCGTCGCGCAGCGCAACCCTCGTCCTCCGCGAACCCGGCGACAGCCCCAACGTCATCGCCTTCGCCAGCAAGGAAAACACCCTCTACTCGCCGATTCAGCTCTCGCTGACTCTCGACGCTCCGGTCCCGCCTCCGGACATCCCCGACCCGGTCTTTCCTCCTGCCGATCCTCCGCCTCCCGCGGTCACTCTGCTGCGCGAAAACGGCGCCACGTCCACCCACGCCACCATCCAGGCCGCCCTCGACGCCGCCCGGCCCGGCGACACCGTGCGGCTCCCCGCCGGCACCTGGCACGAGCCGATCACCTTCCGCGTCTCCGGCCAGCCCGGCCGCCCCGTCACCCTCACCGCCGAGGACAACGCCCGCGTCGTCATCGACGCCGCCGATCCGTTCTTCCAATCCGACCCGTCCGGACGCTGGCAGCAGGACCCCGACTCCGGCTTCTGGCGCGCCAGTCCTCCGCTGATTGCCCCCCTCCCCGGACACGCCATCACCACCTGGATTTCCCGCCACGGAACGGCCTCGGAGGAAACCGGACGCAGCGACCGGCTGCTGGCCGCTTATGCCAGCCTGCAAGGTCTCGCCGATGCCCCCCGCGGCGAAGGCACCTTCCGCGAACGCGACGCCCTCTACGTGAAGCTCGATGGCGGCGAGAATCCCAATACCGTCGGCCTCAACATCGCCCGCGCCCACGCCGTCATCGATCTCAACGGCCACAGCCATCTGCACATTCGCGGGCTCGAGCTCCGCAACGCCTCCTGGGCCGGTGTTGTCATCGGAGGGCCCGCCACCGACATCCACCTGTCCGATCTCGTCATCCGCAACTGCTTCCGCGGCATTACCACCCGCGGTGACACCACCGCCGCTGTGAGCATCCATGGCGTCCACATCGAAAACGGCATGCCTCCGGCCCCCGGCTGGGTGTGGAATGGCGGCTACACCAGCGGCGTTGGCCAACATCCCCAGGATGGCTCCGACGCCTTCGCCCCCTGGCGCGGCTTCGGGATCTCGCTCACCAACGCTCGCGACAGCGAAATCTCCGGCAGCCTCGTCAGCGGCCAGTGGGACGGCCTCACCGTCAAATCCAGCCACAACGTCCGCGTTCACCACAACACCCTCCGCAACATCATCGACGACGGCATCGAACTCGAGTCCGCCAGCCAGTCCGACGTGTTCGTTTACAACAACCACTTTCACGACGTGTTCGCCGGCATCAGCGTCACCCCCAACGGCCCCGGCCCCATTTATATCTATCGCAACGTCGTGGAGGCCACCCGTCGCAGCAAGGCCTCCCCCGGCTCAGGCAACCGCTACGCCTCCTACGGGATAAAAAGCGGGCACAACAACCTCGGCGTGGCCGAGAACATCAAATTTTACCACAACACGTTTTACAGCCAGAGCTTCAGCGTCTGGGAAAAACTCGGCGACCCCGCCCCGAACCGCTGGCACGGCTACGACTTCGTCAACAACATTTTTTACTCCTTCGGCGCCCGCCCGCAGAACGTCAATTTCCGTGGCGCCGACACGGCCGACACCGGCGGCGACAATCACTGGGAAGCCAATCTCTACAACCACGACCGCCCCGCCGGTGAACCCGCCGCCCTCACCGATCCCGACCTCGCCGGCCGCTTCGTCGATCCGCTCACGCCCGACGCCTCCGACCCCCGCGATCTGCGCCTGCGCGACGGCTCGCCCGGCCGCGGCGACGGCTCCGACCATCCCGCCCGCCAAGGCTGGCCCGACAGCGTGACCGCCTTCCCCGGCGGGCGCGACCGTGGCGCCTGGCAGGCCAGCATGGCCCCCGACGCCATCGGCGCGCCCGCGGCCTTCCTCAACGCCACCCCGGCCGACTGACTCTCATGTCCGCGTCCTTCACCCTCTCCACGCTTCCCCGCTTCGCGCTGCTCCTCGCTTTGGGGGCGTCTCTCCCGGCCCGCGCCGCCGTCACCCGCACCGGCTCCCACAGCGAGACCGTCCATGCCACGATTCAGGATGCCCTCGATGCCGCCCAACCCGGCGATACCCTCCGCATCGCCCCCGGCGTTTATCATGAAAACGTCGTCTTCCGCCGCTCCGGCACGCCCTCCGCCCCCATCACTCTCACCGGCCCCGGCGCGATCATCGACGGCGCCGCGGCCGATTACCAGCAGACGCCCGCCGGCAGGTGGGAACGCCTGGAGCGCGACGGACACGTTTATTACCGGACCGCCCTGCCGTTCGCCGACGAAGCCACCCCCGGCGCGGCCATCGGCACCTGGATCTCGCGCTTCGGCACACCCGGCACCAACCGCAGCGACCGCCTGATCGCCGCCTACGCTACCCCGGATGCTCTCCTCGACCCGGCCCCGCGTGGCGAAGGCAGTTTTCGCGACCGCGACCACGTCCATGTGAAGCTGGCCGGCAACGAAGACCCCAACACCGTTCCGCTCAGCATCGGCCGCGCCCTCGCCGTCATCGACACCGGCGGCCACAGCCACCTGCGCATCACCGATCTGGAAGTGCGTAACGGCGGCTGGACCGGCATCTACCTTGCCGCCGCCGACGGCGCTCCTGACGCCCAGTTCGCCGGCGGCACCGCCGACCTCGACGAACTCCCCCCGCCCGCCGAATCGCCCGCCTGGCGCGATGTCGAGATCGCCCGCGTCACCGTGCGCAACAGCTTCCGCGGCATCTCCACCGGCACCGGCGTCGGCTTCGACGTGCGCATCCGCGAAGTCCGCATCCTCAACGGTGTCGTCGATTCCTGGCCGTGGTCGGGCGGTTACCGCTCCGGCATGGGACAGTCCGAAGTCAACAACTCCGACACCCTCGCCCCTTGGCGCGGCTTCGGCCTGCGCCTTATCCACCTGCGCGACAGCGAAGTCTCCGGCAGCCTCGTCAGCGGCCAGTGGGACGGCCTCGGCATCAAGCGCAGCCGACGCGTGCGCATCCACCACAACACCTTTCGCCACATCATGGACGACGGTGTCGAACTCGAGTCGCCCGAGCAGGCCGACATCACGTTTTCCAACAACCACATTCACGACGCCTTCGCCGGCATCAGCGTCACCTCCAACGGCCCCGGTCCCATTCATATTTATCGCAACGTCGTCGAAGTCACCCGTCCCGGCGCCAGCAGCGGGCGCTCCGCCTCCTACGGAGTGAAGAGCGGCCACGACTCCCTCGGCCTCGCCAGGAATATCAAGTTTTACCACAATACCTTCTACAGCCAGGGCTTCAGCGTCTGGGAAAAGCTCGGTGATCCCCTCCCCAACCGCTGGCACGGCTACGACTTCGTCAACAACGTCTTCTATTCCTTCGGCAGCCGCCCGCAAAACGTCAACTTCCGCGGCGCCGGGGCGACCGACACCGGCGGGGACAACCACTGGGAGGCGAATCTCTACAACCACGACCGTCCCGCCGACGAGCCCGCCGCGCTCACCGTGCCCGACCTCGCCGACCGCTTTGTCGATGCCGGCCAGCCCGCCGGGCCGGGTCCCCGGGATCTGCGCCTGCGCGCCGGATCGCCGGGTTGCGGAGACGGCTCCGACTATCCCTCCCGCCAAGGCTGGCCCGACAGCGTGACCGACTTCCCCGGCGGACGCGACCGCGGCGCCTGGCAGGCCGGCATGGCCGCCGATGATATCGGGGCACCGCTTCCCGTCCTCAATGTTTCCCCTTCCCCCTGAGTCGTATTTACATTTGCCGGAAGCCGGTCCGATCGCTTTCCACATGCTCTCCGGTAATGCACACCGACAACCACTTCAACCACCTCTGCGAAACCCTGCGGCCCGATGCCATTCTGCCGTACAAGGAGATCGCCGGCCGCTCCCTCTCGCTCCATTTCTTCGACCCCGCCCGCCGCGCCCCGTCCGCCGGTGCCGCTCCCCCTCCGCCCGCCGGCCGCCCCGCCGTGCTGTTCATCCACGGCGGCGGCTGGATCAACAACGGCCCGCGCGTCGTGTATCCGTGGCTTGATACGTTTGCCCGGCTCGGCCTGGCCGCCTTCGGCCTCGAATACCGGCTCTCCCGCCCGCGCACGCCGGAAGAACTCGCCCGCGGCGAAAACGAATTCGCCAGCGTGCTCGATTGCGTGCGCGACGCCCGCTCCGCCATGCGACACCTGCGCCGCCACGCTGCCAGTCTCGGCATCGACCCCCAAAAAATCGTCGCCGGCGGCGGCTCCGCCGGAGCGCACCTCGCCGCGACCACCACGCTCCTCGACGGCGCCCTTTTCGACGAACCCGGCGAATCCGTCAGCGAATCCGCCGCCGCCCAGGCGCTCATCCTGCATTACCCGGTCATCGACACCTCGCCCGCCGGCTATGGTTGCGCCCGCCTCGGCCCTCGCTGGCGCGAACTCTCGCCGCTCCACACCGTGCGCCCCGGCCTCCCGCCGACCCTGCTCTTCCACGGCGAGGCCGACACCACCACGCCCGTCGCCGGTGCGAAACAGTTCGCCGCCGCCATGTCCGCCGCCGGCAACCGCTGCGATTTCCATCCCCACCCGACGGGCACGCATGGCTATCTCAAACACAACCGGCAAATTTTCGACGAAGCCGTCTCGATCCAGACCGCGTTCCTGCGCTCGCTTTCGTTTATCTGAGTCAGAAATCTCCGGATTTTTACCCAAAGGGCGCAAAAAACGCGAAGATCCCGTTGCCTGAAAACTTCGCGGTCTTCGCGACCTTTGTGTAAAATCCGGAACATCAGGCCCGCCGGGTCTGAAAACGTTTGGACAACATCAAACCTGCCCGGTCCGGCGTCCGCCTTCACCCTGCACCCTGTCGCCATCCTTTTCCCGCATGTTCCTCGCCGCCACCGATACCTCCGGCCTCCCCGTCCAGCCCCCGCTTCGCGCCCCCTTCGGCTGGCCGACCGTCGGGCTCGCTCCGCCCGCGGGCACATCCGCGACCGGCGGCAGCGTGCTCCTCACCTGGCCGCACGCCGGCAACACCGCATCTTCCCCCGGCGCTTCGCGCGGCGGCTGGTTGCGGATCGGCGTCTCGGTCGATGACCGCGAACAGAAAATCGTCACCGCCAGCCTCGCCCGCACCGGCGCCATGATCGGCCAGTTCGACCTCCGCTATTCCCACTCCATCGAACCCTGGCAGATCCAGCTCAACGCCACCACCTTGGCCGCCGCGCTCGAACAGGGTATCCGCCTCACCCTTACGCACGGCTCCACCCCGCTCTGGCTCTTCGCCCCCGCCCTTCCGGCTGGCGCGGAGGTGTTGGCCCCCCATCTCCTGCCCGATGCCCCCGTCGACGCGACCTCACCCGGCGCCGCCACCGCCGCATTTTTCCGCGTGCTCGGCTCTGTCGGCTCCGTTCAGACCTTCGGCTGGATGGAAGGCTGCATCCTCGACGCCCTCCACGATCTCCGGACCGCCACGGCTGGCACCACCGACGCCCTCCGCTGGCGCGCCGCGCTCGATGCGCACCTCGCCCTGTTTTTCACGTCCGACGGCCGTCTCGTTTACGAAGACCCGCGCGGACGCCCCTGCGACGACCGCATCTACGGCATCGAGGGCACCCTGCCCTTCGCCGTCCTCGCCAAGGTTGCGCCCCATCATCCTCTCCTCGATACGCTGCTCGCCTGGTACCGCGACCACCTCCACCCCGACGGCACCTTTCGCCGCCCGGAAAGTTACACGGCAGAAGGCAGCTACACCATCGCCTACCCTCTCGCCGTCATCGCCGGCCAGCGTCGCGACAACTCCCTCGCCTCCCTTGCCATCAACGTTCTCCGCCAGCGCCAGGAACGTCTCCGGCGGCCCGACGGACTCTGGCTCCGCCACCATCCCGACGATTCGCGCACCTTCCGCTCCTGGGCGCGAGGCATCGCCTGGTACCTGCTCGGCCTCGGCCGCTCGCTCGAGCATCTCCGCGGTCTCGCCGATACCGGCGAACCGGAGGCGGAACTCCGCGCCGCCGTCGCCTGGACGCTCGCCCTCCAGCGCGAGGATGGCCTCTGGGGTTGCTTCGCCGACGACCCCGCCTGCCCGCCCGACACTTCCGGCTCGGCCGGCATCGCCGCCGCGATCATGCGCGCCGCGCGCGCGGGTTTTGTCGACGCGGCGGAAGCGGAAACCGCCGCCCGCCGCTGCTGGTCCGGCCTGCTTCCGCATCTCACGCCCGACGGCCTCCTCGACGGCACCGCCCAGAGCAACCGCGGTGGCGAGGCCCTGCAACGCGCCCCCTACCGCGTCCTCTCGCCCATGGGCATGGGCCTCATGGGCCAGCTCGCCGCCGCCCTCGGCCATACGCAGGCTTCCCGCTGACACACCTCACATTTTCCCATAACACTATGACCATGAACCTCGCCGCCAGCCTCTACCGCCACTTCCCCCGCTACGAAACATACGACCCGCTCGTCCCCGTCTGGTGCGTCACGCCGCACGCCGGTCACTGCACCCACCGCTTCTTCGACACCTCGCCGATCAGCCCCTCGGGCCGTTACCTCGCCCTCCTCCGCCTCCCGTTCGAGGATCGCCAGCCCGCGCCCGGTGATGTCGCGCACGTCATCCTTGTCGACCTTCAGACCGGCGCTGAAACCGTCCTCGCCGACACCCGCGGCTGGGAACACCAGCTCGGCGCCAATCTCAACTGGGGCGGTTCCGACCACGAACTGTTTTTCAACGACGTGGACACCGCCACGTGGACGCCCTTTTCGTGGAAATTCGATCCGCTCGCCGGCACGCGCCAGCGGCTTGAAGGCACCGTTTATCATGCTTCGCCCGATGGACGCTGGCTCATCTCGTCCAACCTGGTGCTCACCCGCAAAACCCAGTGCGGCTACGGCGTTGTCGTCCCGGAATCCGCCTGCCCGCCCTGGCGCATCGGTCCGACCGACGATGACGGTTTCTGGCTGACCGACACCCGCACCGGCAAACGGCGCCTCCTTGTATCCATCAGGCAAATCGTGGATACGCTGTCCGCTCCCGGCCATCCCACGCCGCTGCGATGCGGCGAGACCAACCCGCCCACCGACCTCGACCGCTGCGAAATCATCGGCTTTCACAGCAAGTTCAACCCGCAGGGCGACGCCCTGATGCTCAGCCTGCGCTGGTTTCCCGCCGGAGAGTCGCCCGGCTGGGACATGTTCAAGGTCAACTACCAATCGGTGTGCTTCGCCTGGGTCACGCTCCGCATCGACCCCGCCACCGGCGAGCCCGACCTCGCCTCGCTCCGCTGCGCCACCGGCCCCGAACTCTGGCAACACCCCGGCCACCACGCCACCTGGTTTCCCGACGGACGCCGCATCTCGCAAAATCTCGCGCTCCCTTCCGCCGGTTCCGGCAACGAACTTCGTCTCGTCGAAGTCAACGCCGACGGCACCGGCCTGCGCATCATCCCCGGCACCGATCACCCCAAAATCCCCGGATCCGGCCACCCCACTGTCTATCCCGACGGACGTCATATTCTCACGGATACCTACACCAACGAGCAGACGGCCTTCGGCGACGGCACCGTGCCGCTCCGCTGGATCGACCTGCAAACGCGCACCGAGAAATGCCTCGTGCGCATCAACGCCCGCAATCCCGCCGCGGCCATCCACTCCGTGCTCCGCTGCGACCCCCACCCCGCCTGGGACCGCACCTGGCGTTATATCACCTTCAACGGCATGGACGGCGACACCCGCCGCGTCTACATCGCCGACCTGCAAGCCGTGCTCGCCGCTTCCTGATTCCGCCCTCCCCCTCCGGCCCAGGCCCGGCCTGATTTCGCAGTCCGGAGGCTTTTTCACATTTCCCAAAGCGCGGAGAGAGGCATCGCCAGCAATCTGTCGACCGCAGGGCCGGTCACCCGTTCCGGCAGCGCGGCGACGAAGCCTGCGGGGGCCGTTTGCGCCAGGGAAAATGTCTCGGCATCATCGAGGCTGAAATACGCGCGTTCCGGCGAGAGTTGCTGAGCCAGCGTGGATTTCCCCGTCTGCCGCGGCGCCCGGCAGGCAGACGACAGGCGTGTCACCCATCGCTGTTTCCAGTGCCGCCGTGACATGACGGGGATAAAGGTTTCCCGCGATTTTCCGTGCGTCCAATTGCTCTATACCGGAGCGTGGATGCGACTCAATCTGATGTCAGCGGAGCGTCCCTTTGCACAACAGAGCTGCATACGGTTCTCTGTTGGTTTACTTTTGTTTTTCCGCCCGTTCCTCCTCCTGTATCCTTATTCCCATGATTACCGTCCGCTCCCGACTCCTCCTTGCCGCCATCCTTGCCTCCCTCCTGCCGTTTTTCGTCGCGCCAGCGCTCCGTGCCGCCACCGCCGCCGCCGAAGCCGATTCACCCTACGCGAAGGCCGTCGCCGTCACGCCCCTCCTGAAAACCCGGACCGACGGCGCCGGCCAGCCGATCGTCTATCCGGCCGATGGTCCCGCCGAAGTCAGCGCCGTCCTCGTCGAGATCGCCCCCGGCCGCCAGACCAACTGGCACCGTCACCCGGTGCCCTGCTTCGGCTACATGCTCGAAGGCGAGGTGCGCGTCGAACTCGCCGGCGGCGAAACCCGGACCTTCCGGGCCGGCGAGGCCTTTGCCGAAGTCGTCAACGTGCTGCACAACGGCACCAACCCCGGTCCCGGACCCGCCCGGCTGGTCATGTTCGTCGCCGGCACCGCCGGCCGGCCCTATGCCGAAAAAGCGCCCGCGCCGGCCGCCGCGACGCCTGCGGCCCCCTGATAACGGGACGGTTTTCCCGCCCGCCGCCCTCCTGCTGGAAAACCCCCGGCAAACTATAACGCTCCGATTCGTCTCCCGCGCTTGCGGCGCGCTCCGGAAGGTGTTCATGTCGGCTTTGCTATGAAACGCCTCCGGTTGTACCTCCTCGGCATCGTCTGCGCATGGCCGCTCCTCGCGGTTGCCGTTGCGCCTGCCCAATCTTCAACCGAAACCCCGGCTCCCCCGCCCGCGACTCCCGCTTCCGAAACCGGCATCACGCCGCCCGCGAAACCCGATGCCGCCGCGTCCGCCGCTCCGGAGCCGGAATCCGCCGCTCCGGCAACGCCCGCGCCGGCCGATACCGCCGCACCTGCGCCCGTTGCCGCGCCTGTCGATACCGTCAAACCCCAACCCCTGAACGCCAGACCCGATGGCGAAGCCGCCCGCATCTTCGTCATCCCCATCCGCGAACAGATCACCCCGCCCGTCCTCTACGTCCTCCGCCGCGGCCTGAAAGAAGCCATCCGGGAAAACGCCACCGCCATCGTCCTCGACATGAAAACGCCCGGCGGCCGCGTCGATGTCACCCTCGACATCATGGAGGCGCTCGACCAGTTCCCCGGCGAGACGATCACGTACGTCAACGACGAGGCCATGTCGGCCGGCGCGCTCATTTCCGGCGTCACCGACAACATCTGGTACGCGCCCAAGGCCGTCATCGGCGCCGCCGAGATCGTCAACGGCGACGGCAAGGACGTGGACGAATCCATGAAGCGCAAGGTCGAGAGCTACCTCGGCGCCAAAATCCGCGCCTACTCGGAAAGCGACCCCCTCCGCGAAAAGGTGCTCGAGGCGATGATGAATCCGAAAATCGAGTTCAAGCTCGACGACACCGTCATCAAGCCCGCCGACAAGCTCCTCTCGCTCACCGCCACCGAGGCCATGCGCTCCTACGGCGATCCGCCCCGCCCGCTCTTCGCCACCGGCATCGCGACCACGATCGACGACCTCCTCACGCAAAAATACGGCGCGGACAACTACCGGTTCACCCGGCTCGAACTCACCTGGTCCGAGCAACTCGCCCACTACATTACGACCATCGCCCCCATCCTCATGGGACTCGGCCTGCTCGGCATTTTTATCGAAATGAAGACGCCCGGCTTCGGCTTCTTCGGCATCGCCGGCGGCATCCTCCTGGCGATTGTCTTTTTCGGCCACTACATCGCCGGCCTCTCCGGCAACGAGGCCTGGATCGTCTTCGCCTTCGGCGTGATCCTTGTCGTCGTGGAGCTGCTGTTTTTCCCGGGCACCGTGCTCATCGCCCTGACCGGCATCCTGCTCATGCTCGGCGCGCTCGTCTGGTCCATGACCGACCTCTGGCCCAACGAGCCCATCTCGATTTCCTCCGGCATGTTCACCCGTCCGCTGCTCAACCTTCTCGGCGGCATCGTCGTCGCCGTGATCGGGGGCATCGCGCTGATGCGGTTTCTCCCGCGCGGCTGGTTCCTCGACCGCCTCGTCCTCAGCGCCGCCATCGACGGTGCTTCCGGCGCGGTTATCGACGACATCGAAGCCGCCCCCGGTTCCGAAACACCTGTCGTCGGCCAGACCGGCGTCACCGTTTCCGCTCTCCGCCCCGCCGGACAAATCAGGCTCGGCGACCGCCACTTCGAAGCCCGCGTCGCCGTCGGCACCCTCGACAAGGGACGCCCCGTGCGCGTCATCGGCCGGCAGGGGTTCGAACTCCTTGTCGAGGAAGAAACCGGCAACAATAACGACTGACATCCACCCGCCGCCGTCCACCCTCCCTCTCTCTCCCGCCCTCACACAGTCTCTCGTCTTCAAGTCCTGCCCCTCTCCCGATGACCACCCTCATTCTTCTCTTCATTGTCGGCATCATCCTGCTCGCCGCCGAGGTGATCGTCCCCGGAGCCGTCCTCGGCACCCTCGGCGCGCTCGCCATGCTGGCCGGTTGTGTGATCGCCTTCTGGCAACACGGCCCGATGGGTGGGGGCGTGGCCGTCGCCGTCGCGCTCTTCCTCGTCGGCCTGATGCTTGCCATCGAATTCCTCATCCTTCCGCGCACCCGCTGGGGCCGCCGGTTTTTCCTGCACAAGAGCATCGACAGCCGCAGCCAGCCACCTGTTGCCGATGCCGCCGCCATCACCCGCCGCACCGGCGAAACCCTCACCACGCTCGCCCCGACCGGGTACGTCCTCGTCGAAGGCCGGCGCTACGAGGCCACCTCGCGTTCCGGGCTCATCGAAAAAGGCACGCCCGTCGCCGTCATCGGCACGGAGACTTTTCAGCTCGTCGTCGAAAAAATCACCGGCGACAATCCCCCTCCTGCCGCATCCTCCACGCGCCCGCCGGTCACACCGGGCCTGCCGGCCGACAACGACCTCAACAAACCCGTCGATCTCCTCACCGCACCCGTCTACCTCCCGCCCGTTCCACCCGCGCCCCCTTCTTCCAAACACTGAACTCCGTTCATTTTTCCACCAACAACCCGTAACACCAACCCACCATACCAACCATGCCTGGCCAACTCGTCACCGTTCTCGGCATCGCCGGCCTTATCGCCGCCCTTGTCCTCGCGTTCATTGTTTTCTCCTTCTTCAGCGTCTGGCTGCGCGCCTGGCTGGCGGGAGCCTACGTCGGGTTCACCGAACTCATCGCCATGCGGCTCCGCCAGGTGCCCTACGGCCTGGTCGTTGACGCCCGCATCACCGCCCGCAAGGCCGGCATCGACATTTCGATCAACGACATCGAGGCCCACTTCCTGGCCGGCGGCAACGTCGTGCCCACCGTGCAGGCCCTCATCGCCGCGCAAAAAGCCGGCATCGAGCTCGACTGGCGCCGCGCCTGCGCCATCGACCTCGCCACCAAAGGCTCCGGCAAGTCCGTCGGCGAAGCCGTGCGCACCAGCGTCGATCCCAAGGTCATCGACTGCCCCAACCCCGAAGGCGGACGCACGACCATCGACGGCGTGGCGCGCGATGGCATCCAGGTAAAGGTCAAGGCCCGCGTGACCGTGCGCACCAACCTCGACCGCTTCGTCGGCGGCGCCAAGGAAGACACCATCATCGCCCGCGTCGGCGAAGGCATCGTCACCACCATCGGCTCGGCCGACAGCTACAAGGTGGTCCTCGAATCTCCCGACAGCATCTCCAAGACCGTGCTCGCGCGCGGCCTCGACGTCGGCACCGCCTTCGAAATCCTCTCCATCGACATCGCCGACGTGGACGTGGGCGAAAACGTCGGCGCCCAGCTCCAGGAAGCCCAGGCCCAGGCCAACAAGTCCATCGCCCAGGCCCAGGCCGAAATCCGCCGCGCCGCCGCCGTCGCGCTCGAACAGGAAATGAAAGCCCGCGTGCAGGAAATGCAGGCCAAGGTCGTCGAGGCCCAGGCCGAAGTCCCGCTCGCCATGGCCGAAGCCTTCCGCAAGGGCAACCTCGGCGTCATGGACTACTACAAGATGGAAAACATCCAGGCCGACACCGGCATGCGCAAGTCGATCGGCACCGACGACAAGAAGTAACGCCGGCCTGCCCCGGCTGCAGAAACGGCCCGCGAAACACCCGCAATGACACGAAAAACGGAAATACAGCCGGTTTCTTTTTCGTCTCATTACACGGGCTTCGCGGGCTCTCCTCCCTGACCCCCCCTCCGCCATGAAGTGGATCACCGAACATTTCCAGATACTTTTCGTCATCGCCGGCGTCGTTGCCTTCTGGATACAGAAGCGCCGTGAGGCCGCCGAAGCCCGCCGCGAGGCCGAAGCCGCGATGGAAGCCCGCCGCCAGCGCCAGGCGCAACAACAGCGCGGCGCGCCGCTCCAGCGTCACGCACCCGACAGCGCGGACGCCGAACGCACGCGACGCATCCAGGAAGAGATCCGGCGCAAGATCGCCGAGCGTCGCGGCGAGGTTCCCGGCATGCCGCCGCCGGCCCCGGTCGCCCCGCCCCCCCTGCCCCGTGCCGAACCCGCGGCCCGCACCCGGGAGCCCCGTTCCAACGCCTATGACACGGCGGAAGAGCGGGCCGTGCGCGAACGTCAGCGCCAGATGGCCGAACAACTGGCCGCGCTCGAAGCGCAACGCGCCGCCGTCCGCAACGAGGCGGTGGAAATACGCGCCCGGGGCGCCCGCCCCCCCAAGCCCGAGACCGCTCCGGCTCCCGCTTTCCGTTCCGGTCTGCCCGTCTCTCTCGCCGCCGACCTGCACGACCGTTCCAGTCTCCGCCGCGCCATCATCCTCAAGGAAATCCTCGACACTCCCAAGGCGCTGCGGGCGTAGTGACCCGGATTAGCCGAGCCAAAACCGAAGGAAGTTAACTACAGAGACACGAAGACACGGAGGACAAACTCCACAAAGCCTCCTGTCAGGAAAAACCTGATTCTGCTCTGTGGTCCGCTCTGTGCCTCTGTGTCTTTGTGGTTCAATTTCCGGAAAACAGGCATCGGGTTACAGAAGGAAATCATACCAGCGTCCCGAATGTTTTTGATTTTACACCAAGGCCGCAAAGGACGCGAAGAAGGTAACTGGCAATCCTTTGCGCTCTTTGCGGCCTTGGTGTAAAAATCCGAAGGCTTTGGGGCTTTGGTATCATACGCTTTCGCGGGTAATTTCTCACGATAGCATTAGCGAATGCCTCCTGCCTCCTAACCCGCCCGGCCGGCCCCGGCTGCCTTCAGCCAGCCGGCTTTCCGTGCCAGGAGCGCGATCAGCATCCCGGCGACGAACCCGCCCGCGTGCGCCCACCAGGCCACGCCGCCCTCGCCGCCAGCTCCGAGCAATTCGCCGATGCCGCTCCACATCTGCACAAAAAACCACAGCAACAAAAACACCACCGCCGGCACCGGCACCACCGGCACGATCCAGGGCACGAGCGCCACCACCCAGGCTGTCGGGAAAAGCACGAGATACGCGCCGAGCACGCCGGAAATCGCGCCGCTCGCGCCGAGCATCGGGATCACCGATCCCCACGAGAAAACCGTCTGCGCCGCCGCCGCGGCCACGCCGCCGGCGAGGTAGATGCACAGAAAACCGGCCGACCCCGTGCGCGCCTCCACGCTGCGGCCGAAGATCCAGAGAAACCAGCAATTGCCCAAAACATGCGCCACGCCGCCGTGCAGGAACATGGAGGTAAACAGCGTCTGCCACTGCCCCCCGTCGCGCCATCCGCCGACGAAGCGCGCCGGCACCAGCGAATGCGTGAGGATGAAAGTCTCCAGCGAATCCGGAGCCTGTACCATCAGGAGCATTTCGTAGCCGAAAACAACTATGCAGGCGGCGATGATCAGAAACGTAAAAACCGGCGGCCGGCGGTGCGGTTGAGTATCCCAGAGCGGAAGCATGGTGCGTTGACAAAATGAGCGGAGCGGCGGTTTGCAATCGTCGTCGGAGCTGACGAGCGTCGGCCAGCCCGGAGCGGCGGCATTCCTGCCGCTGCGACGAGGCGCAACGCGCCTCGCCCTTACCGGTGTACAACTGCGAATTCTCCGAACCAGGCGACGGCAGTGCTCTGGAAACCATCACCCCGAAAAGCAAAGCGCCCGACACCTCACAATCGCGCCGACCGCTTCCCGAGCGCCGCGATCTCCGCTTTCGGCGGCACGCTGATCCCGTCGGCCCATTCCCCTTTGACCAGCACCTCACGCGGGATCGCCGGCAGGCCGCGTTCGTTTTGCAAGATCTGCCCCACCAGCAAATCCACCGCCACCGAACCATGCAGCTCGTGATGCTGGTTGAAGCCTCCAAGATCCGGATACTCCGGCGCGCGATCCACGCTGACAAGCGCCACGTCCTGCGGCACACGCCAGTTCATCTGCCTGATGGCGCGTTCCACAGTGGCTTCCGCGAGCACCACATCCGGCCTGTTTTCCCGAAGCCATTCCTGGATACGGGGAATCTCGTCCATGTGAGACCTGGCAAACCGGCAAACCCGAATTTCCACGCCACTCATCTCCGCCGCCCAGCGTTCCCGTGCATAGAAGACCGGATACAAAACGCCGTGATTCACACGCGCATCGTATTCGTCCGACACCGCCACTCCGATGCGCCGGTAGCCCAATTCCACCGCCTTGCGCAGCATCAGGTCAAAACCGTGCGCGGCATCGATACCCACCCGGTTGAGCATGGGCGACCTGAGTGACCAGGCCATGGTCACTGCCACAAAATGAGCCCAGTCAATCCCCTGGAAAATGTCACTTGCATCGACCAGTCCGGGGATAATGAGCCCGGGGATGTTCCGGCTGCGAAGCATCTGGTTGAGCCGGCGCGCGGTGAGCCCCGGTTCGTGCAGCCAGACCGGTTCCAGCCCGTATCCGAGTTCCTCCGCCCTCGCCCTTGCGCCTGCGAAGTGGCGCTGCATGTGCATGCCCTGATCCCCGATCCGTCCGCTTTGCCGGTTGGCGACAAGGAACGCGAGCGTCGCCTGAAATGCCGGTGTCCGCCGCGTCCGCAAATGCGCCATCCAGGCGGAGGCAAAGGCATTCGGCTTCCAGCCCAGTTGGCGCGCCACCGCCAGCACCCGCACCCGGGTGGCGGCGGGGATTTTCGGATGTCCGTTGAGCGCATAGGACACGGTCGGCTGGCTGCATCCGCAGGCGGCGGCGATTTCCCGGGTAGTGGGCATGCGAAGTGTTGTCGGGGCAATGGTCTTCATCGGCGAGCCTGACCTTGGTGATCGTGATAACTGGAGGAAATCTTTCTTTTTAGGCCCCGGTGGCAATCTTTTCGTTTCGTCAAAACTCCAAACCTCCCATCTCATGACATCTCCACTACTTCATTCCAGTGTTTCGTTATTCCGCATCGCATGCGCCGCAGTTCTGGCGAGCACCCTATCGGTTGTAACCTCCGGCGCAGAGCCCCAACCCTTCTCCTACAGCAATGACTTCAGCGCGCATGGAGCCTCCGCGAAACAGATCACCACGACAGCCACCAGCGCCAACGACTATTTCTCCAAATACTCCGAAACAGGCACATGGGAACTCATCAATGGTCGTATCAAGGCAAGCTGGACAGGATCGCCAGAGGGCGTCTCAAGTTTCGTGAAACGGGATTTTCGAGACGGCAATCTATTGGGCGCCGGTCTGTATATTGATAATCCATCGCTCACGGTCACGACCTGGTGGGCAAACGGCAATAGCAGCGATGCCTTTCTTTGGAGCTACTTCGGGGTTCTCAATGCCTCCGGGCAAGGTTACATCGCAGCCGTTTCCCGATCAGGGATCGTCCAGTTTTTCGAGGTCGATACCCTGTCCTCCGACACCTCTTCCTGGACGCTGCTTGGTTCCCAAGAGACAGGGTTCAAGCAAGGCCTAAACGACAGAAACTCCTTTGCCTTTTCAATCCAGGGTAACGATCTCACGCTTACGAATACGAAGCTTTCAGACTCAACAAATGCATCGTTTTCTGTAACATTAGCATCACTCACGTATTCAGAATTCACTACAATAGTACTTGGCGGCAAATTCGGGACAGGCCCATCGGGGTCCAATTTCAATCCAAACTTTGATGATCTGCTGGTGACAGGCACGATGGCAGGCACGTCCATCCCCGAACCGGGTTCGGTCGCCCTGGTGTTCGGCGCAGTCGCCCTGGCGGCCATCGCCCTGTCCCGCAGACGTCTCAGGTGACTCCCCCCCTTCGTTGCGCCAAAAGGACAAGGGTATCCCGCTTCATCGTTTTTATTCGTGTCCATTCGCATCCATTCGCGGTTGGTTTGTTTTTAGGTGTTCCCATGAGAGCCCTCGCCGTTTTTCTCACCGCCGTCTGCTGCCTGTCTCCGGGTTACTCCGAGGTTATCTGCAACCTTGGTGATCCGCTGGATTTCGAGATCATCGTGCAAAAACGGCAGGAAAAACGGCAAGACACCTCCCATGAGACGATGCCGGACGGAAAACCCGCCATGCGCTTCCATTGGGACAGCAGTCGCGCGGAGCATTTCGAATTTACCATCCGCGAGCCCGTGTATCTGCCCCGCTTTGACAACGCCGTCGCCAGCGTCGAGATCTACATCCCGGAAAATTGCCAGGCCCGCAACCTCAACCTCCGTTTGCGCGACAGCGAGGGCGAACACCTGCAATACCGGATGCCGCTCGATACCCGAACGGCGGGCTGGCAAACGATCCGGTTCACCCTCGACTCCCACACGGCGCCCGAGGCCGGGACGTGGCCGGGCGGCAGGAACGCCAACCGGAAAATCGACTTCCCCGTGAGTCTTGTCGGCTTCGCGTCCGAATTCCGGGCCGATACCGGCCCCGGCTGGCTTGGCTTTGGCGATGTCGGATTCGACATCGTTTCCGCTCCGCCCGAGATAACCCTGGAGACGGGGACGGGCTCGGCGATCCACGTCATGATTCCCGGCGAGGAAAAGACCGCCGCCCTGCGCGTGACCAATCGCCGTCCCGACAACCGCGAATTGTTGCTCGAATACAGTATAAACGATGCTCGCGGACAGCGTATCAGCAGGAATGCGAGCCGCTTCGGCCTCGCCCCCGGCGAATCCAGGCGCATTGCGCTGCCCCCTCCCGCGAAGTTCGGCGTGTATGCCATCGACACCAGATTGTTCGAACTCACCGGTATCAATAAAAACATTACCTCAAAAGCATCCCCATCCCATGCCAGGCGATTGAGCTATGCCTACATGCGCCCGGCCGGCCCCACGCCCGGCCGGGCCAAGGGTTTCCTCTTCGGACTTTCCGTTCATTCCCAGCACTATCCCGGGACCGTACAGGAGCGCGAGGCCCTCGCCGCCGCCTGGTGCGGGGCCAAGGTTTACCGGGAAGACATCTATTGGCGCCACGTGCAGCCCCGCCGCGACGCATGGACATGGAATCGCTACGATTCCCTGATGGGCGTCTACGACAAATACGACATGGAGATGCAAGGCATCTATGTCTATGTGCCCGGATGGGCGCATCAGTCGTTCCTCACGGATCGCGTCCTGGATGACTGGGGAGAATTTGTCCGCGAGGTGGCCAGACATTACCGGGACCGTATCCGCTATATGGAGGTCTGGAACGAGCCGGACATCCAAAGCACTTTCCGGAATGACCCCGCATTCTATGTCGAGGTTCTCAAACGCACCTATGCCGAGGTGAAGCAGGCTGTCCCCGAGATGACCATCCTCACCGGCGGCTTTTCCGGGACGGTTTCCACCGAACGACAAACCGGTTTTGTCCGGCATGTGCTCTCCGGGGCCAGGGGATTTTACGATGTCATCGCGTTTCACGGACATGGCCCCATCAACGGCTACATGCCGCACATGAACGCCCTCCTCGACATGCGCAAGGAATTCGACATTACCGCTCCGTGGTATCCCAACGAGACCGCGGCTCCCGTCAACTGGGTCGGCGAATTCGGCCAGGGGCCGACCCTGTTCAAGAAGCTGCTGGTCAGCTGGGCCAATGGCGCGGTCGGTTACACCTGGTATGACCTGCGCAACGACGGCTTCGACCCGAAGAACGTCGAGCACAACTACGGCCTGGTCACGTACGATTTTTCCCCCAAGCCCGTCTATGGTGTTTACAACATGCTCGCCGGATATTTCCGCGAAGCCGGGTTTCTTCGCACCATCGACCCGGACCCCGCCGTCAGGGCCTTTCTCTTCCGTTCCCGCGACGGCGGCTTTCTGCTCCCGGCCTGGAGCAACGATTCGAGCGACCGCCTGCTTCATCTCACCGGCATCACGGGCAAGGCCGTGTCGGTCGATCTTTTCGGCAACGAGACGCCGCTTCCCGTCCTCGACGGTTCCCTCGCCTGGTCTATCGAGGCAACTCCCGCGACGCTTCGTATCATCGGACAGAATACGGAACCCGTCATTGCCGGGGAATTCATCGGTGGCGACGGAGTCCTCAACATCACGCCCGGCGGTGAACAAACTTTCCGACTGGGCCTCCGCAATCCGACGAAACATGAGCTGATTTTTTCACTGACATGTACGTTGCCCAAGGGTCTTTCCGGCAAAGGACTCGAACGACGGATTCACCTACAGCCCGGCCAGAGCGACGAGCTCGCCCTCCCGCTTCGGGTGGCGGACAACTTCCGTTCGCTCCCCGGGCGTCCCGCGACCCTTCTCCTGAAGGCCGACCTGCGCAAATCCGACGGTTCCCTTCTGTGGGCCGGCACGCTTCCCCGTGAAGTGCGCACCACGGTGTCCATCCCCGGCAACGGTTTTTCGTCCGCGCCCACGTTCGACCTGCGTGACGCCTCCCTGGTCACCCGCCTGGTTCCCTCCGCCCACGCCAACGAACCTTTTTACTGGAAGGGACCGGAAGATCTGAGTGCTCGCATCTGGCTTGGACGCGACCGCGAGAACCTTTTGCTCAAGGTCGTTGTCACCGATGACATCCACGTGCAACCCCATCGCGGCTCCGGCGTGTACAATGGCGACAACGTGCAGATGGCCCTCCAGCTCCCCGGCCAGCCGGGCCTGTGGGAAATCGGTCTGACGCTCCGTGATGACGGCGAGAGCGAGACATTTGTCTGGCTGGCGCCGGACGGTTTTGACCTGGCCCGGACCGCCGCCTCGATCAGACTGTCCGCCAGTCGCGACGAATCGGCCAAAACCACGACCTATGAAGCCGCGATTCCGTTTTCCGCCATCGGGCTTTCCGCGGATACCGGCCGGCGCGGCTTTCGCTTCAATTTGCTCGTCAACGACAACGACGGCCCAATGCGCGAAAGCTACATGTGTATCGCGCCCGGCATTGCCGACTCGAAATCACCGCAACGCTACCCGACGGTCTCGTTCCACTAACCGGCGCCCGGGCGTCACGGGACTCACCAGCCTGCCCTGGTCATCCATCCGGCATGACCGGCAAACAAAACAGGTCAGGCCAGTGATCGTGATAACCGGGGAAAATCTTGTCCCCGGGAGACCCCTGCCGATGATTTCATCAAACTCCAATTGCACACAGAAATGAAACCCGATTCCCCCGGACCCCATCCCTCGCCTGCTTCGACTCGCCACGTTGCCATCGAACATGGCTTCACGCTCATCGAACTGCTGACGGTGATCGCGATCATCGGCATCCTCGCCGGGATACTTATCCCCGTTGTCGGGAGCGTTCGCGAGAAGGCGAAAAAGGCGCAATGCATCAGCAATCTGCACCAGATGGGCGTGGCCCTGCTTGCCTATGCCAACGACAGAAAAGCAGGCAACATCCCTCCCGCGTACATCAGTGATGGTCGCTGTATCTGGGATGGTGATAACGCAAGCGGATCACCTGTCGCTTATGGATACCTGCAATATGAAGGTTATCTGGGCAATGTTACCGGCAAAAGCATCAAGGGCCTCAATCGTTCAAAGATATTCAGATGCCCCGATTATCCCACTGCGGAGAGTTGGGAGGCGAACAACGGTTTCGGATCCTATTTTTACACGGCGGGGCACAGGTATTACGATAGTGCGCGTGACAGGAACGGCAAGGGCATGGGAGTGCCGGTCAGCCAAATCGACCCGGTCCAGGCCGTGATTACGGATTTTGTGCCGCAAGCCCTGACCTCTGCTTCGCACGACAAGAATTCGAGCACGAACGTTCTCTACATTGATGGATCGGTAAAAAGTATTCAGCGCAAAGATTACCTGACCGATGACCGCCTTACTGCCTTCAACAAAAGCAAAGATTAGAGCATCCTGAAATCTGGAGCGCGTAACGGATGTTGCGCTCCCCGGACCCATCCTTCATATCGCTGTTCTCTCCGTTTCTGGTGAAATATGCGCGACAAGCGTATCAGGTTCATTGCCACTACGCTCACGCGCCCCGCCTCCCCCGGCTCGGCGGGGTGCCGTAAAACTTCCGGTAACAGCGCGCAAAATACCCCGCGTCCGCGAAACCACAGGCTCGCGCCACCTCACTGATGTTGGCCGCCGGATTTTCCATCTGCCCCCGCGCCCGCTCCATCCGCTCGCCCAGCAGGTACCGGTGGAACGAATGACCACCAAACCGGGTGAACAACCGTGACACGTGGTTGGGATGCAAGCGCAGAAACTCCGCCACCGCCTCGCGCCCGAGCGGCTCGTGCATGTGCTCCCTGATAAACTGGCAGGCCGCCTGCCACGTAAACCACGCCTTGCCGCCCGCCGGCGCCGCCGTGTGGTCGTCCAGCAGCGTCCGCGCCTTCAGCAGGATGACCTCCAGCAGCCGGCAAACGTAGCGTTCGTCCGCGCTCTCCTGCCGGCCACAGCGGGCCATCGCCGCCAGAAACGCCCGGCCATCGGCATCCATCGTCGCCGGCGTGTGGTGCGTCAGCAAAAACCGGTGCGACAATCCATGCCCCGCGTCCGCCGAAGTATCCGAAATCGGATACCGCTTCAACGCCACCAGAAAGCGCGTGATCCCCGGATTGAACACCAACCCGAGCGACAGGTAGCGCGAAGCCTCATGTACCTTCATCAGACAGCGAGGCAGCGCATAAATCACCTCGCCGCGCCGCACCTCCACCACCTTTCGTTCGCCCTCCGTCAACACCTCGTAGCGGGCCGTTCCCGCCAGACACAGACTCAGCCGCGGCCCCTCGACCACCCCGGCGGCATTCGCCCCCGACAACGCCTTGAAGGTCAGCATCAGCTTTGAAAAATCCCCGGACTAGGGGGAACCAGCCTGTCCGTTCCCGGGCACCAACCACTTACAGAAAATCCGCCGCTCTCCCCTCTGAATGAGAAAAATCCGGCCGATTTTTGGCCCGCCATCAATGGTTTGAGAAAAATCCGCCGCCCGCCCGATTCCTTGCAACAAGGCTGCACGGTGGTTTCAGAGACCTAGCAGGAACGGTGCATTTGCCGATTCCTGCGCTTTAGCGGCACGACGGCGCGCCGCTTGGGCCTCGCGTAGGGTTCGGGCCTCTTTGACCTCCCCGGCGCGTGCAACGATCAGTTCTGTGAGGCTGGGCGGGCGTGGCTTGAGCCGATCGCCGACGAGGCCGGCCAAGATCATGCCGACCGACTGCGCGGCCTCGTCGGCTCCGGTCCGGCGGGCGTGCGCCTGAATTTCCTCCGCATGCTGGCCGACATAATCCCCAACGCTGCGCGCAAGGTATGGATAAAGGTCGCGGACCTTGCCGGCTGCCTGGGCGGCGGCGATCGGGGCGAGGCAAGCACGGACATGCTCGGCGAGGGCCGCGCCATCCAAGAGCCACCCCCGGCCGCGGAGCTTGCGCACCAGGCTGGTGATTTCCATTGAGCATTTGCCCATCAGCCGGACTCGGCGGGTTTCGTCCTCCGGCCAGCGCAGGGTTTGCGCGAGGATGTCGGCCAACCAAGCATCCCAACGCTCCAGGCGTTCGGCGGGATTGATGCCGCCACGCTCTTGCAGCCATCGCGCATCCGCTTCCGCCTGCTTGCGGGCGTGATTCTGGCGATCTTCAAGGCGGGCTTGGAACATGTTCACGATATACGAAGGGGCGTTCGCAGCATCAGGTGTTCGCCTGGACTACTCCACCCCATTGGGCGGCCATCGCGGCGGCGATTCCCGCGTAGGTTCTCGATCGTTCTTTCCAGCGTTCGGAGTCCTTCATCCGACCGCTCATAAAGTGGATTCGGGAGTATCTCTTCCCCTTTTTGTCGAGGTAGTAGGTGCCATCCGGCTTCCGCATGTAGTCCGGTTCCACCTCGGCGGATGGCACAAGCTTCGGCAAATTCTTCAGCCATAGGCAGGTTGCCTTTGTTTCAGGGTGGCCATGATGCCACGGCTGAATAACTTGGTCGGCCGGTCGCCAGAGCGTGGACATGATGCAGACCGGATTTTCGATTGCGATTCGAGGGATGGGAGCGCGGGCCAGCATCATGAAAAAGCTGACCGCGCGTTGCTGTCTGCCGTCCAATCGCTTTGCGACGAAGTGCCGTGCTCCCGAAACCGACAGGTGAGTGCAAGGCGGATGTGCAATCATCACGTCCCACGGGTAATCCAGGAGGTCGCGTACGTCGCCTTGGTAATGCGGGCCGGGAGCGTCGGAGGGCAATAAGTCGCAACTCATGGCGTCATGGCCCAGCGCCCGAAATGCATCCCGGACGGCTCCGCTGTATTCGCAGGCCACCAGCACGCGCAACGGCGAACCAGTTGTCAGAAGAGACGCCGGTGGGGCATCCAATCCAAGGTCAAGCTCTATGGCGGCGCTCTTCATCTCAGGTGTTCGGCATTAAAAAGGGATTCCGTTACGTTGCCGGAAAGGCACCGGCCACTCGGAGCGCGGAGGCAGTTCGCCACGCTCGATGAATGGCTTTACCCACCGCAGGAATCGGCGGTCGTAGAGTTCGCGTCGCCAGCCGCGTTGTGCGGCATCCTCGCGCGTGATGCGCCGCGCTTCGGCATCTCGCCACCCCTTCGATCCGTAGCGATGGCGATAGGTGTCGGCGTCGAGCTTCACCCCTGCCGAACCAGTCGCTCGACTCAATGCCTGCGGCATTTCGCCGAGCGACAATTCGAGAGTCTGTTGGGCCGCAGTCATGAGTCACCTCGGGTGGTTCCGCAAATCGAGCGCGGCGCAGTAGGAGTTAAAGTCGGCGGTCACTTTTCGCAGGCGGGCGGCGTAATCCGGGTTGCGCATCACTTCAATGTCGCCCGCAAACCATGCCTGCTGTTGGCGAGCCTCCATTCGTGCGAGCGTGGTGGCCACAGTGGATCGAGCGCTGGTCAGAATCGGAGCGGAACCATTCGCAGGAGGCAACGCGGCCTCTGGTTGTTGTAGTGTTTTATCCATTATCGCGTGCCTCCGCTGAGGTGTTCGCCGACTGATAACCAGCCAGCCATTGCTCCCGCAAAGCTTCGGCTGCTTGCGTGCGGACTGAGAATTCAGCAGGCGGCACCGTCACACCCTCCTTTGCGTCTCTTTCGCCAAGTTTGAATGCGCATGTGAGCATCAGTTTATACGCCTCGATCAGTTCTTCCGTGGACAACGCCGAACCATTCGCACGAGGCAACGGCCTCTTGCGGCATGGCTGGCTGTCGTTCCAGCATCCAAATTCCGGTGAGCATTCGTCGCATGTCATGGCCGTGCCTCCGTTTGGGTGTTAGCCTTCGGCCTCCGGTGGCATGGCTTTGTCGAGATCGATCTCGATTGTCACCTTGCCGAGATTGACGGTCACTTTGACGATGCCGCGCTCTTTCAGTCGCTTCATCGCTGCGGACATCTCGGGATCGAGAATGCGCACATGACCGAAGTTGACGAATCCCTCATTCAGCGCGACGAGGAAAACCAGCGTTCCGATTTCCGATATAGAGAGCTTACTATCGAGGACAGCAGCCGGGAGGATGATTTCATCGTCATCTTTTATTCTAAATGTAATGGGCATAAAATTACAGAGATTATCGTTATTATTTGCATGGGAAAAATCCTCGAACCAAGCGCTTCACCGAAGCAGACAGTAGCCGGTGATCAGCCAGCCGGGATGACGGCGGCGGATGTGGGTGTGAATTTTGCGCATGGTGTCGTCATTGAGCCAGCGGCCTTTGATGCGGAGCTTACCGTAACGATGCTCGATGCGCCGACCACTTCGGCAGTTGATCCCGTAGTTGATGAGCAGCCATCTTGAGTCAGTCACGGCCTCCGGTTGTTGTAGTGATTTATCCATTTTTACATGCCTCCGCTGGAGTGCTCTCCAAGCCAGCGAGCGCGGCGCTTTCCAGACCGGCAAGCGCGACGTTGCCGGCTTCGACGGCAGCGCGAAGGCGAGGCGAGCGCAGGTCCTGGATTGACCCGGCAAATTCGGCTTCGGCGGCCAGGAGTTCGCGGAGCGCAGCGGTAACCGGATCGTCGGGGATCGGGTATGTGAAATCGGGCTTGCCCATGTGGACCGGCGTGCCGGTCCCCTCACGCCATGCTTTTTTGCGGAGCAAGGATTGTATCTTTTTCTCAACGACCTTGAGCGCGGTGCGGCCTTGGCGGGTATGTATCTGCGCGGAGACGCGGGCGGCACCGCGGATAATTATGAGAGCGTCCAGATTATTCATGGCGTAAAGGTGAGTCACAGCCGGGGTGAGATCGGAATCAGGTCGATCGGTTGGTATTTCCATTCCCCATCGACCTTGCGGAATGGATTGCCGGTGGCGCGTTGGCGGCGAAACGCGAAATCACATTCCGGGCATTGGAATTCGCCGGCCGGCAACTCTCCGGAGATTGGCCGCTCACTCCATTGCAGGGCCGGGGATGTTTTGTTGCACCGGCCACAGGTGATCGTGAAAAGTGAGTCGAGGGAACATGCCACCAATGCGGGGGAGGCAGCAGATTCGCTTGTATCGGTGTTATTGGTACTCATGGCTTCCGTGCCTCCGCCGAGGTGCTAGACATAAACCGCATTCAGCAGCGCCCGGAACCAGGGTTTTTTGTCGTGTTTCGCTTCGTCCGACGAATAAAAGCGGCCATCCTTCAGCTTGCCAAAGAAGCGGCCGTTGACCGTGCTAAACATTGTCCGCCCGGTCATGCGTCCGGTTTGCCAGATGATGGTGACATGATCCGAGCCCTCGTGGTCAAAGCGGGTGGTGTCCAGCTTCCAGCCGAGTTTTTTGCAGACGGCTTTTAGCTCTTTCAGTGTGCGGTGCCTTTTGAATGTCTTCATCTTATTCATCGTCGGGATATTCGGGGGTGTCGGTGATGGACTCAGGGGCCGGAGCGGTGGGGGGCAACAGGTGGCGGACCTCCCATTGCTGCATCGGGGCCGGATCGCCCTGCGAGGCGGCGGCGCGGGCGAGCTCTTCCGTGCACATGGTGATGCGATAGAGACTCGCCGGGTTGATGAGTTGCGAGACGAACGAATCGCCCGCTTGCGGCACGTCCACGCGCAGCATGGGCGTGCCAAATTGCGTATCCTTGCTGACCAGCCCGCCGTAGCGGATATGGCCCATCAGTTCGATGATCGCCCACGCGGGGGCGTCGTTTTTTATTTCGGTCATTGTATTTATTACTTGGTTACGGTTTTGTTTTGTGCCATGCGAGACGCATGGAAATCGACTGGTCAAAAGCGCCGAGGAACGCCCGCTGGTGGGCTATGGATGCCAACGGGCAGGCGAACTGGTATTGCGCGCCGGATGTGAAACCCTTCACGGATTTCTGGTTTCACGATTCGAAACCGGCTCCGACGTTCGGCTTTTCCGTCGCGGACTGGAAAACAAGCCTGGTCGAGCGGCCTGTTGAGAAGAGACGGAAGCATGGCTAGAAGGGCACGTCCTCGGCCGGCGCGGGCGGGACGTAGGCGGGGGCGGGCGACATGCGTTTCAGGGAGCGTTCCAGCGCGCCGAGCACTACGCGCATTTGCTCCGCGGTCAGCGCCTTCACCGGGGCCTTGCAGATGGCCCAGGCCGTGCCGTTGAGGTAGCGCGCCATCGCGTCCGGCCCGGCAAAGTCCTTTCCGCCGCATTCCACCATCCTGCCCATGACGGCGTAGCATTCGCTCTCGTAACGAGCCTTGCGCTCGCCGTCGTCGCATTGCGCGTGCATCTGCGCATCGAAGTTCGCCGGATCGCTCTCGGCCCGGAGTTTGGCGAGTACGGCGGTAAGATCGCGGTTGGAAAAATCCTTGCTGCTCTTGTCGCGGCCGATCGCGGCGCGATAGAGCGCATGACGGGCGGCATCGTCGCAGGGCTTGGCGACGGCCTTGCGGACGGCGCGCCAGCGGCTTTCTTCCAGGCGCAAAAGGCGGAGTTGTTGTGTATTCATTTTTTCCAGCGATAAAAGGTTCCGGTGAAGGGCAGACCGTGCGTGCGGGTAAACCAGCCGAAAAAGGTGAGAAGGTCCGGGAATCCGTCACCGCGGGCCAGCGCATGGATTTCTTCCATCGGCAGCTTCCGGCCGCCCAGGTAAACGCAGCCGAAGGCGGGCATTTCGATCTTCGACACCTGGACAATTCGCGCCATGCGCAGTTCGCGCTGTGCGCTCCAGTACGGCCGGCCGAGCCAGGCGCGGGCATCGATCATATCGCCAGTGCGCACCTTGCGCTTCCGCGTCAGGCGGACCGTGGTCAGCTTCTCACCGGACTCCACCAGCGGGGCAAAGCGCGGCTGAAACATGAATACATGACGGGCGGTTTTCATTTTTCCTCCAATTCGCTAACGATTCGCCAGTGACCGCACAGCGGGCCGCCGGGGATGAACTCGATGCAGTAGCGCCGGCCGACGACCGGCGGCACCTCATGCTCGCCCCCGAGCAGGGCGTAACCCTCGCCCGAGTCCTCGTCTTTGCCCAGGATGAAGCGGGATGTCACCACCTGGAGGCGGACATTCCGGCGAGCGCCGAACGGCCATGTCTTGATGATGATCATGCGTTGGCGAGGTCGAGGTTGATCGCGGTGTAATCGTCGGTATTGCCGGCGCGCTCGTAGATGCGGATGTAGCTGCGCGAGCTCGCCACGCTCAGGCTGTCGCCGATCGCCGACATCGCCCGCTGCCATTTTTCATCTTTGATGTCCATGCGGCGCAGGGTGAGGATGCGGGCGGTGTCGATCTTGCCTTCCTTGTCCACCTTGAACGCGTCGTTGATCAGCGTGCGCAGTTCGGTGCGCGCCCCGTCCGTCCAGGCGGAGAGGCATTCATCGATCAGGACTTTTGCCGCCTGCAAACGCTCGTCAAAGGTCAGTTGGTCGCTGATGGCGCGCAGTATCTTGATGCGGCCGTCGAAGCTGGTCAGCGTCAGGTTGCCCTTTCGCCCGCCGATCTTCGCGCCGTACTTTTCCGCCGAGAGTTCGGCGAACGCCTGGATGTCGGCGAAGGTGTTCAGGCGAAACGTGCGCAGCAGGTGGTTGATCTGTTTCGCCTTGGCGGCGATTTCGGCGATGAGCTCGTCGCGGGCCAGGTCGATTTCCTTGATCTGCGCCAGCGGCACGAGGCGGCCTTGCGCGTCTTCACGGTAGCCATCGGGGATGGCGGGTTTTGTATCGGGTTTGTCGTTACTCATTGTCTTGACTTCGGGTGCGGGTTTCGGGTGAGGAGTCACCGGCCGGCGAGGTGCCAGCCGATGACGATCCAGAGGAGGGCGGTCAGGTGCATCGCCGCGATGACGGCGACGGCGAGGCGCAGGCTTCGCCGGGCTTCGGCGAACGGCGTGCGCCGGGTGTCACAGGGGACGGGTGTTTTCATGGTCGGGTTTTTTGAGCGGTTCGGCGATCGCGGCGGCGGCGGTCTTGAAAAGCCGGTCGTACTCCCGGCGAAACTCCGGCCCCTCCGTGTCGAGGCGATCCTGCCAGGTGAACTCCGCGTAACAGATCGCGGAATGGTCGCGGCAGAGGACGCGGCCGATGATCGTTGTCGAGTGCTTGGTGAGCCGTCGCGCCAGGTGGCAGAACAGTTGCCGCGCCTCGGCATGCTGCCGGTCCCGGCAACGCCCGCGCAACTGGTCGAAGGTCAGCAAGTGGTAGTTGCAGACAATCGCCATGATGGCGGACAGGTCGGACGGCATCGACGGCCGGGGCAATGCGGCCATGGCCTCGCGAAACCGGGCCGCGGCGATCACGCACGCCTCGTAGGCGCGCTCGTAGTTGCGCGATGCCTCCTGGAGGGCGCGCATGCTGTCATCGGTTCCGCCGGTGAGACCGGCGGGGATTGTGAGGGTCACGCTCATGCCGCCCCCTTTCGTTCGGCGATGAAGATCGCGGGGGCGATTTCCTTGATGTGGAGCGTGCTCGTGTCGGGCACGTCGAAGAGCAGGACCGCCAGGCGTTCCGCCGCCACGCGGGCCGATACCATGCTGCTCGTATTGCGCCGCCAGCCGGTGGTGCTGGCGACATATGCGCCTTCGTTCCGGCGCACGCAGATCATCCGCGTGCCGATGTCGAGGCCGAGGGGGTTGTCGTCGTCGTTCATTTGTCGTCCCTCGGATTGGTGGCGTTGAGCGGGAGGTAGGCGCGGCGGATGCCTTCCACCGGCTGGCTGGTCAGCGTGGCGTAGGCTTCGGTCAGCTTGCCGAAGGTTTCGGTGCCGAGGCCGATATGCCAGCCCACGGCCGGCACATCGCGGATGCGCTCCAGCACGGCGCGCAGGGCGCACGTCGCCTGCGCGGCGCCGTCGAGGTTTTTGTCCGTCATCGGGGTCGATTTGAACAGGTCGCTCATGCCGCCCTCCCGGTTACGGTGGAGTGTTCGGCCAGGAGCAGGACCGGCTTGTCTTTCGCCGGTTGCTCCTCACCAGCATCGAAGGTGACTTCGATCCATTGTCCGAAGGGCAGCTTGCGGAGCTCGCGGGCGGAGTGGCGGCGCATGGCGTCACCCTTCGCGCCCGGATACATCCGGCGGGGCATGCTTTCGATGCCACGCGGGCGCGGATCGTTGTCCGCCAGACGGCAGTAAAAATCTCGCGGCAGGTCGCCGGCGGACATGCAGCCGTCGTAACGGCTGACCATGAGCCAGCGCACGATGCCGCCATCGGGATCATGCTGCCAGAGCCGGACCACGGGCGCGAACCACGATGCGCGGCGGCGTTTCTTGTCGGGGACGGGGAGAGTCAAAGGGTCCATTGTATTTTATTCCTGATACAGGTTGGGAATCGGGACGGGGGGGATGCCCTCACGCCTTGCGGCGCAGGAGGGCTTTGACGTTGAGGCAGGCCTTGGTCACGTCCTCGATCGTCGCGTGCGGGAGCGGGGCGAGTTCCTTGAGGGTGCGCTCCACGAAAGAGAACCGTCCAAACTCGTTCGCGTTCTTCGCAATGAGGCCGCAGGCGGCTTTCGCGGTGTCTGCAAAGATCACGCGGCCGGCGGCGAGGGCGGCCACGTCGTCGGGGAAAACCGGGCTGGACTCGATCACGCTTTCGTTGCGCCGGGTGGTCTGCGCGGACTCCACCCAGGCGGCGCACTGCCAGCGGGCGAACAGCGCGGGGATGGCCATCACCACGACCACCGTGGGCGTCTGGTTGAGCAGCAGTTTGAGCAGGTTGGTCGTGCGCGGGCCGAAGTACTCGCCCTCGTCAATGATGAGCACGCGACGATTGGCGCGCAGCCGCCTGACCACGGCCCGCTGCGCGGTGGCCTCGCCGTTGCCGAGCTCGGTCTCCGTGAGGCCGGCGGCGAGGCCGATGTCGAAGAGCGCGGCGAAGTAGCTTTTGCGCCAGGGCTCCGACGCCTCCACGAGGATGCCGTCATGCTCCACCTTGAGTTGCCGGGCCAGGCGCGTCTTGCCGCCGCCGGTCTCGGCGAGGAAAGTCACCATGCGCTCGCAGTCGTCTTCCGGCTTGAGCTTGCAGGCCGTTACGGCGTCAAAGACGGCCTGTTGCGAGGGGATGCGGATGAATACGCCCCCCCCGGTGAGTTTGGCCGCCTGGGCGCGTTGCAGGCGCATCTGGCGCAGGTTCAGTTCCAGCTTGTTGAGCGTGAGTGCCGGATCGGCCCCGTAGGTGCCTTCCTTGATGCGATACCAGGTCGTTCCGCTTACGGTCAGGTGAGCCGTGGCAAACTTGCCGTCGTTGAGGCCGGCTTCGTCCTGGAGCCGGCGCAGTTCGTTGATCACCCCGAGTTGGCCGGGCGTGTAGATCGCGGCCAGGTCGGGTTTCGTTTTTGTTGTGGTGTCTGTCATTATCGTATCCATGATTTGCCTTGGGATTTGTCTGTCATTGTCAGTCCTCACACCCAGCTTGCGTCGTCGTTTGACGCGGCTGGGTGTGTTTGTTTCTCGGCTTCCGCACGGGCTGCGCGGCGGGCCAAAAGTTGTTGCACATCGACCTTGGCGACGGCCTTTGCCTCCTCCGCCTGCTCGGCGGCGCCTTGCGCGGCCTCGCCCATCGCCGCGCCTACGCGCTCGGCTTTGGTCAGTTCGGCCGTGCCTACTTTCCAGCGGGCGACCACGGCGTCATTGTGGGCGCGGTCGGCGGCAAGTTCTTCGTTCGCCGCTTGGTGCAGCGGGCGATCCTGAATCTCTCCCATTATGCGATGAACGATGATGGCGCGGCGGGCTTTCTGCTCCCGGATCGCCTCTTCGTCGGTGACGCTCACGCCTCGCGGATCGTCGCCGAACAGGCGCAGGATGCCGAGCATCCGCCCGTCAAGGTGCATGACCAGGGCGCGAGCCGGGACCTGGAAGTCCACGTAAGCGAGCACGTCGGTGCGCTCGGGCACGCCGGCCATCACACCGTCATCATCGATATAGGAGTAGGGTTTTTTCTCATACGAGAATTGAACGGCATGGTTTATCCATGTCGCCTTCACCGGCGAGAGCATGAAAATCTTCAGCGCGCTGGCGGGGAATGCCCTCCGCATGTGCATCGCGGAGAGCCGTTCCCAGCGCTCCAGGCGCGATTCCTTGCGCTCGTCCGGCACCATCTGGCATTGCTGCTCCGGAGTGAGGCAGGCGAGCGCTTCGGGCGAGTTGGGGCCGTGCGCGTCGATGCCTCCGGGCGCGGGGAGCTTCGGCGTCGGCCAGTAATATTCCCGCACGGTGTCGAAGCCGAGGCAGCGATGGTTCGTCCGCTGTTCCTGCCACGCTGTCACGAAGTCGAAGACCTTTTCCACCTCGGCGACAAACGGGAACGGTGTGCGCAGGCGGGCGATGACCTCGGGCGGGAGGTTCAGCTTGTTGACCCCTTCCCCGTAGGCGACCAGTTTCAGGAAGTATTCCTTCATCGCCTCCATATTTGCCGGTCCGTTGAGTCGTTCGTTGCTTCCCTTGTAGCCCTTCATGTCGCCCATGAGGTTCCACCGGGCGTTGAATCCGGATTCGATCCAGCCCTTTTCCCAGGGCGCGCCGCCTCTTTCCACGAACCCGTTGGGAAGCGTCTTGTGCTCGATCAGCGAGGTCCGATGAACACGTATCCTGTTTTCGGATATGGACGAAAGCATGAGTTCCACCGCGGGCAGGATGGTTGCGGTCTTGTTTTCGCAGATGATCGTCACCGGATAATCGGGGATGCCGTGCGTCTCGAATACCTGGTAAAGCAACGCCTGCGCATGCACGGAACGGACGTTGAAGCGGACTTCCTTTTCCGTGCCGTCCGGCTGCTTGACCTTGCGGGTGATGAGCGGGCCGATGATCCGCGCCAGCACCTTGCGCGAGGCCACATCCATCGCCAGGATGCCGCCAACCGGCGCGACTTGCGGCTTGTAGCCAAGCTCCGGATCGCCCGGGAAGGCGCAGTAACAATCAAGCTGGAAGTCGTCGATGACGATCCATTCCATCGGCTTCAGGCGCGAGGTGTCGCGGATGATTTTGGGCAGGTGCGCATGGGCGGCGGCGAGGCCTTGCTGGAACATTTTCCGGTGGGCGCGGCTGGGCGCGTAGCGGCGCAGGTTCTCCCGCGTCCACCCGGCGGGATACACGCGGGGGAACCGCGCCGGCACGGCCTGGTCGGGATACGTCCGCGCAAACCAGTTTTGCCAGGTGCCGTAACCGGGGATTTCCGCGCCCTCCGGCCAGAGGATTTCCAGCAGCTTGTCGATCGCCGCCGAGACGCTGCGGTGGTTTTGCTCGATCAGCCCTTGCAGGAAGCTGACAAACTCCGCGGGCTGCTTGCTCGGCGACTTGTAGTTTTTCACCAGTACGCGCCAGTTGCCGCCCGCCTCGATGAAGGCGTAATACTTCGCCAGCAGCCGCGTGGCGGACAGCCCGCGGATGTGCCGGTAGCCCGCCGCCAGCGCGTGCACCTGCGCCACAAAATCCCTCTGGCCGCCTCGCAGGGCATGCACCTTTTCGAGGATACGCAGGGTCAGCGTCAGGTCATGCCGGGCCTTGGGCTTGAGCTGCATCGCCACCTCGTCCGCATCGATCAGCGGCACGGCGAAGCGCAGCGGGGCGGCGAGGCCGGTCTGCGCAGCGGAGCCGGCGGATGCGAGGGAGTAGGAGTCCACGACGGAAGGCAGGATGCTCATGGCAGTGACGGTTTGGAGTTCAGCGTTTCGGGTTCAGGGTTTGGGGGATCAGGCTTTGAGGGTCTTTTTATAGGCGTCGCGCCACTCGGCGCGCAGGGCGTCGAAACTGCCTGCCACGGAGCGAATGTCGGCGGGGGCGAGGCGGGCGCAGAGGTTTTCCGTGATGAGCAGTTGCCGCCCGCGCTCGAACCACTCGCCAAGCTCTTCCTTCGCCGCCGCCGCCAGTTCCTCCGGCGAGATTTTCTCCGGCTCCTCGCCGTCGTCCGTATCCTCTCCCTTGGTACGCTTGCCGCCGAGCTTCGGCGCGGACTTGATGCCGTGCTTGTCCAGCAGTTCATTGAGGGACGATCCGCCGACGAATCTTTCCAGCTTGGTGAACAGGTCGCGGGCCGGGTGGTTGTCGCCGAGTTCCAGCGCCGTCTGGTCGCCCGGGAGGGCCAGCAGCGCCGGCTTCTGCGCCTTGGCCTTTTCGAGGAAGGCTGTCGCAAGACGCATGTAGTAGTTACATTGACGGTCAGCGGTTTTCAAATTCGCACCACTGGTGCGAATTTGCTTAATCCACTTCCCGAACTCCCCATGCTTGAGCGAGGCCTTGACGCGGTGCAGGGCGATGCCGGAGAGCACGGCGGCCATAGCGGCCTTGGTCTGCATCTGCGCGACGGAAGCGACCATCTGCGCGGTGTCGGACTTGAGTTTGTCGAGGTCGTCGCCTTTCACCGCAAGGGCGGGATCGGCGACGAGAGCGAGAGCGGTTGTCATTGGTTTAGCCATACGAAAATCAGGCGGCAAGGGTGGCGGTGGTGGCGGGAGTCCAGGTGCCGGCGGCGATGCTGCCGTTGAGCTTGTTCAGCGTGCGGGCGGACACATGATCCGGGTGGGCAAGGAGCACACGCGATGTCTGATCCTGCCAGCGGGCTGGCACATCCCCCTGGATGCGATAGAAGCGCAAATTCTCACGGAGATAGATGTGAAGCATCCGGCGGTCATCGGTGGATTCCGCCGACTGGAGCAGCCCGCGGATGGCGTCGCGGGCGTGCTCGCCGCGCTCGCGGTCATACTCGCCGAGGGCGGCGCATTGCGGATCATGCAGGAGGTTAAGCCGGGCAAGCCGGAAGGAATAGAGGTCTCGCGCACACTTGCGGCAGACGGTATAAACGAGATCGTTGGACAGGGTGAGTTTCATCGGATGTAGTTTGTTTTTGGTTACGTGTTTCAGGCTTTCAGGAGCGCCTTGATTTCCTCGAAAAGTTCGGCGAGAACGGGGCGGGGCAGGTCTTTCAGGAATTGCATGCGTGCGTCCATGGGGCCGCTCAGGTGCTTCACGATGAAGGTGCGGTAGGCTTCGATCGGCACGCGAGCGGTGCGGCGGGATCGCCCGCTGGTGGCGAGGTCAATGATCACCAGCGAGCCGTCATCGATCTTGTTGAGCAGATGCCGGTGCGAGCAGCCCAGCCGGTCGGCGATCTCCCCGAGCATCAGCGTACTGCGGCCGGGGAAGTCGAGACTGGCAAAGAGTTGTAGCTGCTCGGCGGACATGGGATCAGGCCGCGTCCTTTCGCTGTTCCGGCAAGGCCGCCACGCGTCCGATCAGTGCGCGGGAGGAGCGGCGGCCGTTGAGCACATCGCTCAGGTGCTGGTAGCACACGCCGAGGCGGGGAGCCGCCGTCCGGTAACTCCATCCCCGGCGGCGCATGATTCGTTTGGCTTCTCTTGCGGTCATCATGAGTGTTTTTTCGCGTCGCTCGCGAACAGTTCGCGTGCGAACATCCAAAAAATCAGACATAGGATTTCAGACATGCAAGAAAAATCAGACGGTTTTCATACATTTATTTTGCGCACTGACAGACTTGCTGCGCGTCTCGGTGGGCTAGAGGAGGTGCCCGCGAAGATGGGAATCTCTCGGGCGATGCTTTACAGCTATCGAGGGGGGAGGAATCCGATTACCACGAAGGCATGGAAAAAGCTCTTTGAGGCGGAGCAACGGGCAGGGATTGTTGCTGAACGGGAGCCAGCCGTAACGTCTGATTATGTTCGAGGACGTATGAAATCGCCTGTGTCGATTCTTCCCTCTGCTGACTATGGCCTCCCTCCCCCGTCAATCACACGCGAGCAAATCGAATCCCGCGTGTCTGCTTATCTGGATGCTGCCGAGCGCGTCCCTGGCGGGCTGGGATTCGCATGGGGGCAAGTGTGTCTCCACTTGGATATTTCTCGCCTGTCAGCACTGGAAGTTCCTCCGGAGGACAAAAAATTTTAGGCTGACTGTTCGCGTGCGAACAGGCTAAGAATCCCGCCATGTCCCGCCGGAAAAAAAAACCGTCGCCCCTACAACCTTATCGCCCATGTGAGGACGACCCTGAGTTTCAGGCTCTGGATGAAACTCGACGCACTTATATCATCCATCTTCTCGACTGGGTGATGGACATGGATAAATCACCATCCCCATTCCAGCGCGCCCAGTACATTGCTGAGCACTACAAAACGACGGATGCCGGAGAGAAAAAACGACCTGGATTTTCCTACCAATCCATTTACCGGCACTATCGCCGATGGGTAAACAATGGGCGCAACTGGCGCGTGCTGGATAAATACCGGAGCCTTCGCCTCGGCGAAGCCCCGCCCGTCCAAAGCTACAACATCACAGCAAAATCAGCCCATGAGTTTTTCCGCCGTATGGGAACAACGCAGCGAGAATGGGAACGTAAGCACAACTTTGGCAAAAACACCGTTTCCGCTGCTATCACCGGCATAAGAAACAACAAGAAATGTCAGATGATTCTTGATACACTTTCGGAGGAAATGAGGGCTGAGCCCGGAGGATGGGAACAAACAATCTCCGCCATGAAGGAAGAGGCTGATGGCATGAGAAAGCAGTTGGCCGATTTTACCCGCCGATTGCAGTATATTGAGAAACGCGCCATCCCTTGGATGAATTTCTGTCGCACGGCATCGAGTCCCTCGTCGCTCCCATAATCCGCTTGAAACCGTCGTGATTCACGACACGTCATGTTTCCTATCATGAGAACGTTCCTCACACTTCTCCCCCTCGTCGGCCTCCTGCTGGGCGGCTGCGCGAATGGTGCCGGTCCACAGCCTCTCTACTCCTCTGCCTCGCCGAGGCCGCCGACGAAATCCGAACTGGAAGCCGAGAGGATGTATGCCGAAAACCGCGCCGCGACTGCGGCCCGCGTCGCCGAGCGTCAGGCCTTCCTGGCAAAACATAACGCAGAAATGGCCCAGGCCAGGGAAAGGATACTCAACGCTTCCGTGTCGAAGGAATGGGCGGCGGAAGCCGTGAAGAGCCGCGAGGCTTACATTGCCGCGCATCCCGAATTGTCCGACGACCTGCGCGAGCGCATCCGCAACGGGAAGCCCGCCGCCGGCATGGATTGGGAACTGCTCAAAGCCATCTTTCCCCGCATGGGCATCGTTACCGTGGCCGGCGCGATGGAAGACGGAAACCTCGTGTGCTACTACCACGACGGGAGCCTCGGCACGTATTACCATTTCAATGACTGGAAGCTGACGCGCTGGCGCTCGTGGGCGAACTGACCGCCCCCTGCATCGCCCTTGCAAGCCCGCTGCCAAGTCGCAGCGGGCTTTTTCGTGCCCGGATTTTCCGGCTTTCGTGAAATTTTCCGGGAATGGATGGAATGGACGGAATGGGGGGCTAACCGCTTTTCGGGGATCGGTGCATCATGGGGCCTTCCAACCGATGCCCGACACAACCGAAAATCCACTACAGCAAAAAACCGCCGCCGGTTCAAGCGCGGGTGTTGCGGTTCCGATCGTCCACGAGCCCAGCGCACTCACCCTGCGCCGCCGCCGCATCGAGCGCACGTTCCCCCGTCCCCTCGGCCTGCGCGTGCTCGCCGAGTACGAGCTCAAGTTTGCCGTGCTCTCGGACTTCCCGGTGCATGACGAGTTCGAGTACTTTTTTGTAAAGAAAGGCTTTGTCACCGACCTCGCGTCGGTCCCCCGCATCTTCTGGCGGATTCTTCCTCCCTTCGGCCGCTACACCCTCGCCGCCGTCGTCCACGACTGGCTCTACCGGCACCAGCATTTTTGCCCGCACAACAGCCGCTGGCCGCTCATCCCCCGCGTGCTGGCGGACCGCATCTTCCTGCGCGCCATGCGCGCCCTCGGCGTGGGCCTCGTGCCCCGCACCACCATCTACCTCGCGGTCCGCGCCTTCGGGTGGGTCGCGTGGAGAAAAAACCTCCGCAACCGTATCCGAATGTCAAGGACACCATGAAGACACTGATCCCGCTCGCCCTCCTCGCCGCCGCGCTGCTCGCCGCTCCCGGCTGCTCGCTGCTCAAGCACAACTCGCCGCAGGATGCGGCGACCACGATCCGCGTGACCTCCCCCGCCGGCGCTTCCTACGCCGTCACGATCGCCAAGGACACGCAATTTCAGAACCTCAGTCTGCGCTTCGGTGACATTGCCCTGGCCGCGGACTCGATCACCGGCAATGCCAGCGCGCCGCTCGCCGTGGCCGGCGAGAACAATGCCAAGGCTGGAGCCGCCCTCGGCGATACCGTGAAGGCCGCCGGAGCCGCCATCGGCGACGCCGCCGAAGGCGTGGCCACGGCCGTCAAGGAAGCCGTCGTCAAATAACCCGCACGTCACCCGCCCGCCCTCCCGCCGATGGATTTTCCCGCCTTCGTCACGCCGCTCTTCTTCGCGCAATTCGTCGCGTCCTCAGTCATCATGCTCTTCCTCTGGATGAAGCTGCGCAAGAGCGCCCGTGAGGAGGCCGGCGAAGTGGAGCCGCGGGCGAAGCCGCCCCTGCATGTGCAGTTCGTCACCCGCCGCGAGTTCGAGCTGTTTTCCGGCGAGGTGAAAGCCGCTCTGGTGAAAGTGTCCGACGACGGCGAGAAGCGGATAATCCGCATCTACGACAAGATGGATGAACAGACCCGGCACCTGACCGGTGTAATCACAAACGCACTACGCGATAAAAAATGAATCCCGTCCTCATCCGCAAAACCATCCTCATCGAGCTTGCCTCCGCGCCCGAGATGCTGACCGAGGGCTCGCTGCTGCTGCTCGTCAAGCAGCGCATCCCCGAGGTGACCAAGGCAGACCTCGTGCAGGAGCTCGTCTGGCTGCGCGATCACGGCTATGCCGACTACGTCGCCGACACCTGGGACCTTCAGGATCGCGACCTCAACGCCTGGAAAATCACCACCAACGGCAGGCTTTCCCTGAAATGATTTTTCCCGACCAGATTTGCTACGACGCCGGCACGCCAGCCGGAGACCGCATGACATTCTCGCTGCAACACCGCTCCGTGGTGCGTGCCCGTCGTAGCATCACCGTTACCGCTTCCCCGGCGTCCCGGGGCCGTAACCATGATAACCAGCCGGCCGGTTCCCCGGTGACACAGGGCGCACGCTGCCTGGCGTGCGAAAGCAATACGGGGGTTTTCCATTGTCCCCCCACGCTGCCGGCCGGCTGCAATCCTTTGACCCGGGGGGGCCTCGCCCGCCGATGAAAAAACCGCGTTCAGACTCCAAGCTCAAGTCGCTCCCGCAACACCAGCAGGAGACGCTTCGCCGCTGGCTGCTGGAGGAAAACGTGTCCTACGAGGACGCCCGTGAGCGCGTGCATATGGATTTCGGCGTGAAGGTATCGAAAGGCGCGATACAGAATTTTTACGCCACCTGCCGGAGTCTGGAGGAGCGCGACCATGCACGGGAGTTTGCCGAGGCCATCTGCGCCAGCGCGGAAGGCGACGGGGCGAACTTCGAGCAGGCCACCCTCCGGCTCGTCCGGGAAAAGGCGTTCATTCTCGCCCGCATGGAAGGCGCGGAGAGCATCAATGAACTCGCCACGCTGGCGAAAGTCCTGGGGGAATCCGCGAAGCTGGAAATCAAGAAACGCGAACTGGCGCTCAACCTGGAAAAATTCCGCCAGCAGGTGAAGAGCGACATCGAAAAGGGACTCGACGCCCTGCACGCGGAGATCAAGGGCAATGCCGAGGCCTTGCAGCTTTTCGAGCGATTCAAGGCGGCGGTCATGCGCAGCGCGGGAGGGGATGACTGATGGCCGATCGCGATCGTCATAAAAAATCCGCGCTCGCCCGGCTCGATGCGAAGGTCTCGCCGCAGGCCGTGCCCAACATGCCCCGCGTGGCGTCGTTCCACCAGTTCCTCGCCGAAGTCATGCGCGTGCGCATACAGAGCGGCGAGGCGGCGGGCACGTATGGCCCCTATACTTTCACGGGGCGCGCCGCGCTTGAGGAGATTGTCCATCTCGTAGATCACATTCTCGGCAGCAAGACCGGTGTGCCGCTCAAGGATGCGAAGCTGGCGCTGGCCGGCGGCGCGCAGTTCGGCAAGACCACGCTGGAGCTTGCCCTTTCCGCCTACGTCTCCGCGTGCCGTTTCCTCAACCCTATCGTTTACCTGCCCGATGACGGCCTCGCCGATGACATCGTGGATGCCAAGTTCCGGCCCGACGTGATCGACCAGATCGGCTGGTTCGCGCAGATGACGAAGATAGGCCGGGCCGTCAACGAGTCGGGCAAGGCCGTCAACACCAAGGGCGCGTTTCTCGTCACGGATGGCAAGCGCAAGGCGGTGGGCATGTTCCGCGGGCTGCAAAAACCGCCGACCTCGTTCACGGCCGACGTGGTGATCGAGGACGAGAAAGACGACATCAAGCCCGCGATGGCTAAATACGTCTCGGGCCGCATGACGGCATCCGCCACGCGCTTCCACCTGGAGATCGGCACGCAGCGCGTGCACGGGGCCGGGCAAAACAAGGTGTGGGCATCCGGCTCGCAGGGCGTCACCCTTGTCGCCACCGCCCTCACCTGGGACACATTCGACGCCGAAAGGTATGTAAAAACAGACTACGGACATCGCCATGTCCTGGAAGTGCCGCCCGGCTTCATCAATCCGGAGGAGTCGTGGCCGCAGATTTGCCGGTGCGCCGTCACCGGCACGCCGCGTCCGGACGATCCCGTGTTCGGGTGGGAGGGCGATTTCCGCCGCCCCGGCAGCGACGAGGTCGTCGCCACCTACGTGCCCGGCGGTCACTACTATTATGCGCATCCGGAGACGGGCGAGCCGCTGGATTGCGATCGCCCGCTCTGGCATCACCGCGTGCCGGGCAAGCTGCGCATGCAGCTTTTCACGTTCCGCGTGGCGCAGATCGGCACGCCGGCCATCGACCTGCAACAGATCGTGGCCCACTGGGTGCGCGCCGTGGGCGATGCGGAAGAGATGATCACCTTCCGGTGCGACCGCCAGGCGATGCCCAAGAGCGCATCGCAGGCGCTCTCGCCGGAAATCCTCGACCGCGCCCGCAAGGTCGATCCGTTCTACATGAGCGCCCGGCGCGAGGATGTGGCCCGTTATGCCGGACTGGATACAGGCGACCGCTGCTGGTTCCTCGCCCGCGAGGTCAAGAGCGCGGCGGACAAGCGCCTCATCCATGCCGCGCAGATCGCCGTTGCCGATGTGGTCTCCCGTGTGTCCATCCTGTGCGAGGTGATGGGCATCAGCACCCTCTTCATCGACGAGCGCCCCGCGGTCAGCGAGGCGCGCACGCTCGCCCTGCTGCTCAATGGCCTGTCGAACCTCGAAGCCGAAGCCTGGCCGCGCAACGTGGACTGGAAGAGCAAGGAGACGCATGTGGAATTTCCTTCCGGCCTGGTGTGGGATGGCCGCACGCAGCAATGGAGCGGCCTGCGCTGCGCCGTCGTCCGCTTCACCAAAAACCAGCTTGGCGCGGGCATCGATCAGGGCGCGGTGGAGTTTCTCGAAGGCGGTCTCACCAAGTTCGTGCCGATGATCGCCTGCAACCGGTTCGAGAGCATCGATCGCGTGGTGCGGGAGTTCCTGACCCCGACAGAGAACGTCGTGGAAGTGGTGAAGGGGCCGGACGGCAAGGCCAGCGTGCGGAAAGATCCTGCCATGCGTCTGCCCATCCAGACGCCGGGCGCGCCGGGCATCCTCGAAACCGTGTCATCGCATTTCCTCGCCGGCTCGCAACGCGAGAAAAACCAGAAGACCGGCGAGGTGGGCGATTACCTCGATGACATCGAAAACCATTTCCTGCTCGCCAACGCCTATTCGGGCCTCGCCGAGGCGATCGGCTCCGCTGCCCCCATCCTTCACCCCGGCACCTTCACCGTCGCCGACCTGCAAGCCGTGGTCCTGGGCAAGCCCAACGGCCCCGTTTTTTCCCGCCCGTACTGCCATTTCTAAAAATGCCGAAAAACGCGATTAAAGCCTTTTTGGGGCATCAACCCCCATATTTGAGCCCGGACATGCCTTGCAACGCGCTGCAATGCCGTTTGCAGCGGTCCTGCGCAGCGACCGCCAACCGCATTTCGGGCAACGTCGGCCGGCCGGCCGGGGAGGGCAGGGCATGAGCGCGCCGATCCTCGCCCGCCTTTCCGCTTCCCTGCGCCTTGTCGGCAAGGCCGGCCGTGCGCTTGTCTCGGGCAAGGTGGAGCAGGCCGTCACGCAGGCCACGACGCTCGACTTCCGGGCGGGCGGATTTTTCGCCAGCCGGCGCATGTCCCCGGCCGAAGCGCGCCTCGTCCTTGAGCAGGCGGCCGCCGGCAGCCTCGATGCGCAATGGGACCTGTTCGCGCTCATGGAGGACACCTGGCCGCGCCTGTCGAAAAATCTTTCCGAACTGCGCCGGGCCGCCTCCCGCGCAACCTATATCGTCAACCCCTGCGCCGAGCGCGGAAAGCCCGCCACGGCGAGCGCGAAGGAACGCTCGGCGCTGGTTGACCAGTCCCTGCGCCAGTGGTGGCCGAAGCCGGGCACCCTGGAACTCTCGTTCGAGGACACGCTGTTTCACGCGCTCGATGCCTACGGCAAGGGCACCTCCGCGCTGGAAATCCACTGGGGGCGCACGCCGGACGGCATCCTGCCGCGCTGCTCGCACGTCCTCGCCTCCCGCCGCTACGGCTGGAATGCGACCGGCACCGAACTGGGCCTGGTCACGCAGGACGGCACCGGCTGGCAACCCTTCCCGCCCGATCGCTTCCTCGTCGGCATCTGGCAGGCGCGTACCGGTGCGCCGGGTGCCACGGCCATCCTGCGCTGCCTCGTGCCGTACTGGGCCGGCATTACGTTCGGCTGGGAGTGGCTGCTCTCCAATGCGCAGATTTTCGGCGTGCCCTTCCGCTGGGCGACCTACGACAAGAACCAGCCGCATCTCGGCGCGCTCCTGCGCGACATGCTGGCGGCGATGGGCGCGAGCGGCTATGGCGCTTTCCCCGAGGGCACGAAACTGGAGTTCAAGGAAGCCGCGCAAAACGCCACCGGCAACCCGCAGGTGGTCGTCCAGGAGCTCGCGGACAAGGCGTGCGACCTGCTCATCCTCGGCCAGGAGCTCTCCGGCGCGGCGCAGAAAGCCGGCCTCGGCGGCGGCGCGGCCGGCCTGCAAGGCAGCGTGCGCGCCGACCGCCTGCAAGGCGCCGCGCAGTGGTGCGCGGACCTGCTCAATTACCAGCTTGTGCCCGCGATCCTGCGCGCCAACTGGGGCAATACCGACGAGCCGCCGGTGATCGTCGCCGATGTCGATGACGAGCCGGACCCGCTCAAGCTCGCGGAGCGCGACAAGGTGCTGCTCGATGCCGGCATCGAGCTTCCCCGCGCCTGGTTCTACGACCGCCACGGCATCCCCGTGCCGGTCGATGGCGAGGCCGTCATCGTCGGCCGCGCTCCCGTCGCCGCCGGCCCCGGCGTTCCCTCTGCCGCCCCGGGCGGGCAGTCCCGGCCGCCAGTCATGGCGAAGCAACTGCTGGCCGCCGACAGGGAGAGCGATGCCATCTACACCGCAGAAGCCGTGCGGGAGGCCGCGCCGGCCGTGCGCGGCGTCGTGGAGCCGATCCTGCGCCGCCTCGCCGCCATCTCCGACATCCCGGACGAGGCGGACCAGCGCGCCGCCCTCGCGCAATTCCGCGCCGCGCTCCCGGTGCTCGCCCGCGAGGCGCTGGCCCGCGTGCCCGCCGCCGCGCCGGCCTTCGAGCGCATCCTCGCCCCCGCCTTCCTTACCGGCTTCGCCGAAGCCGCCGCCGTCCGCTCCCTTTCGCAAACCGCAAACCGCAACCCGTAACCGGAAATGAAATACGCAATACTTGCCCGCGACACCTCGCCCGCGCCGATCCTCGCCCATTTCGACACGCCGCAAGCCCTGGGCGACATAACGGAAATCCCCGCCGAGATCATGATCTTCCCGGCCGGCACCCATACCATCAACGCCAGCCAGGACGGGGAGCCCGTGACAAAAACGGTTGCCATCGGCCCCGACACCGCGGCGGTGGTGAATGCCGCCCTGCAAGCGCACCTGCGCACGGAACGGAAACCGTATTTCGACTTCGACCACAACGACACCGTGGCCAGCGCCTGGCCGAAGTCCTGCCGGTGGGAAGCCGGCACCGGCGACAAGAAGCCCGGCGTTTATGCCGCCGTGGACTGGAGCGCATCCGGCTCCGCTGCCGTGATCGGCAAAGACTACCGGAGCTTTTCCCCCGCCTTCCACGTGGACGACTCCACGCCCGCCCGCGTCATCGGCGCGCCGCTCAACATGGGCGGCCTCGTCAACGCCCCCGCCTTTCACGCCCAGGCTCCGCTCTGGGCAAAAGACCGCCAACCCGAATCCGACACCACCATGACCGAAGAAGAAAAGAAAAAGGCCGCTGACGAAGCCGCCGCCAAAGCCGCCGAAGAGGCGAAGGAAAAAGAGTCCGAAGCCATCCTGGCCAAGGAACAAAACGCCGAGTTGCAGAAACGCCTGCAAACCCTCGAAGCCAAGGAAACCGCCCGCGTGAAAGCCGACGCCGCCGCCAAGGTCGACGCCGCCGTCGCACGCGGCGCGCTCCCCGCCAAGGATGAAGCCATCAAGGCCAAGTGGGTCGCGCTGATCGAGGCCGATCCCGCCAACGCCGCCTTGCTGGACGGTCTTCCGGGCAACGACATGACCCGCCTGGTCACGGATGCCGGCGGTCACATCACCGCCAAGGCCGGCCCCGTCGAAGTGCTCAAGGGCTACCATGCCGCGAAGGCTGCGCTGGATCGCTCCGCGATCTACGCGAAAGACATCGCGCCGCTGTTCAAGCCCGGCTTCTCGCTCGGCCCGATCCTCGCCGCGCATGACCTCGGCACCCTTGCGCCCGAACTCGTGACGCAGCGCAGCCTCTCGTTCCTCAAGCTCTCCTATCCGTTTCTCGGCGCTATCACGACGAACTTTTCGAGCGAGAACGCCGCCTTCGAGCAGACGATCAAGACGCGCCTTCGCGGCCCGCTCGTCGCCAATAGCTACACTACGGCAAACGGCTACGGGAACAACAATGCCAACACGCAGGATGTCGACATCACCATCGACCAGCACATCGGCGTGCCGCTGACTTTCAACGTCAACGAACTGGCGAGCACGGCCCGAGACTTGTTCGGCGAGCAGTCCGAGAGCGCCCACTACGCGATCGGCACCGCAGTGATCAATCATCTGTTCTCGCTGATCACGGCGGCCAACTTCGCCAAGTCCACCGCGTCCAAACTCTCCCTGTTCACCCGCCGCGCCGTCTCCGGCATGGCGAAGGAAATGAACAAGGACAAGGTGCACCCCGCCGGGCGCTTCCTCCTGCTTAACCCCGATTTTTTCGAGCAACTGGGCGGCGACGCCACGCTGGTGCAGCTTGCCGCGTACCAGAAGCCCGAATACATCACGGAATACCGCCTGCCGCCCGTGGCCGGCTTCACGCCTTACGAGGCGGTCAGCCTGCCGGTCGCGGCCAGCCTGGCCGGATTCGCCGGCACCTCCGAATCGCTCGCCCTCGCCACCCGCGTGCCGAGCGATTACACGAAGGCCCTGCCCGGCGCGAGCAACGGCGTGGTTTCCACGGTCATCAATCCCGATACCAATATCGCCGTGCAGCTCGTGCAGTACGTGAACCACGACCTTGCCACGGCCACCGCCCGCATCGCCCTGATGTTCGGCGGCGCAGTCGGCAATCCCGCCACCGGCCGCCGCCTCACACAGACCGCCGAGGCCTGATCGCAACCCGACCGCCTCGCATCATGCAGTGGATCACGCTCACCGCCGCCGACCTGAACGACTACCTGCTCGCCAAGCAAATGGAGGCCTTGCGCACCAAGGCCCTTGCCGCGGGGCAGGCAGACCCGTTCGGGCCGGTGGCGGTGGACGTAGTCAACAAGGTGCGCTCCTACATCGCCAGCAACACGGCCAACCGCGTGTCAGCCACGCCGCTGGCCATCCCTCCCGAACTCAAGATCGACACCTGCTATCTGATCATCGCGCCCATGCTGGGCCGCCTCGGTATCGATCTGACCAAAGACCAAAGCGAGGCAGTCGCCCGCGCCTACAGCACCCTCATCGGCCTGCGCGATAAAAAGCTCCTCGTCTCCATGCCCGACGATCCCGTCGAGCCCGATGTGCAGCCCGAAAGCGCCCCCGGATTCTGGGGCTCCGACGAAAAAATTCCTCTTTGATGCCTGATGCCAAACGCAAAACCACGAGCCACGAGCCACGAGCCACGAGCCACGAGCCACGAGCCACGAGCCACGAGCCACGAGCCACGAGCCAATCGTATCCGCAAAAACATGACAGTCAAGATAAAAGTCTCACAATCGGCTCGCTCTTCGCGGGCATCGGCGGCTTCGATCTCGGCTTCGAGCGCGCCGGCTGGCGCACGGCCTGGCAGGTCGAAATCAACCCGCTCAACCGGGCTGTGCTTGCTCACCGATTTCCCCATGCCGCCCGCTTTGAGGATGTGCGTGCAGTCGGCGCGCAGGAACTTTGCAAGGTCGATTGCATCACGGCCGGCTTCCCCTGCCAGGACATCTCCACTTGCGGTTATAACCGGAAAGACAAATCCGCTGTCGGCCTTGCCGGTAAACGCTCCGGGCTCTTCTTCGAAGTGGTTCGTATCCTCCGGGAAATTCAACCCGCTTGGGTGGTCCTGGAAAACGTCGCTGCGCTGCTCCATTCCAACGATTGCGCAGACATTCAGGAAGTCATCCGGAACCTTGCCGAGTGCGGGTATGTGGGATTCTGGCGCGTGCTTGACGCTCAATATTTCGGAAGCGCCTCGCGCCGTCGTCGCATCTTCCTGGTCGCAGGTCTTGGACGCTACCCCTCAATCGAGTTGCTGGCTGATGCCGCACCAGTGGAGGCAGTACCTAGCGCGATTGCGCCGGTCGAAGGCTCACGGCTCGCGGATGCATGGCCTGGGTATACTCTACAGGCCTGCAACACGCCGGCCCGTATTACTCTGGGCGGCCAGCTTCTCGTCGCTGAGGAAAACGGATGGCATTCGATGGTTGAGCGGGGGCGAATGTCTGATGACGCAGGGCTTTGCCAGGGACTGGATGCGGCCAACCTTGCGGAAATTTTCGGTGCCGGAAACGCCGTCTGCCCGCATGTCGCCGAGTGGATCGCCCGGCACCTCTCGAAAAGCTGAAACGCCAAAATAGTATCCATCATGCTGATACACGAGCCCATGACCTTTGATGAAGCGATCGACGCTCTCGCCGTCCGCTCGCTCCTGCCCACCACGGGCCGGACGGCCGACATGCGCCAGTTCGACAGCGGCATCAAGCAGCATGCGCTCTGGTCGGCCACGCTCACCAGCATCAACACACTCCAGCAGATCGGGGCCGGCGTGGACGCGATCCTGCGCGGCGAGAGCGACATCGCCACCGAAATGCTCGCCGTCAAACAGAGCCTCGAAGCCGAAGGCTACAAGGCCCCGGAAGGCAAGCAGGGCACCATGCTGGACCTCACCAGCATCATCCGCCGCCAGACGATCATCGAGACGCAAGTCAACATGGCCCGCGGCGCGGGCTGGCACGAACAGGGCATGGAGCCCGAAGTATTGGAGGCCTACCCGGCGCAGGAGCTCTTCCGGAGCGCCACGCCCAAGGGCGGGCCGGAGGCCGAGCGCGACTGGGGCGCCCGCTGGATCAAGGCCGGCGGCCCGCCCGCGAAGGGCGGCCGCATGATCGCGCTCAAGACCGACCCCGTGTGGGAAAACCTCGGCAACCCCGAACTGTTTCCCGATGGCCTCGGCAACCGCTGGGCACCCTTCGCCATCCACTCCAACATGGACCTGCGCGACAGCGACCGCACGGAAGCCATCGCCCTCGGTCTCATGAAAATCGATACGCCGGTAACGCCGCTGCGCAACGGCTTCGCGCAAGACCTCAAGGCCAAGCCGGCCGTCCGCGAACAATGGCTGCACGAGGCGATCGAGGACAGCGGCCTCGCCTCGTTCGATGCGGTCAGCGTCCTGCATTTTTCCGGAAAGGAGGCGGCAGCATGAGTACCGGCATGGCGATCGCCTTTGACCGCGACGAAGTGTCGCCCCTGCTCGCCGCCCTCGGCGACGACATCCGCGCCAACAACCTGTCGATGGTCATGGGCCGCGGCGTCGGCAACCTTACCCGCCAGTGGCTCTTCGACCTCAACAACGAGCGGCACCGGCACGGCCGCGTGCCTTACTACCAGCAGGCGGCGCGCAGCGTCACCGTCAACAAGACGGATTTCGGCGCGGCCATCTCTGCCACACAAACGGGGATACGCCTGCGCCGGTTCGGCTCGGGCGGCCTGCCCGGCGGCGTCGTCAAGCCCCGGCCCGGAAAAAAATACCTGACGCTCCCCGACGAAGACCAGCCGGAAGCGCACGGCCTGCGCGCCCGCGAGTTCAATGACCTGAAATTTTCCATCGTCATGGACAAAAACGGCGCGCTCCGCCCGGCCCTCGTCCGCCGCGCATCGACCGCCATCCGGTTTGTCCGCCGCAAGCAAAAGGACGGCTCCATCAAGACGACGGTCAAGGCGAAGGAACTGCGCGACGGCGAAGTCATGTTCTGGCTGGTGCGCCAGACCCGCCACCGGCCCGATCCTTCCATCCTGCCGCCCGGCCCGATGGTCACCGAAACCGCCGTGCAGGCCGCCCTGCGCCGCGTCGCCGAAATCCGCGCCGAGCGCGCCGCCAAAGCCACACCAGACAACCCGTAACCATGCCCTACATCGCCACACTCGACATCATGCAGGCCGTCAAGGCTTCCCTTGCCACGCTGCGCATCGATCCCGCCGATCCCGAGAGCGCCCCGCTGTTCGAGACGATCGACATGCACATCAACAAAAAGCTCAAGGAGGCGCTGAAAAACCTGCTCATCCTTGACCAGCGCGTGTGCCTGATCGTGCCCGGCGGCGAGAATTACGAGAACATCAAGGAAGGTCGGACGATCCGTAGCGAAAAAGATATTACGTTCGACTTGCTCATCGCCGACCGCGACTGGGCGGAGAAAGGCCACGACGCCACCTTCGGCGGGCCGGAAAACATCGGCATCCTCCGCATGGCCGACCGCGTGGTCGAACACTTCCTGGAGACGCCGCAACTCGGCATGCCTTACGTCTGCATCGTGCCCACGGCCATGCGCCCGATCGACGTGCCGGCCGACGACGTGAAAGACAGCCCCGGCCGCGAGTGCTATGTCATCAATTACGAGTCCCCGGCCGGCTCCGCCATCCTCACCCCCACCGTGCCTTGGTCCGCCCCTTCCCCCCGTCCCTACGTCGCCCCGAGCCCCATCCACTGACAGTCTCACCCGTCATCCGTAACACATAAACCAATACACCTATGCAGACAGAACGCACCATCATCGGAGCCCATAGTTATATCGTGCCGGTCGGCACGCCCTTCACGCTCCCCGCGCCCGGCGGCCAGGCATCCCGCATCCGGAAGCCCGGCCCCGACGATCCCGCCGCCTGGTTCGATACCGGCGTGGCCGACTGGACCATCACCAACACCGGCACAACCGTCGATTTCAACGCCCCGGCCCCCGGCATGCGCGTACTCTACGACAAGATCACCACGAAGACCGGCATCAAGTTCAAGGGGAAGCTCATGGAGTTGAGCAACATCGTCTGGCAGATGCTCCTCAGCACACAGACCCTGCCGGCCAGCCCGGAGGAGGGAGGCCAGTACAACCCGCTCTCCGGCGAGGCCATCGTCCGCACCTGGATGAAGCTGGAGCAATACAACCAGCGCAACCAGCGCATCAATGTCCTGGACGTGTTTGTCGCCATGAACATCCCCGGTGATGTGGCCTTCGGGGAAAACCCCGTGGACGTGGATGTGGAGGCCGACGTGCTCTATTCCCCGCTCAACACGGGAAAACTGGAATAAAAACCGGCCTCCGGCGTCCGGAGGCCAGTAACCGGAAAACCAATACACCCGATGATTTTCACCGACGATTTCACCGAAGAACCGGCGCTGCCGATTGGCGCATCGCCCTTCGGCCCGCCCACCGACCAGCCCGCGCAGCCGATCGCCGCTTCGCCTTTCGGCCCGCCCACCAACCAGCCCGCCCTTCCCATCGGCGGGCAACCCACCGAACCGCCCGCCATCCCGCTCATGTCCTCCACCTTCAAGCCCGCCTTCGTCGGCCTCTCCGGCATCGGCTCCCTCTCCACCATCCAGGCGACCATTGCCGATGCCGGCACCGTCCTGCAAGGCGTCGTCAATGACGAACTCAAAAGCTACCGCGTGCGCTCCGGCACGGACGAGGAAGCCCATCCCGGCATCGTCCATCCCGCCAACTTCGACGCGGACGAAAACCCCGTCGTCTTTGTGATGATCTGATCACGTCATGAAAAAATCACTACTCATCCTCTCCGGCCTCCTGGCTCTTTGGCCTCCGGTCTCTGTCTTCGGCCAGAGCGGCCCGGTGACCAAAAATCCGAACACGGATGAAATCCGCGAAGACCTCACGTTCGGCCCCGGGCGCACGCTCACGATCGCCTCCGGCGGCCTGATCGTGGGCGCGGAAAATGCCATCCGTTTCGAGGGCGGCGTTTTCCTGTCCTCAGAGCAGGCAATGCCGACTGTGCCGCCGTCCGCTCCTCCCGTCGTGATGATGCGCGCCGAATCCGGCACGCTGGCCTTCCTCTCGGACCTGTCCGGCTATGTGCCGACATCTCGCACGATTAGCGCGAGCGGTCTCGCCACCGGCGGCGGCAACCTGACGGCAAACCGGACCATCACAGTCCCCGCTGCCTCGACCGCCGAGGCGACGGCCGGCACAGTCACCAACCGGGCCATGACGCCGGCCTCGACCCGCGCCGCCATCGATGACCGGCCGCAGTACGCCATTTTCATCATCCCGATCGGTCCCGGATTTTTCGACTTCGAACTAAAAGCGAGCCTTTCGAATTTTGGCGAACACGCGCCGTTTACCGACCTGTATCTGTATTATCACTCGCCCGACCCGTCGCGGACGATCATCACAAGCCAGACCGGTCCCGTCCCGACCGTTTACTTTACTGACACGGGCTGGACGGACAAGCGGCGCTGGCGCAAGCAGAGCACGGACCAAAGCATTTGGGCGATGCGCTCCAATAGCGGCGCGGTCATTCCCGCCGTCGTCGTCGTCGTGCCGGTCGATGCCACGATCAGGCCGACCAACGCCGGCCTCATCTGGTCGTATCAGCGCATCACCGCCACGGATTACGAACAGGTCTGGTATCCCATCGTCCCCACCTGGAGCACCGTCTCGCCTACCCCGTGACACCTTTCCCGATACGTCGGGATTTCACACCAAACACCAACCGTAAATCATCATGAGAAAATCCATCCTCATCCTCTCGGCTCTCGCTTTCGGCGCGGGCCTCGCCGTCGCCTCGCCCACCAGCGATGCCGTCTCCCTCCAGACCGGAGCCAGCGTCATCAGCACTGACTGGAATACCAAGATCGCCGCCGCCAAGGCCGTAAAAGATAGCGCTGCCGTCGTCACGCTCACCGCGCAGCGCAAGGCCGCAATCGCGGAATATAACGCCCTCCATGCGGAGGCAGTTGCCGCCCTCATCAACGACAGCATTGACGAGATCGTCCTGGATAACCCGGGGGCGGCCACCTGGCTCATCAAGCGCCACCTCTCCGACAAAAACACCGTTGACGGCGTAGTCGCCAGGGTGTTCGCCGACGATGCCGGGGACCGTGCCCTGGCGGCAAAACTCCTCACGATCAGCAATGGCAGCCAGGCGTATTTCTACCACCAGTACTATGCCTCCGCCGACGAACTCCGCGCTCTGGCCGGTTCGCCGAGCAGCGGCATTGCCTCCGCTGTCGGCAAGCGCGCCCGTGACCTCGGCCTCCTGGACGAAATTGTTCCGGACTATTACAAGCGCTGCCTCGGTCTCGGGCTGGTTCACAAAGGCTACGATGCCTGGTTCAACAAGCGCGTTCGTGCCACCTGGGCGACCGACCGCGCCGCGGCCCTGAAACTCCTGGAAGAAGAACAGGCCGGCATCGGTACGGTGTCCAACCAGACGCCCGCCACCAAGGCCCGCATTGACCAGCTGCGCGAGCTCTCCGCCCGCTTCGCCGAGATCATCGCCCGCGGCTGATAATCACCTCACACGGAGGCGCGCAGGCGCGGGATGATCCCGGCCAGCGCCGCGGTCCGCGCCCCCGCGCCTCCGTGTGAGACAAAACCCGATACACCGCATGAACACCTTGACACACATCCTCGGCGTCGCCGTCCTGGTCGTCGCTGCCTTGCTTGTCTCCGCCGCGCTTCGTGCCGACGAGTTTGACGATATTCTCGGACCGGACCCGGCTGTCCTCTCCTACGCGGAAGATGACCTCGATGTCCCCTGGACGCCGCCGCCTCCCTACGTGCTGCCGCCCGCGCTCGGCCCGGCCATTGCGCCGGCATTGCAGGACCTGCCCCTGCCTCCCGGCTTCACGGCGCTGCAATTCGACCAGATGCGCACGGCGTTGACGGTCGCCCTGTCGCGCCAGACCGTGCTCACGTCCACCGGGCTGGTCGTCCTTTGCCCTCCCGTGCTCGGCGACCCGCTGAAATCGCTTGAGTCCTGGCTGCGCATCGCCCGCGCCGCCGACATCACGGAGTTGCCCACGTATGCCAGCGGCACGCCCGCCTGGGTCCGCTGGCGGCAACTCTCGGCGTCCCCGCTGACCACCGAGGCCGACTGGATCGGCTTTTACCGGTCCCTCCGGTCGTAACCGAAAACACACTACAACACTCCCTTTTCACATGACTATTGCCAAAGCCAAGCCCCTCCACCTCATCTTCGGCGGCGAGGAAATCACCGCCCGCTTCATCGACGGCAACCAGGTGACGGCCCGCGTGCGCGCCATGCCCGTCCGCTACATGCCGGCCGTCCTCAAGCTCTGCACCGACGAGACCGCGCTCCTGGAGTTCGTCTGCCAGGTGCCCGACACCGACGACGCGGAGGGCCAAAACCGGCCCTTCCCCGGATGGCAGCCCGTGCCGCCCGGCTGGGCCGACAACCTCACGGACGAAAGCCACGAAGAGCTTTACGAGGCCGCGAAGCGGCTAAATTTTACGAGGGCGGCGAAGTGGGCCGAGAGGCAGATCGCCGCCAAACAGTTCCAGACGCCGCTGATCCTGAGGGCGGACGAACAACTGATGCCGCTGGTGCAGCGCATGGCGGACTTGCTGCTCTCGTCACTGGCGCGATCCGGGTTACAGGCCAGCCCTGGGATGTCATCCTCGACACCTGGAACCTCGGCCAGTTGATCCTCCTCCAGCGCGAGACCGACCGCGCCGAGGCCCGCGCCGCGCTCGCCAACCTGCAAAACCTCATCGTGGCGATCCCGGCCGCGCTCGACAACAGCAGCGGCGTGAAGGGCAACTACACGAAGCGCGAAAAAAAGCTGCTCGCCCGCTGCAACGGCCTCGCCGCCACCGGCGACGACAAGCCCGCCCGCCGCTGGAGCGTATCCAAAACCAAAACACCCAAGCGCCGCCCGTCGGCGTAACCTGAATGCCCGAACAAGACACAGTCTCCATCCTCCTGGACGTAAAATCCCGGCTCGAAGAACTCGACAAGACCGTCCGGTCGATGGGCAACCTGCGCGACCAGACGAAGAACGCGAAGGATGAAGCGCAGGGGCTGGCCGCGCTCTTCAAGCAAGGCCTGGCGATCGACGTGGCCCGCCGCGGCATGGACCTGCTCACCGGCTCCCTCCGGCAATTCGTCGCCGGCTCCTTCCAGATGGCCGGGCAGGTCAAGGATCAGTCCGAAGCGCTGGGCCTCTCCACCGAAGCCTACCAGGTGCTCGGCGAAGTGATCCGCGATGTGGGCGGTGACCAGGCGAAGCTGGTGGAAATGGTTGCCACGAACAACCGCAGCCTGATCGAGGCGCGGACCGGCGCGGGCAACGCCGCGCAAGCCTACCGCGAACTCGGGCTGAGCGCCTCGGAACTGGAAGGGCTGACAGTGGAGCGTCGGTTCGAGGCCATCGGCAAGGCCGTGCTCAACGCCTCCGACCAGACAAAAGCCTTTGGCGCGGCCGGTCATCTGGTCGGCACGCGGCAACTGCCCGTGCTGCTCAACATGCTCAAGCAGCTTGGCGGCGAGGGCTACGACAACCTCGCCGGGCAGATCGGAGACGCCGGGCGTATCATGAGCGACGATACAATCGCCCGCCTGGACAAGGCGCAGAAGGCGATCGAAAAGCTCAAGCAGCAGGCGACGATCGCGGTCGGCGAGGCTATCGGCGATGTCATGGGCGACAGCGACCCTTCGGGCGCGAAAGACATCGTCAGCGGCGCGGGCAAGGCCTGGCAATGGGTCGTGGCCAGCGCCCGCAACGATGCCGAGTTTATCGGGAAAACGATGGCCGCTGCGAGCGAACTCTGGAAGGGGTTTACGACGCCCGGCTCGCTCGACCAGTCGCTGACAAATACCCGGCTCGCCTGGAACGCGCCGGAAGAAGCGCGCCTCCAGGCATGGAAGGATGCGACCGCCCGCGAGCAACAGCGCAAGGACGCCGAAGCCGCCGCCGAGGCACAACGCAAGCGCGATGCCGAATCCGCCGCGGAAAAGGCGAAGCAAATCGAGGACACCCTCTCTGCCGAGACGGAGATCAACAAGGTGTTGCTGGATCGTGCGACGCTCCAGAATGACCCCAACCAGAGCCCGGAACAAAAACGGCCGGCCCTTCTCAAATCGCTGCAAGAAGAAATCGCCCTGCGCGATCGCCTGATCGAATTGACGAAAGCGGCTCCGGACGACGGAAAGCCGCCACAGGTGCGAGCCCTCGCCATCGCTCAACTCGAAGCGCAGGCCGCCGCGGCGAGGAACCAGCAAAAAGCCCTTCAGGATGCGGCGGCAGATTTCTCCCGCCTGGAAAAACAGCGCGACGCGGAGGTCGATCTTGCGCGAGTGATCGCGCAACGAAAGGAAATCGAATCCGCGCCGGACTTGACTGCCGAGGAAAAGCGGGCGGCGCTCATCAAGTCATTGGAGCGGGAGTTGGAATTGCGGGCGGAAATCCTCCTGCATACCAGAAACAAACCGCTGGAAAATGTAGATGGGGCGCAGGCAGCGCGTGACAAAACAGTCGATGCGCTGACGGCCGAAATCAATACGCTCCGAAACCAGCTTGCCGCGCAGAAAGGTAATGCCGCTTACGATACGCGCCAGCGCGGGCTCGGCGAGCGGGCGCTCGGCACGGAAGACCCGCTCGTCAACAAAAACTACGTGGAGACCGGCGACGGCCTGGGCACGGGCATGATGGAGTGGGCGGAAGGCCTCGGCTCCCGCGGCGAACAGCTTGCGGACACGATGCGCGGCACGCTCGGCTCGGCCGTATCCGAAATCTCTGACGGCATATGGGGCTGGCTGGAAGGCACGTCCTCCTTTGGCGACGCCCTGATCAACCTCGGCGATATTTTTGCGAAATCGCTCATCCAGACCATCGTGCAGATGGGCGTGCAGTGGCTGGTGCAGCAGGCGGTGATCGAGGGCGGCATTTTGTCCATCAGCGGCATCATGTCGCTGTTCCGCAAAAAG